>SMYC01000049.1 GCA_004356105.1 Acidobacteriota bacterium | reverse complement strand
GCACCGCCAGAGGCGGTGGTTTACCTGTTCTAATTACTGATACAGGGGACTAGGCCCTAACCTACCTAATCAGGGCCAGGGACTTTCACGGCAGCCGAAAGACGCGCAAACGTTTCGACATTGGAGAGAGTGGTCCCTAAGGGCACCGTCAGGATGTCACTGAGAACGAGAGCGGTTCCTTTCATCTTCTTGCTTATTTCTTTGCGCCTTTGCGACTTTGCGTTACGCTTTCATTAACATTGATCTCTTCTTAATATTCATCAGCTTCGGAGCGAGATAGAATAGGGCTGTGAGCAGCAAGCACCGCGTGGGTGAGCGTATCCTGGAGAAAAATACGCCCACGCCGTCATCGAAGCACGGGCGTGGCCGTGTCGCGAGGAAGACCACATCGAAACGCAAGAGGGTTCGCACCGTCTTGGTGCGAATCGTCGAGACGGTCGCCATCGCTGGTGGCCTGCTCGCCACCGCCGTGATCGCAGCTGCCGTGACCTTCAGCCTCGCGGTCCGAAGCAACGACGTCATCGTCCCGGACCTCTCCGGTGCGAGCCTCGATGGCGCGCGTGAAATGCTCGCCGCGGCCGAGCTAAGCCTCGTGCTTCAGGGAAACCGCTTTCACGAAACGGTCCCGCCGGATTTCGTCGCGCTCCAGACACCGCCCGCGGGGACGACGCTTCGGAAAGGCCGCTCGATACGGGTCTGGGCCAGCCTCGGTCCCGAGCGACGCACGGTGCCGCGGGTCGAAGGAGAGACACTCCAATCAGCGCAGCTCATCCTCGAACAGTCGGGCTTCAGCCTCGGCCGCGTCGTCGAGATCCACAGCGACATCTACGCTCCCGATACGATCGTCGCACAGTCACCGCAGGCTTATGACGAGATCGGCGACGGAACTGTCGTCTCCGTGCTACTTTCTCGTGGTTACCTGGAAGAAGGCTTCGTGATGCCCGACTTCATCGGCCGGGACTATGTCGAGCTCCTCGACAGGCTGAGCCGAAGCTCGCTCAGAGTCTCTCAAGTCAGGCTCGTGGATTACCCAGGCGTTCCGAAGAACGTGGTCGTGCGCCAGTCCCCATCATCGGGCACGAAAGTGTTCAGGCGCGACCGTATCATTCTTTATTTGAGCAAAGGTCCGTAAAGATATGCGCATCGCTCCCTCGATTCTATCCGCCGATTTCACGAAGCTCGCTTCCGAGATTGCGCGCGTGGACGAGGCCGGAGCCGGCCAGCTCCATCTCGATGTCATGGACGGCCACTACGTCCCGAACCTGACCTTTGGCCCGATGGTTGTCTCAGCCGTACGCGAATGTACGTCGCTACCGCTCGACGTGCATCTGATGATCGAGCATGCGGATCGTTGGGTGGAAGCGTTCATGGATGCGGGGGCGGACATGATCGCCGTGCATCCGGAAACGCTCTACCATCCGCACCTCGTGTTGAGCTCGATCAGAAAGCGCGGAAAGAAAGCCGGGTTGGCGCTGAACCCCGGCTTTTCCTTCTCGACGATTGAGGCTCTCCTTCCTCTCGCGGACTACGCCATCATCATGTCGGTAAACCCGGGATGGGGCGGACAGAAATTCATCGAGGGAAGCTTCGAGAGAGTGCGTGAGCTCCGTCGTGTCGCCGATGCGGCCGGCACCGAGCTATCCATCGAGATCGATGGAGGGATGAGCGCCGAGAGGATACCCATGGCTGCCGAGGCGGGCGTCGATGTGGTGATCGCCGGCTCCGCCGTCTTCAAAGCCGAGGACCCCGCCTCGGTCCTGCGCGACATGCTGCTCGCGGCCACCGAAGCTTGAACCCCATCTTGCGTGCGATCAGCTGTCAGGTACGTGTCCGCTACGCGGAAACCGACGCTATGGGCGTCGCGTACTACGCCAACTATTTGACGTGGTTCGAGGTAGGACGTTGTGACTTGCTCCGGCAGCTAGGGTCGAGTTATCGAGATATCGAGCACGAGGACCAGATTTACCTTCCCGTCATCGAAGCACATTGCCGCTATAAGAGCCCCGCGCATTACGACGACGTTATAGAGATCAAAACGACCGTGACTCACCCTTCGCGGGCCCGCATTCGATTCGATTACGAGCTCGCACGCCTCGAGGACCGAACGGTGGTCGCGACCGGCTCAACCCTCCACGTCGCCACCACTAGAGACGGCAAAATTTGCAAGCTTCCAAAAAGACTAACGGAGTTGTTCGCATGACAACATCTCTCGTAACCGGCGCAGCCGGATTCATCGGCTCCACGCTCGCCGAGACGCTCGTCGCGAGCGGAGACACGGTCATCGGTATCGACTCATTCCTCGATTATTACGCACGAAGCCTGAAGGAAAAGAATCTCGAAAAGCTTTGTGAGAGCGACCAGTTCGAGCTCATCGAAGGCTCCCTCCAAGATCAAGATCTAGAAGCGCTCTTGAGACGATGCGACCGCGTTTTTCATCTCGCGGCGCAGGCCGGCGTGCGCGCCAGTTGGGGCGGCGAGTTCTCTATTTATACGACGAACAACATCCTCGCCACCCAAAAACTTCTCGAAGCCGCCATCAGCTCGGGTCTTTCGTCCTTCGTCTTCGCCTCGTCGTCATCCGTTTACGGGGATAGTGCCGCACTTCCCATGGTCGAGGATGTGCCGCTTCATCCAGTCTCGCCTTACGGCGTCAGCAAGCTCGCCGCCGAAAAACTCGTCGAGCTCTATCACATCAACGATGGCTTGAACACGGCCTCGTTGCGATATTTCACCGTCTACGGACCTCGCCAACGCCCCGACATGGCCTTTCACCGGCTCCTGAAATGCGCAAAGACGGGCGACGCTTTTTCGCTTTTCGGAGATGGGCGTCAGACGCGCGATTTTACCTTCGTGACCGACGCGGTGGCCGCGACGATCGCGGCATCGGAGCGCGGCCGCGCCGGCGCGGTCTACAATATCGGAGGCGGCTCACGGGTCTCGATGCTCGAAGTCATCGAGACCATTCGCGACGTGACCAAAGGCGAGCTAAAAATCGAGTTCAACCCCAAACAAAAAGGCGACATGCGCGACACTTACGCGGACACGTCGGCGGCGCGAACGGATCTTGGCTACGCGCCGTCGACCGATCTGCGTCAGGGTTTGGTTCGGGAGTGGGAGTGGATTCGAGGATTATAGAGCCTGGCGAGTGGCGCTCGAAATCAGACGTTGCGACCGGGTCCCCGCTCGTCTATTCTGAGGCATTGGAGCAATGAGCGCTCAGAGCATATGACGAAGGACCGATGAGAATCAGTTTCGCGTTGAAACGTTCCCAGCTGCTAGTAACGGCAGCGCTCGCAACGAGTCTCGCTTGCAGCGGCAAGTCGGAGCAAATGGTCCCTGTTTCGGCCCAAGGCGATCAACGTTTGATGGCGATGGGACGCAACGCTCTAGAGCGCAAGCACTGGGTCGAAGCACGCGGCTATTTGCAACAGCTTTTGGATGCCTATCCGCGCAGCCAACTCGCAGGCGATGCGCGGCTCGGGATCGCAGATTCCTACTTCAACCAAAAGGGCAGGAGCAACCTCATCCTCGCGATCGCTGATTACCGTGACTTCCTCACCTTCTTCCCGAACCATCCCCGCGCCGACTACGCCCAGTATCAAATCGGCTACGGGCATTATCGGCAAATCCAGAGCCCCGATCGCGACCAGGAGCCAACGGAGCTAGCTGTCGAGGAGTTCGAAAAACTCGTCCAGCTATACCGAAACTCGCGCTACGCGGAAGAAGGGCGGGTGCTGCTCGAGGAGTGCTACGAGACCCTCGCTGAGTCCGAGTTCCGCATCGGGTTGTTCTATTTTGAGATTCGAAAACATTGTCGCGCTTCGATCCCGCGCTTCCAACGAGTGATTGACAACTTCCCGACATTTAGCAAGATGGACGAGGTGCACTTTCGCATCGGCTCCGCTTATGATAGCTGCCGCCAACCCGAAGAAGCACTCCCTCACTTTCGGCAAATCGTCGACCATTTCCCCGAGAGCCTCTACCGCGAAGAGGCACAAGCGAAGCTCAGCACCATCCAGGTGGAGAAGACTGACGAGCCCAAGAAGCCACCGCAATAATCGTCGCCGACCGTCTTTTTTGCTCGGTAGACCCTCACGTAGCACTTTAGCCGTTCCAGGAAAAACGGCTTGACACCTGCCAGATCGAGTTGTTACAGTTATTGAAATCTTCGTTTCCCTACCACGTGGAGGTATGCCGTGACAACGCGAGCATCCCGGATCGCTGTCAAAGGTCCGGTTTTCCTCAACTCTCGCTCTCGAGTGCTCTTCGAGACGTTTGGCTGTCTCGCCGGTTGCTTTCTAGCTGCGAGCACATTTGTCCAGGCCCAAGACGCGAGCGATGATGCGCAAGCGATCGTTGTTGCCGAGCACTGGTCTCCTTACCAGGCACCGACGAGCTACCCCGAGGGCACCCAGCTGCACATTATTGTGGACGGCGACACGCTATGGGCAATCTCGGGGCAATATCTCGAGAATCCCTATCTCTGGCCGCAACTTTGGGACGCCAACCGCTACATCGATGATCCACACCTAATCTATCCGGGAGACCCAGTCATGCTCCCCGACGTGGACATGGTGCGCCCCGGTGATGTGGCCGGCGAGCCCGGCGCGGCCGCTGGCCCAGGCGGCACGGCCGGCGGCCCGGGTGGTACCGGCGCGGCCGGTGCCGGAGGTGCTGCTGGCCCAGGCGCGGGTCCAGGAGGCGGTCAAGCGGGCGCCGGCGGTCCATTAGGGCCCACGTTCTACCCCGCTTATGAAGAGCAGACCATAGCTTGCGCTGGCTTTTATGCGGAGAACGAGGACGACACTTTTCGCATCATCGGAACCGAAGAAGGCGATTCGAAAGTCGGCTACGCCGTTGGTGACATCATGTATTTGGGTCGAGGCACGAATCAGGGTGTCCATGCGGGCAACCGCTTCTACGTCCAACGGCTCATCGACTTCAGCTGGGGAATGGATGGCCGTCACGTCCGGCGCACCGGCGCGGTCGTCGTCCTGGCCGCTCAAGCAGACAGCTCAATGGCCGAGATCGTCGCCTCGTGCACGGAGATGCAGGTCGGCGACTACTTGACGCCGTTTAGCCCAATCCCCGTGCCCCTTCTTCCTAGGCAGCCCGCCGCGACGCGCTTGACGCCGGAGACGGGTGAGATGCGCGGTGAGATCGTGGCGTCACTCGAAGAGATCACTACGCTCGGCGAGGGTTATCTCGTGAGCATCAACGTGGGTGAGAACGACGGCGTCGTGCCGGGAAACTTGTTCACGGTCTTTCGTTACGTCCACCCGGACGCGCCCCGGAAGGTTCTCGGTGAGCTCGCCGTCTTGACCGTCCAACAAGAGCACGCCACCGCCAAAATTATGGAAAGCTACGACTTCATGGTGGTCGGGGATTTGATCGAGCTGAAATAGGCGGCTTTTCTGCAAGCAGTTTGGACCCACCGTCTACGGGATTAGCGTGCCAGCTTGGCGGTTTGCCAGACATCGCCGAGGTGAACCAAGATCCCGTTCTCGGTAACAACCGCATCGCCCGGAACAAGCTCTCGAAGCCAGCGCGCGCGATGTTTCCGAAACTCCTCGAACGGCAGGCTCAGGCCCACCGCCTCCCACTGCCGGGGAGCCTCGTAGCGGCGCGCCACGAGCGTGTTCCAAGCGTCGCCCGTGTAGGCATCCACGGCGAGAACGTCTATCCACTCTGGACGCTTCGCCCCTAGGAGCACGCCTCTCTCCCCCGACAACGCGCGCTCGGCATCCGGCCCGACATAGACCCGAGGAACCTTCTCAAGCAGTCGGTGCGCTTCTGGCCGCACGCGGGTCATTCGGTGCTTCCGGTCTTGCTCGAAGCTTCGCTTCCGGCGAGACCTTCCATCGGGAGATCTCCGGAAACCTTCTTGTAGAAGCGGAAGAAGTAATCGAACCCGGACAAAAGCGCCAAGATGACGGTGAGCCAGAGAGCGACGGGCCCGAGCACCGCAAGGGGGCCCATGAACTTCTCACCGAGGATCAAAAGAAGAATCGCGACGACTTGAGTCGCCATTTTTCCCTTGCCCAATGGGCTCGCCGGTATCGTGACGCCCTGTTGCACGGCAACCATTCGTAGCCCCATCACCGCGAACTCGCGGCCGACGATGACTACGACCATCCAAGCGGGCACGAGCTCCATCTGCACCAGGCTGATGAACGCCGCCGAGATCAGCATCTTGTCGGCGACGGGATCCAGCATAATCCCTAGCGTCGTGACCTCTTTGCGTCGCCGGGCCAGATATCCGTCGAGCCAATCCGTGAGGGCTGCGACCCCGAAGATCGCGCCGCCGATGAGCTCCCAGAAATCCGCGCGCGTAAGGAGCACGACAACGAGCAACGGCACGAGAAAGATTCGGCTCAGCGTGAGGGCGTTCGGCAAATTTGGAAGCGTCATCGTATCGAGGGGGCGGAAACCACTTTCAGCGCTATTCTACTGTGGACCTGAGAAAAAACTGGGAAGAAAAGATCAGCCACAGAGGCACAGAGCCACAGAGGTTCGCGAGATCTCTTCCTGCGGCTCTCCAGTTTGAAAAGGCTCGCGGCAGGCCATGCGATCGCGGTGGCGCCGGTTTTGAGACTTACGTCTTCGACGAGACACCCTCCGACTCCCCTCTCGCACAAGGAATCATCTTGACCCTCTGTGGCTCTGTGCCTCTGTGCCTCTGTGGCTGTTCTTTTCTGATTTTTTCTCACGTTCCGTGTCATTTTCTTGGTCGCGGCTCGTGGACTCGCATCATGGCTTGAAGCTCCCATCCCCCGAGTGCTACGATCAGCGCCATTCGAGGCTTCAAGGTTCATGAACGCTGTAATTCTCGCAGGTGGCAAAGGTACGAGACTGCGTCCTCTGACGCTCAATACTCCCAAACCCATTGTCCCCATCCTCACCCGCCCATTCCTGGCGCTACAAATCGAGCTTTTAAAAAAAACCGGGATCGACAACATCGTCCTTTCTCTGTCCTATCAACCTCGGCGCATCGAAGAGCTCTTCGGAGACGGTTCGTCCCTCGGCGTCAAGATCCACTACACGATGGAGCCCGAGCCTCTCGGCACTGCCGGCGCCGTCAAGAATGCAGAGGCGCTGATCGCTGGGCGTACCGTCGTGTTCAACGGAGACGTCTTGAGCGATCTCGATCTGGGAGCGGTGCTGAAACAACATGAAGAGACTGGGGCGAAGGCGACGATCGTGCTCACTCCCGTGGAGAACCCAACGGCCTATGGGCTCGTGGAGACCGAAGATGATGGACGCGTCCGGCAATTCCTGGAAAAGCCGAGCTACGACGAGATCACGTGCAACACGATCAACGCTGGTGTCTACATCCTCGAGCGAGAGACCCTGGACCGCATCCCCGAAGGAAAGAGTTATTCCTTCGAGCGCGGTTTTTTTCCGAGTCTTCTGAAAGACAACATTCCGTTCTATGCTTACGTGCATCGCGGCTATTGGATTGATATCGGCACCCCGGAGAAATATCTGCGGGTACACCGCGATATTCTGTCCCGAGCCCTTCCCTTCGAAGGCTTCAGCCCTAATGCTGGCGGCACCTATGTCGACCCGACCGCTACGGTCGAAAGCGGGGCCAAAATACAAGGGCCCGGATATATCGGCGAAGGCGCGCTCGTAAAGGCCGGGGCTCATCTCGAACCGTTCGCGGTCGTGGGGCCCAACTGCCGGATCGAGTCGGGAGCGGTCGTCGGCAATTCGGTGCTTTGGTCCAATGTCCGCATCGGCACCGAAGCACGCGTTCGCGGTGCGCTCATCGGCCGGAGCGCCCATATCGGCCATCGCTCGATTCTCGAGGGCGGTATCGTTCTCGGAGACAAGTCCGTGCTCACAGATTACAGCCGTGTGACCGCGCTAGAGCTAGACTCTGACGGGTGAAGAAGCTGGTGTATACTTCTGTGCGAAACGGGCGGGCGTAGCTCAGTTGGTAGAGTACAAGCTTCCCAAGCTTGGTGTCGCGGGTTCGAGTCCCGTCGCCCGCTCCATAAGCTCTCCGCGGGTTGCGTGCGACCGTCAAGGGGCCGTAGGTCAAAGCCGCTTTCCGCAGCGAGCTTGCGAGCGGAGGGCTAGGCCGGAAGGCCGAACTGGAAGCCGCTTTCCGCAGCGAGCTTGCGAGCGGAGGGCTAGGCCGGAAGGCCGAACTGGAAGGAGGATTCGTGGGACTCTTTGGTGGAAAAACGGAGAATGAACCGAGTCCGGCAGCCGCTGCCGTGCCCGTAAGCGAGCGAACATCCAGCGCGCCGAAGGCTGCTGGACAACCGCCCACGGTCATCGACAAGGACGCCCTAGTCAAAGGCGAGCTCAGCAGTAAGAACGATATGTTGATCGATGGCTGCGTCGAAGGCACAGTCCAGGGCGGGCAACGCGTGGTGATCGGCGAGACCGGAAAAGTCCATGCTGACATTTCTGCAACGGTCGTCTCGATCCGGGGGGAGGTCCAGGGCAACTGCACCGCGTCCGACAAAATCGAAATCACAGAAACAGGCAGGGTTTTCGGCAATATTTCCGCCCAGGTCATCCGCGTCGCCGAAGGTGCTACTTTCCGCGGCTCGAGCAAAATGGCGAAACCGCCGGCGTCGAAACCCACGCCACCAAAGCACAAACCAACCGAGCCCGTGTCTAGCGGCAACCCGAGGCCTCCGTCGGGCGCGAACTGAAGCGGCCTGCGGCCGATTCACGATCGAGGCGCTCATCCGCTCACCTCAGGAATCACCACGAATGAAAATCGGAACCATTACAGAAATCAAAGACAACGAATATCGCGTCGGTCTCGTGCCGGGGGGCGTCAAGACGCTCACGGCAGCCGGACACGAAGTCTTGGTGCAAGACCGCGCGGGGCTCGGAAGCGGTATCACGAACGAAGAATATGTCTCGGCGGGCGCCACGATTCTGCCTTCGGCAGACGAAGTCATCGCCGCGGCGGAAATGATTATCAAAGTCAAAGAACCGCTCGCGGCGGAAATCGAGATGTTGCGCGAAGGACAGATCCTCTTCACGTATTTACACCTCGCGCCGCTGCCGGAGCTCACCGACGGGCTGCTCGAGCATGGGGTCACCGGAATCGCCTACGAGACCATCACGTCCCATGACGGGTCGCTCCCTCTTCTAACGCCCATGAGCGAAGTTGCGGGGCGCATGTCGATTCAAGAAGGCGCGCATTACCTCGAAAAATCCCAGGGCGGCTGTGGCATACTCGTTGGGGGCGTTCCCGGCGTCCCTCGCGGGAGGATCTCGATCATCGGCGGGGGGGTCGTAGGGCTCAATGCTTGCAAGATGGCGGTCGGGCTCGGCGCTCAGGTGACCGTGCTCGAGAGAAGCCTCGGGCGGATGCAATATCTCGACGACATCTTCGAAGGGCGCATCACAACGCTCATGTCTAACCCTGTGACCATCGAAGAGTCGGTGCTGGCAGCGGACCTCGTTATCGGGGCGGTTCTCATCCCGGGCGCTTCAGCTCCCAAGATTGTGACCCGCGACATGATTCGAGAAATGAAGAATGGCGCCGTCATCGTCGACGTAGCCGTCGATCAGGGTGGCTGCATCGAGACCACCCGCCCGACGACGCATAGCGACCCGACCTTCGTCGTCGACGGCGTGGTGCACTACTGTGTCGCCAACATGCCGGGCGCCGTGCCAAGGACATCGACCTTCGCTCTCACGAACGTTACCTTGCCCTTTGCGCTCGATATCGCGAATCGCGGCCTCAAAGAGGCGCTCCGCGCGGATCCGCATCTGCTGGCCGGTGTAAACACGTATCAAGGCAAAGTGACGTGCGAGCCGGTAGCGGTATCGCAAAACCGGGACCATGAACGTGTTCAAGAACTTCTCTGATTGCGCAGGAAGACCGACGACCCGACCGAGTTGGCCCGTGAGAAAGACGCGCACGACCCCAAATATCGCTTCCCAGAGGCGGAAGCGCCTCGAGGAGCCGATCCCGCTGGGCCCGCTGGGTTGACAAGACGCGAGCCGCTTGGTAAAAAAGGAGTTAGCGGAATTTGCGCTTTCAGGCGAACGTATGCGTAAAGGTAAAGGCTAAAATAGGACCATGACAGCTCCGGCACTCGATGCCCGTAGTCGCGAGATTTTGCGACAAATGGTCCACATCTTTATCATGACGGGCGAGCCGGTCGGCTCCCGAACGCTGTCCAAAATCAACTCCCGAGGCTATTCACCCGCGACGATCCGCAACGTGCTCTCGGACTTAGAAGAAATGAGTTACCTGTATCAACCCCACACATCCGCCGGCAGGGTGCCCACGGATCGCGGCTATCGATTCTATGTCGGCACGCTGATGGACGGGGAAGAGCTCGACCCAACCGTCCGCCAATGGATCGAGGATCAAATGCAGCCGACCGAAGCGGGGCTAGGTGGTCATGGCGGGCTCGTCCAGCGTACGTCGAGACTGCTATCCACGATGACCGGAATGGTGGGTTTCGTGACAGGCCCGGATTCTCGCAACAGCGTGTTGCATCACGTAGATTTCGTACGGATGGCGCCTCGACGTTTGCTCGTCGTGTTGGTTTCTCAAGCGGGTCACGTCACGAATCGCGTGATCGAGATTGCCGACGATCTCGCCGGTGATGATCTCGCCCAATGCGCGCGCTATCTCGAAGAGCAGTTCGGCGGCTACACGCTCTCGGAAGCGCGCGAGCTTCTATTGCATCGTTTGAAAGAAATCGAGGCCATGGTCAATGGCCTCGTTCGGAACGCTCTAACGATAGCCGACGCGGCCTTCACGGAAGAGCCAGCATCCGAAATTTACGTCGAGGGCACCTCGCATATGTTGCAGAGGCCCGAATTCGTCAAGAACATCGAGCACGCTCAACAGCTACTCGAGACGCTCGAAGAGCGGCACAAACTAATCGGGATCCTCAACGCGTGCCTCGATGGCTCCGGTCTCAGGATCGTCATCGGCTCGGAGGCGCAGGTCCCGGTTCTCGAAGGCATCTCCCTGATAGGTGCCCGTTATTCGAATGGCAGCCAACCGCTCGGTTCCATCGGTATCATGGGGCCTACGAGGATGGAATATGCCCGATTTATTTCCGTCGTTGATTACATCGCGTGTTCGCTGTCCGCCGCCATTACGCAAGCGGGACGCGAGCTAGCCAATTAATTTGTTCGAAAAGCGCAGGGTTCCCTAAAAACGGGTTCGCGAGCAAATGGGTAGGCGCTCGAGACCAACGAGCGCCAGCGCCATGAGTATTCATGTCTAGAAAAAAGCGCCATAATAAAAAGACACCCGAGAACGACACTACAAGAACGGAAGCGGATACCGGTGTCGAGTACGATAAAGTCGAGGTCGCAGTCGATTCAGCCGAAGCTTCGGAGAGAGCCGAAGGGGTGTCGAGCTCTGTCGATCACCAAGAAGCGTCACCCGCTGGCTCTTCGCCGCCGGAATCCGACGGTCTCGACGGGGGCGACGAACCGCCCGCGGAGGCGCAGGAGCTCGACGGTCTCGACGGGGGCGACGAACCGCCCGCGGAGGCGCAGGAGCTCGACGGTCTCGACGGGGGCGACGAACCGCCCGCGGAGGCGCAGGAGCTCGACCGTCTCGCCGCCGAAGCGCAGGAGATGCGGTTGCTCGCACAACGCAAGCAAGCGGAGCTCGAGAACTACAGGAAGCGTGTCGAGCGCGAGCGCGCGGAGACGATTAAATTCGCGGTAGCGGATCTGATGAGGGAGATTTTGCCGGTACTCGACAATCTAGAACGTGCCATCGCCGCGTCGAAGACCGGCAGCGAAGAACAGCTGATCGAGGGTGTCGAAATTATCCACAAGCAATTCCACGATGCTCTGACCAAACAGGGGCTGCTCGAGGTCGAGGCGATTGCCAAGCCGTTCGATCCTCACGTTCACGAGGCCGTCGGCAGAGTCGAGACGAGCGAGCATCCCGAAGGCACCGTCGTGGAAGTTCTTCAGAAAGGTTACTTGTACAAGGACCGGCTGTTGCGACCGTCTATGGTCAACGTGTCTCAGCCTGCCGAGGGTAGGCCGGTCGAGGACAACTATGACGAGAGCGTCCAAGAGGACGAGAACCGCGTCGTACCGCAGGAAGAATGAGTGTCGAGCATGAAGGAGCACTACATTGAGTAAGGTCGTCGGAATCGATCTCGGAACCACGAACTCCTGTATCGTGGTGATGGAAGGTGGCACGCCTCAGGTCATCCCAAACCAGGAAGGGGCGCGCACGACCCCGTCGATCGTGGCTTTCACGAGCAAAGGTGAGCGGCTCGTTGGGCAAATCGCAAAGCGGCAGGCATTGACCAATCCGCAGAACACGGTCTATAGCGTGAAGCGCTTGATCGGGCGCCGTTTCAGTTCGCCGGAAGTACAGAACGCGCAAAAGGTTCTCCCCTATCAAATCGTCGAAGCAGCGAACGGCGACGCACATCTGCAGATCGACGACAAAGTCTACAGCCCGCCCGAGCTCGCCGCGATCGTCTTGCAGAAGCTGAAAGCCGCGGCGGAGGATTACCTCGGAGAGCCGGTCGAAGAAGCCATCATCACGGTGCCGGCCTATTTCAACGACTCGCAGCGGCAAGCGACCAAGGACGCGGGTACGATTGCCGGCTTGAATGTACAACGCATTCTCAACGAACCGACAGCGGCTTCGCTCGCCTATGGCATGACCGAGGGAGCGACGGGAAAGGTCGCGATCTACGACCTCGGCGGCGGCACGTTCGACGTCTCGATCCTGGAGCTCAACGCCGGAATCTATCAGGTACTCGCCAGTGGCGGCGACACTTATCTCGGCGGTGAAGATTTCGACCAGCTCATCATCAACTGGCTGGTAGAGGAGTTCCAAACCGAGAACGAGATCGATCTCACCGGGGATCGCATGGCACTCCAACGGCTCAAAGAAGCCGCGGAAAAGGCCAAATGTGAGCTCTCGACGCAGGCCCAGGCCGAGATCGTTCTCCCCTTCATCTCGGCAAATCAGAGCGGTCCCAAGCATTTGAACACAGTTCTCACCAGGACGAAGTTCGAGCAGATGATCGAGCCGCTTCTCGAAAGAACGCGCAAACCTTGCGAAGACGCGCTCAAGGATGCGGGGCTGGCGGCCGCGGATTTGGACGACATCATCCCAGTGGGGGGCCAGACCCGTACCCCCAAGGTGCTAGAGACGATCCAGAACATTTTCCGCAAAGAGCCCAACCGTAGCGTCAATCCCGACGAAGTCGTCTCCATCGGCGCCGCAATCCAGACGGGCATCATGCAGGGCGACGTGACCGACCTCGTGCTGCTCGACGTCACGCCCCACACGCTCGGTATCGAGACCAAGGACGGCACCTTCACATCGCTCATCGATCGCAACGCCAACATCCCGACGAAGAAGGGCCGGGTCTTCACAACGGTCACCGACAATCAGAACAAAGTCGAAGTGCACGTTCTTCAGGGCGAGGGCACGATGGCACACGAGAACACGTCGCTCGGCCGCTTCATGCTGACGGATGTCGCGCCTGCCCCGAAAGGTGTACCGCAGATCGAAGTCATTTTCGAGATCGACGTAAACGGCATCGTGCAAGTGACCGCGCTCGATCAAGCAACGGGGCGCCAGCAGAACATCACCGTGCGCGCGGCAAGCGGTTTGACACAAACCGAGGTCGATAAAGCGCGTACCGAGAGCGATCAACAATTGCAAATAGAGGAAGGACTCAAGGAGCGGGACCGCATCGTTGGCCAACTCCAGGGTCTCACGCAGAGCACACGGAAGACGTTCGAGCTTCTCTCCGCAAAGCTGACCGAGGAGGAGCGGAGCTCTGCGACCCAAGCGCTCACCAAGGCGGACCAAGCAAAGGAAGGCTCACTCCACGAGCTTCAGGCAGCGCTGTCGATTTTAGAGACCACCGCGGAGGCTCTTGGGCAGGCCATGTTGCGCGGTTAGTGCCTGCGCAAGAAAACATCTCTATCCGTCATCAGTCATCAGTGCCGACGTTCGTTCCGACCGCCCTCCGTGACGAGAAACTCTATAATGGATCCAATTGGTCGGGAGATTCATTTTGAGTAGTACGACGAAACGCGATTTTTACGAAGTGCTCGGTGTCGATCGGCAGGCGAGCCAGCCCGACATCAAGAAGGCCTATCGCCGGCGCGCCGTCCAATTCCACCCAGACAAGAACCCCGACAACCCAGAAGCAGAAGACTCCTTCAAAGAGGCGGCCGAAGCCTATAGCATCCTCTCTGACCAGCAGAAGCGTGCTGTCTACGACCGATATGGGCACGAGGGGCTCCGGGGCGGACCGCAAATAAACACGGACATCTTCCGCGAGTTCAGCGACATCTTTGGCGGCGGCAGCAGCATCTTCGAAGAGCTGTTTGGGGACTTCTTCGGCGGCGGGGCTCGAAGACGCCGCAACACCCGCGGCGCCGATCTGCGCTACGACCTCGAAATTACTTTCGAAGAGGCCGTCGGAGGCGCCGAGACCCGCATTCTCATACCGCGGAACGAGCTCTGCGAAAAGTGCGCCGGCTCGGGAGTGACTCTGGGTACACGAGCAGAAGCCTGCCCCACCTGCGGCGGTCACGGGCAGGTGCGCTACCAGCAGGGGTTTCTCGTCGTCGCACGCCCCTGCACGCAGTGTCAGGGAACGGGACGCTTCATACCGAACCCGTGCGCGCAATGTGCAGGCACGGGCCATGTCGCTCGGGAGCGCGAGCTCACGCTCAAGATCCCAGCGGGGGTCGATAACGGCTCACGCCTGCGGCGCACGGGCGAAGGTGAAGCGGGCGGCCAAGGCGGGCCGCCCGGGGATCTCTATGTTGTTCTGAGCGTCGCACCCCACCGCATGTTTCGCCGCGACGGCGAGGAAATTCTTCTCGAGCTTCCGATCACATTCGCTCAAGCGGCGCTCGGCACCGAGCTGGACGTCCCCACCATCCACGGAACGCAGCGTATCAGCATCCCCGAGGGCACGCAAACCGGCACCATCATCAAGATTCGCAATAAAGGTGTCCCCCGGCTCAGCGGCTCTGGAAACGGCGATCAGATCGTTGTCGTGAACGTCGTCACGCCACAAAAGCTCACGAAAGAGCAGCGCTCACTTTTGCTAACGCTCGGCGAGCTGACACCACCGCCCAAAATGGGCGAACGCGTTTCGGGAACAGAGAAGAGCTTCTTCGAAAAACTCTTTGGATAACTATCCGATATCTCGTAGCTTCCAGACGATGGGAGCCATCGAGGCGGACGTCGTGGTCGCAAACATCATCTCCGCCGTGCTCGAGCAAGCGGTCCCTCAGATGTGGGGGACGATCCTGTTATCGGGCCTGCTCGTCGACGAGCTCGACGCATTTATCGACGCCCTCCCAAAGGACTGCGTCGTCAAAGAGCGACGGCAAGACGGCGAATGGGCGGCACTCGCGCTCGAAAGGCCGTGCTGTTGAGTCGAGAGCGGCGTTTTCTAGCGGAACACCTGGACGCTCCGTCCGTAGAGCTCACCGGCGACGAAGCCCACCACCTCATCCATGTGCTTCGACTGAGCGCGGGCGACACGGTCGCACTTTTCGACGGACGCGGCACGGCAAAATCCGCACGCGTAGCCAGCATCCACAAGGACACCGTCGAGCTCGAGCTCGACGACCCCCTCCCCGCCCACGAGTCCCCCATAGCACTCACCCTCGCCATCGCGGTGCCAAAAGGCGAGAAGATGTCGCTCATCGTCCAGAAGCTCACGGAGCTCGGCGTGACGGCCGTACAACCACTCATCACCGACCACGGCGAAGTGCATGAAGAATGGATCCAAGAACGTCTGGAACGCTGGCGCCGCATCGCATTAGAAGCGGCAAAACAAAGCGCCCGCAGCCTTCTCCCGCGCATCGAAACGCCGAAACCATTCGACAATGTCGACGTCATCAAGCGCGGCACTTTGCTCCTGAGACCCGGCGCTCCCCCGCTCCGGGAAAAGCCACAGGGCAATCAAACCATCATCGCCATAGGCCCCGAAGGAGGCTGGTCGAACCGCGAGCTCGCCCTAGCCCGCAAACGCTCCGTATTGGAGCTGAGCCTAGGCCCCAGAACCCTCCGCACCGAGACCGCCGCCATAACCGCCACCGCCGTAGTGCAATGGCTATCCGGCGACCTCACCGCCACCTGAAATTACTGCGATTCTCCGCAGAACGGGCAGCTCGAACTTCGCGCGTGGAGAGGTTTACGGCAGTTCCAGCAGAAGCCTGCGGAGGTTTTCTCTCTTGCTCTCAGTCTCGAACGGATGTCTTCGAGGCGGGAGGCGCGGTGGTCGATCTCGCTCGCGGTGCCGAGGTCGTCTAACAGCTCTCCCGCGCGCTGGTAGCGGTTGGAGATATCGGGCGCCAGCGCGCGCATGATGATCTCCTCCATCTCGACCGGGATGGCTTTGTTGCGCTCGCGGGGCCGCACGACGCGACCGGAGAGCACCATCTTCTCTAGCTGTCTCGGATTGGCACTGAAGTAAGGGAGGACGCCGGTCATCATCTCGTACATGATGACGCCGAGAGAGTAGACGTCGGAGGAGAACATGGCGCGTCCCTGGAACTGCTCGGGCGCCATATAAGGCGGGCTCCCGATGATCGTCGACGCTCGCTCGGCCACTTCGAGGAAACGGGACGTGCCGAAATCCGTAATCTTGATCCGGCCCTCAGGTGTCACCAAAACGTTCCCCGGCCGCAGATCGCGATGGAGAACACCTTGAGCGTGGGCATATTCGGCACCCGTGGCAAGTTGGCGCGCGAAGTCGGTCGCTTGCTCGATCCCGAGGCCTTTCTCGCGATCGATCATCGCTTCGAGACTCTCACCTTCGACGAACTCCATCACGATAAAGAAATAGTCGTCGGCTTTCTCGGCGGTGACGATGCGGACGATGTTTGCATGGTCTAGCGCCGCAAGCAGCCTCGGCTCGCGCAACAGCTCGTCGAACTCGCCATTTTGCTTGTGCGGCACCTTGATCGCGACTTTCTTCTCGATCCACGTATCGCGGACGAGATACACGGTACCGAATCCCCCACTCCCAAGGGTCTTCAGGATCTCGTACTTGCCGAGTTGTTGTCCGAGCAGAAACATTTGAGCGGCGCGCAGTATAACATCCGGTTCGTCTCGGCTCAGCCACCGGGCCGTCGATCGCTCGATGTGTTGACAACACAAGGGTTTTTACCTAGCATAATCATAGAGGAATCTTTTTCAGCACAAGCTAGCGATGGGATTCGCGTTCTCATATACGGGTCCTCCCGGTCTTTGGCATCGACATAACCTCACCAGGAGCAGGGACAGAACATGCATATTAACGACTTGTTAAAAGTCGCATCGGAGCGCAAGGCCTCCGACTTGCACCTCAAGGTGGGGAGCCATCCTGTCATTCGCGTCGCCGGAGAGCTCGTTCCGCTGGTGGAAATGAAGCGGTTGATGCAAGAGGACACCATCGCGATGGCGTTCTCGATCATGAGTAACCGTCAGAAACAGAAGTTCAAGGACAATCTCGAGATCGATATCGCCTACAGTGTTCCTGGTCTCGGACGTTTTCGAGCCAACGTATTCCAGCAGCGCGGCACCGTGGGCCTCGTCCTTCGCGTCATCCCGGTGAAAATTCTCACCATCCGAGAGCTCGGCCTGCCTCTCGTGCTCGAGAAGATCTCGCAAGAGACCCGCGGCCTCCTCCTCTGCACCGGGACGACCGGTTCGGGAAAGTCCACCACGCTCGCCGCAATGATCGACTACATCAACTCGCATCGCTGCGAGCACATCATGACGATCGAAGACCCGATCGAGTTTCTCCACCGCGACAAAAAGTCGATCGTGAACCAGCGCGAGGTCGAAGTCGACACGAAGACCTTCGCCGGGGCGCTCAGGAGCGCCTTGCGTCAGGACCCCGATGTCATCCTCGTCGGTGAGATGAGGGACTACGAGACCATCGAGACCGCCATAACAGCGGCGGAAACCGGGCATTTGGTGCTCTCCACGCTCCACACCCTCGATGCCACGGAAACGATCAACCGCATCATCGCTGTTTTCCCGCCGCACCAACAGAAACAAATTCGACTGCAGCTCTCGGGTGTCCTGAAAGCCGTCGTCTCCATGCGACTGATCCCGCGCTCGGACGGGCATGGCCGTGTTCCCGCCGCAGAAGTAATGATCGCGACCCCGTTCATCCGTGACTGCATCATCAACAAAGACAAAACGAAGCTCATCCACGAGGCGATCGCGGCCGGCGTCTCCCAGTACGGAATGCAGACCTTCGATCAATCTATCTTCAATCTCTACAAGAAAGACCTCATCACTTACGATGAGGCCTTAAGGCGCGCTAGCAACCCGGACGAGTTCAAGCTCAAGATCCAGGGCATCCAGTCCACAAGTGACCTAGCCCAAGAGGAGATGGAACGTAGCATGACCGACTTCATGGACGAGGGCGGTGCCGGTGGAGGAAGCGAGTTCGAGCTCACCTGATGATCCTGTTGAGCCCGTTCCCAAACGCCCCAGGGCCAAAGCACGCGACTTTGCGCTGAGACGGCTAACTCGCCGCGCCCATAGCGAAGGCGAGCTCACGCGTAAGATGGCTCGTGCCGGCTATCCCGTCGAGGAGATCGTCGAAACGATCGATTTTCTTCGGAAACGGCGCTATTTAGACGATGTGGCTTTCGCGCGCGATTTCGCGAGCGAGCGAGCAGAGCGTCGGCGCTGGGGTCCCGCGCGCATCGAGACCGCGCTAAAAGCGCTGGCACTCGCCGACCAACATATCAAGGCGGCGCTCGCCGAAGTGTTCCCCTTCGGAGAGCGCGAGGCCGGTGAGCGCGCGCTCCTCCGTTTTCTCTCTAGCGAGCGGAGGGCGCTTTCTCCCGCAAAACGCCAAGCACGCGCTTATCGACACCTGCTTGCAAGAGGATTCACGCCGGAGACCGCTCATGAATTGGTATCGAGCCGCGATTTCGGGGATACTGAAGGGCTAGAATCGACAAAAAATTGACCCGAAATGAATGTCATGAAGGTTAAAGACATCCGAAAGTGCTTCCTCGACTACTTTGCCCAAAAAGGGCATCGTGTCGTCGCGAGCTCTTCGCTCGTTCCCGTTTCCGACCCGACCCTTCTTTTCATCAATGCGGGTATGAATCAGTTCAAGGATGTGTTCCTGGGCCTCGAGACCCGCGATTACAACCGGGCGACAACGGTTCAAAAATGCGTTCGAGCCGGCGGGAAACATAACGACCTCGAAAATGTCGGGGTCACCGCGCGGCATCACACTTTCTTCGAGATGCTGGGCAATTTTTCCTTCGGCGACTATTTCAAGAAAGATGCCATAGACTTCGCGTGGGAATTCCTCGTCGACGAGCTGAAGCTCGATCCCGAGCGGCTCGCCGTCACCATTTTCGAGGGCGATGACGACGTGCCGCGCGACGACGCGGCCTACGATTTTTGGCGCAAATATTTCGAGCCCGAACGCATTCACGAGCTCGGCCGAAAGGACAACTTTTGGTCCATGGGCGATACCGGCCCCTGCGGTCCGTGCTCGGAGATTCATTTCTTTCAAGGCGATCAATGGCCTTGCAACGAAACGGAATGCCTCGGCGTCGCTTGCGAGTGCGACCGCTGGCTCGAGATTTGGAATCTTGTCTTCATGCAGTTCAATCGCACAGAGGATAAGAAGCTGCACCCTCTCCCCAAGCCGAGCGTCGATACCGGTATGGGCCTCGAGCGTATTGCCGTGGTCGTCCAGAATGTTCTCAGCAACTACGACACCGACCTCTTCACCGGGCTGCTCGACGCCATCGGCAAACGCACGGGCAAGACCTATGAGCGGAGCGCGTCCGCGGACGACGTCTCTTTCCGAGTGATCGCCGACCACGTCCGGGCGAGCGCATTTCTGATTTCCGACGGGGTGATGCCTGCCAATGAAGGCCGAGGCTACGTGCTCCGGAAGATCATGCGCCGCGGGATGCGCCACGGCAAAAAACTCGGGGTCGAGGAGCCGTTTCTCTACGAGCTGACCGAAAACGTGATCGCGGAGATGCAGAGCGCCTACCCGGAGCTCTTGCTCTCGCGTGAGCTCGTCCGACGCGTGGTTCAATCCGAGGAGGAACGTTTCGCGACGACGCTCGCGACTGGTATCGCCGCGCTCGAAGAAAAACTCGGAAAGGAAGACGTAGCGAAGAGCAAAGAGCTTCCTGGCGCTGATGCCTTCAAGCTCTACGACACGTTCGGCGTGCCCCTCGACCTGCTCGTCGACATCGCGGCCGAATCCGGCGTCACGGTGGATTCCGAAGGCTTCGATCGCGAAATGGAACGTCAGCGCAGCCAAGCCCGCGAATCGTGGAAAAAGGCCGCGGCCGTGCCCGATCGGTCTATTTACGGCGAGCTACGCGGGCGCTTCGAAACGCGCTTCGACGGCTACGAGCAAGTGAAGATTTCGGAATCGCGCGTCCTCGCTCTCATGAAAGACGGAGTGGAAGTGCCGGAGCTTCGCGAAGGGGAAGAAGGTGAAGTGTTCCTCGACCAGACGCCCTTCTATCCCGAAGGCGGCGGCCAGCTCGGTGACCGCGGGGTGCTCGCCGGCCCGGACGGTGTTGCTGACGTGGTGAACACACAGTCGCCGGTGAGCGAGCTCGTGAGCCATCACGTCCGCATGAGCAAAGGGACCCTCGGACAGGACCAAAGAGTCGTCGCGAGTGTCGACGCCACGTCGCGCAAAGGCGCGGCATCGCACCACACCATCACCCACATGCTCCACGCGGCGCTTCGAGAAACCCTCGGCCCTCACGTCAAGCAGGCCGGCTCTCTCGTTGCGCCCAATCGATTGAGGTTCGATTTTTCGCATTTCGCGCCTATGACGCTCGGGGAGCTGCAGCAAATAGAAGGCCGGGTGAACGAGAAGGTCCAGGAGGATTTGGATGTTGCCACCGACACCCTGTCTCTCGACGACGCGCTCGCACGCGGCGCCATGGCCTTTTTCGGTGAGAAGTACGGTGACCGTGTTCGCATCGTCGAGATTCCAGACTTTAGCCTCGAGCTTTGCGGCGGGACCCATCTACGCCGCACGGGCGAAGCCGGCCCTTTCATCATCACGAGCGAATCGTCAGTCGCGTCCGGTATCCGGCGTGTGGAAGCTTTGACCGGTCTTGCCGCGATGGAGCAGTGGCAGAAGCAAAGGGCTTTGATCGATGAAGCCAGCCATGCGCTCAAAACGCCCCCGGAAGAGCTCTCTCAAACGGCTTCGCGGCTCCGCGAGGCGCTCAAGCGCAAAGAGCGCGAAGTGCAAGAGCTCAAGCTGAAGCTCGCAACCGGCGGCTCGAGCGGCGCCGATGCCGCGACGACGACGATCGGCGACGTTTTAGTGTGGACGCCCGCGCCTCTCGACGGCTATGGAAAGAAGCAACATCGTCAAGTCGTCGACATGTTCAAGGAGAAGCACCAGAGCGAGCCCTGGGTGGCCATTTCTACCGCGGTCAACGACGACAAGGTGTCTGTCATCGTGGAAGTCTCGAAAGGCCTCGTCGACCAGATTCGCGCGGACCAGCTCATAAAGGAGCTTGCCGCCATCATCGAGGGCCGCGGCGGCGGCAAGGCGGAGCGCGCGGAAGCGGGCGGCGGCTTTCCCGATCGCATTCCTGGGCTTCTCGAGCGCGGTCTCGATCTCGTGCGCCTCGCCCTTTCGGGACAACGTGTATGAGGGGCACCATTTACCTGCTCGCACTGGCCTGGCTCAGCTCGGCCGCTGTCGGTGAAGCGCAGATCTACGGCTATACCGACAATAACGGTGTGCTCATTCTCTCGAACGTCCCCACCGATGACCGGATGCGAATAATCGCCGATGGGATCGCCGAGCCGGCCAGCAAGCTATGGCGCTACACCGGACAATATGACCCCATGATTCTGAAGGCCTCGCGCATCCACGGCGTCGAGTCCGCGCTCGTGCGCGCTGTGATCGCCGTCGAGTCAGCCTTCGATCGCTACGCAAGATCCAACAAAGGTGCCCTCGGCCTGATGCAGCTGATGCCGGCCACCGCGCGCATGTACGGGGTCGTCAACCCCTTCGATCCTTGGCAAAACATCCGTGCCGGTACCGAGCATCTCCGAAGTCTCGTCAGCGAGTTCGGCAACGTTCGACTAGCGCTCGCAGCCTATAACGCAGGCGCCACCCCGGTGAAGCGCTATAACGGCATCCCGCCCTATCGCGAGACTCGGAGCTACGTGAAAAAGGTGATGGCCATTTATCGCGCTGGCAGCAAGATCCAGATCGTCAAAGGCGATCGCGTCTACAGCATCGGCCAGCCCGGAGGCCAAGCGCGAGTGACGAAATTTCACGGACAGGCGGTTGCGAGCGCGCAACCACCCGCACAAGCCGCACCCCAGAGCCTCGGTGAGGTAGCGCGGCGGAACCAGGCGCGGCGCGCTGCCGCAGCCAACCCGCCTCCCCCTCCCGAAGCGCCACCACCAGTGCCAAAAACCCCACGAGAGATCGCCAATGCTCCTTATTACCGCTACCTCGACGGCGACGGCGTGGTACGGATCACCCGCGTGCGTCCCTCGAGCTTCCCCTACGACGTGCTAGAGCCTTGAGCGCCTGCCAGCTTCCCTCAGAATGAGATAATATTATCGCGTTCCGGTCTCCCTCACCCGATACGGTTATCTGAGCTGTTTATTATGGCCGACCAATCGTCCACACCGTTCGACCAGGGCCTGTTCCTGGTACATCTGAACCGCGGGCGCGAGCATTTCGACCAACGGAATTTCATCGACGCGGCCGATCAGCTCGAAGAGGCACGCCGTCTTCGGCCTGACGATGACTCGGTCCTGAACCTGCTCGGCATCGCCTATTTCAAGCAGGAGAAGTACAAGGAGTCCGACGGCGTCTATCGCAAGCTCATCGAGCTCAACCCCGAGTCCTATACCCTTCACTTCAACTTGGGGCTCGTGTGCTTCAAGATGAGCAACCTGGACAACGCGGAAGCCATTTTCCTTCGAGCTCTCGAGCTCAAGCCCGACAATCAGAAAACGCATTTCTACCTCGGTAATATTTACGAAAAGAAAGGCCAGTACTACAACTCGATCTTCCAGTATCGAAAAGCCGGGGCCAACATCATGGTCAAGCGGGTACAAGAGAAAATCGATCTCGAGCGCCCTTCTGACCAGGCTGAAACAGCTGAGCGGGCCGCGCGAACTATGCAGGGACCGGCCAACCCCGACGAAACGAATCCTCCGCGGGCTATTTCAGGGGTGATGGCTGACATGGGGACCGCCACGACCGGGGGCATGCAAGCTCCGGATACACTCGAGAAGATCAACGTCGACCACATCGATCGCCACCGCTTCTTGAACGCGCTCCAAGCAGGGCTCTTCAAAGCTAGACCGCCGCAAGACCCCGGAACCGTGTCCGACGAAACGTCTCCAAACCTCGAGATAGGGGGTCTAACGCCCCCCACGACCAAAGTCATGGAGACGCAAGAAGAAATTCTGTCGGCCGAAGACCAGGCGGGCCTCACGGAGACCCTCGACAGAATTGCCCCGAACGACGAGACCGTTCTTGCTGCGGAAACGATACCCAGCTCGAAAGGCACCCGACTGCGACTAACCGAGCCGCTCGTACCCGATCAGTCGCTCGAGGAAGCCGCAGAAAAGAAGGTTCCAGAACAGGCGGGCTCGGAGTTGTTCTCCGATGGTCGCCACGACCGGCACGGAAGCGCCCTCTCCGCGCACATCCCACCCGCCCAACCTGTCTCGATCGGAGAGCCGGACGCGCAGGGCCACCCGCAGCACATCGCCTGGCGTACCGCCGGTCACGAGCACGAATCCCGCGTCCATTCGCAGATGCGCCGGCGTGACGATACATTCCGCTACCTCGAGAACAACCTCATGGAGGTCAACTTCTCCGGGAAAGTGTTCATCAAGCAAGGCACGATCTACAGCTATAGCGGCAATCTAACGTTTTGGGTCAAACCTCAGCGGGAAGAAACAGCCCCCGCGCTCGTCATCGTTAGCGGCACGGGTAAGCTGCTTCTCACCGATCGCCAACGCGACATCACCGTGCTACAAATCGATGACGAAGAGATCTTCGTCGAACCGTCCCACCTGCTGGCATGCGAGGAGACCCTCACGCCGCAATACGCCGTCATCGAGAAAACCGATGACGATCCTTCTGGTGGCATGCACGTGCTCATGATCAAAGGCACGGGGCTCATTGCGCTCTCGGTCGCGACCAGCCCCCTCATCATGACGGTTCAAGAGGACTACCCCGTCAACGTGTCGAGCGCCAGCCTGATTTCATGGTCTGGGAACCTGAGACCCACGCTCGTCCAAGACGAAGCGCTCGCTGAGATCTTGCAGCCGGGACCCGAAGCGGGTGTGAACCTCCGTCTCGCGGGCGACGGCAAAGTTATGATGGAGAAGTCGGCGCCGCGTTGAGTCAGCGAAACTGCGACCGAACGAACAACACTTCCTTGCCGCTCGACTCAAGCTCGTAGAACGCGTTCCCGATGCTCGCATCCATGTGCGTGACTAGTGCGGACTCGAACTCCCGCGCATCTTCGACACTGTCCCAAACGCTACGCCAGACGAGCCGAAAGCCTTCGCTCGTGCGCAGGACAGCGAAAGCATCCCCGCCCCAGCCTGCGGCCGCGGCGTTGGCCTGGGCTCTCGCGGGGCCGCCGCGCAGAAGCACTTGGATGAGAAACTCGCCGAGGCGTCCTTCGAAATCGACCTCGGCGTCGCGTGTTTCCGAGAGTTTCACCGGAACGGGCTCGTCCGAACTGCCCGGCCCGTCCAGATATTTCTCCGGATGGAGCACTTGCTCCATCGAGCGCGGTGGACGCTCCATGAGCTCGTTCAGTAGCGCGAATCCGCCTTTCTTGTAGGCGGCCATGGCCAGGGCTCGGCCTTGTACGTACGGGGCGATGAGCTGCTCTTGCACAATAGGAGGCGCCGTCTTTAAAGCGGGTCCTACGCCCAACATCTCGGCGATGTCCGCACCGCTCAAGCCTTGATCGAGAACCTGGAATAGATTCGCCATCTCAGGCATGTTCTCGGTGACGCCCGACATCAGATACTGCTCCATTAGCACAGAAGCGTCACCCTCGAACAAGCAGAGCGCCGCGAGCCGGCGATCGTCGTAGTCGCTATCCACTATCAGCTTCTCGCGGATGACCACATGCTGATCCTGCACCGCGTGCCGCAGCTCGTGGGAAAGAATGAGCTGATTCATCACGCCCAGGGTACGCCCTGACGAGATGGCGAAAAGTTTCTTGACACCTGGGCGCTCGTCGTAAAAGCCCGCGATGTTCTCGTTGAGCACCTTCTCGCGGATCGTCCTCAAGTCTTGCCCATCCTCGAGAAAACCGAAGCCCCGAAGAGCCCGCTCTTCTCGCTCGGCGAACTCGACCGGGTACTCTTCGTCGAAGAGCTCGCGGATATATTGCTTCAGCTCTTCCCGCGACATGAAATCGATAGGAACCGTGTGACGGAAAC
The DNA here is from genome assembly GCA_004356105.1 of Acidobacteriota bacterium. GTDB lineage: Bacteria > Acidobacteriota > Vicinamibacteria > Marinacidobacterales > SMYC01 > SMYC01. The sequence continues at coordinate 1,985 of SMYC01000049.1, read as the reverse complement.
GAAGCTCTCCAATTTCCTCGACCTTCCGTGAGAGCTCGGCCGGCTCGACCGGAGCGAGCCCCAAGAGCTGGCCAAGCTGATCGAGAGCGGCCGCCATCTGGGCCTCGTCCATTTGTTCGGAACTGACGGCGCCAGCGACGGAACACCAGGTGATCAGAACGACGAGCAGAATTCGTTTCACGTTAATTCTTAGTTCGCTGTCGGCTATTCGAGTTGAGCCACTCGTCAAGCATACTGCGCACGGTGCGGTTTGAAAAGGCTCGGGACAAGAGAAATAGGGATGAGGCTAGGCCGCTTGCGAGCGCTTCAAAAGCGCTTCGAATCGGCACTCGTCGTCACCCTGGCCCCGGCAACTCGCTTCGATAACCGAGTAGCAGTGGATGTCCGTTTTCTCGAGTAACCCCGCAAAGAGGCCCGCATAGAAGTGGCAACGTTTCTGGCCGCCATTCTCCGCCGGCGTGTGGCAGAACAATGAATTCCCCAAATTCAGCAGGAGCTTCTCGCCATCCCGTTTTACTGCTAGCTGCGCGTCTTTGTGAATGCACCGGAGGCCCGAATGGAGAAGATGCTTCACGAGCCGCTCACGGCCGAAGCGAGGCAAGCTTTCTAGAAGCCGCCGTTCAATCTGAGAGAAGTCACCATAAGCCCGTTCCGAAGCGTTGCGGCCCGCCGCATCGATCACTTTGGCGTAGAGCGTCGGATTACGACGTAAGTAGCCCACCGCGCCAACCACGGTCGCAACGTGAAAGTGCATTTGACGCGCCGAGAGGTCGAACCACTGGCTCAAGACCTCGAGCTCCTCGGGCGCATGCTCCTCGATAGCCTTTTGAAGGCTGGTCACGAAAAGGCGCTCGACCTGAACTTCCTTCATTTCGGTAAACGCATCAGCTCGACGCCCCGATCCACCGATGCCCATAGCAAAGGCTTTGCCCAAAAAACTTGGCACGCAGCTATCATAGACTTTCGGAGTTTCTGCGGACGAGTATACCATCGGAACTTGTCGGCCCAAAGTAAAGTCCCATGATCCAGCTCGAAGGTGCCATCCTCGTAGGCGGTCGGAGCCGCCGAATGGGACGCGACAAATCAGGACTCATTGTCGGTGGGCGGCCGATGCTTGAGCGAATTGTCGAAGCGGTGTCCCCAGTTGTCGAGCGCCTGCGCTTGGTGGGCTCGAATCAAAAAGACGCTGAAGGAGTAAGTCGCACCATAACAACAGCTTACGAACAACAGCCCGACCTCGAGCCCGGACTCGGGCCGCTTGCCGGCATCCACGCCGCCCTCGCGACCTCGAGGGCCCCTGCAGTGCTCGTCGTGGCCTGTGACCTCCCCTTCGTCACGGAGCGCTTCCTGAGGGGCCTCTGTGCAGCGCTCACGGCATCGCATGATGCCGTCGTTCCAAAAGACGTCTCCGGCCGGCCCGTCGCTGTGTGCGCGGTCTATCGAACGTCGTGCCTGTCGCCTCTCGAGCGTCGTCTGAAACAACGAGAGCTCGCCGCGCGAGACTTCGTCGCCTCCGTCCGTACGCACTACCTGGAAGGCGAGACCCTCCGCGCACTGGACCCCAAGGGTCTATGTCTGAAAAACATCAACACGCCCGCTGACCTCGAGGAAGCGCAGCGCATCGCTGGTCTCTAACTAACTGACTGGCTCGCTAGATCAATATTAAGAAAAGCGTAACGCAAAGGCGCAAAGTCGCAAAGTCGCAAAGGAAAAGAAAGAGAAAGAGAAAGAGAAGCGAAGCCAACCGGCGAGATTCTCTCGCTGGTCAAAGGACCCCTAGTCCTATCCAGGTAAACCTGAAAGCTTTCTAAATCCACACCACACACCTGACTCTCATCCCCACATCCCCTTGCCTTTAAAAACGCCGCTAAAAGCAAGGAGAGGTGGGGATAGGAGGGGATGCGGGGGATAAGAAAGAATTTGCTCCAGAACGTGGTACAAAATCCTCGGTTCTAACGGCTAAGTGCCTAGTTTAGTGATGAGAG
>SMYC01000048.1 GCA_004356105.1 Acidobacteriota bacterium | reverse complement strand
GGCGACCGCAACCGAAGCAGTTTATGGAAGGGACAGGGCACCGTGGCAGGTTGATTCGTTCCCGACAAATGAGATAGGTTGCTGTGGCTAAATGGGTCAACGCGAAGCACTCAGCCAGAGCCCGAAGATGGCCACGATAGATACTTGGTAGGTAAAACGACTCGAGCGTTCCGTCCGGCCACCTTTATCATCGCCCACCCCGTTCCGCGAGAGGCTCGATTTTTTGTGAGGGCGAGCCCATGCAGTCGACGATTTTTGATGGCCTTAGACTCGATGATGGAAGAGAGGATCTTGACTTCGGCCCCCACATCTGATCGGACTCGTCGAACTGCTTGAAGCATCCGCCATGTTGGACCGCCTCGTACATGGGGCGGGACCGCGAACCCCGAAGTTTGGATCGTGGGTGTGACGGCGGCGGCGGCGCTCATCACGACGCACAAGACCGTTGCGATCCTGTCGGCCGGCGACTTCACGAGTCGCGTGGGCGAGCGATTCGGGATCTCGAAGTACAAAAAGCCAACTTGATGGACATTACCGTTTGCATCGAGGACGTCCCGCGACTAGATTACGGACGTGTTCAGGGGCGGCTTCCCCCAGTTTCTTTTCGGTGAGCTCCGAGCCAGCGTCGAACTCGAGGCCCTATTCCGTCGCTATCTCTCCCGGCTTATTTGGGGCATTGGTCGCAAAGCTTCTTCCAATCTTACGTGGCTGGGCGAATTACTTTGCCGTCGGACACTCGAATTCGGTGCTTCTCGTTTTTTCGAGACTGGGCGGAAAAAGAAGGGTCGGCGACACCTGGCGCGCGCCCGACCGCGCCAAGGCTTCGGCTTTCAACGGGGCTCCAGTTCGAGTACGACAAACAATGCGAAAAGCGATTCACAGACCGACGAAAGGCATCAGTCCTCCGATCGAGCATATCAACGCTTGCGGTGCGCGACTATGTGGACGGTCGCGCCGCTGCGCAAAACGGCCATCACGACGCTCAGAGCGAGGGCCGGGAGCGCCGTTGCGAGGAGCAGCGCCCAGCTCGAGAGCGAATTTTTCAGCGGCGCGCCGGCATGCATGCGCTCGTAAAGAGCGTTGCGACGGTTGTTCGACCATCGGTTCATCGCGCTCTGGATCCAGCCGAAAGGGTTCTGCCGCAATGAGAAATGATGGACCGACTCACACTTGAAACCGGTACGCTCTAGTAGACGCCGAAGAGCCTTTTCGGGAAAATGGAAAAGGTGGCGTGGCGGGTCGAGGTGAAACCAATCCTCACCGCTCCAGCGAGCCTGAAAGCTCGAGAAGTTCGGAAGCGCGACGACGATCTTGCCGTGCGGCTTCATCACCCGGAAGCATTCGTCCAGGGTTTCGCGCGGATCGGGAAGATGTTCGAGTACATGCCACAGGATGATCTCGTCGAACGACACCGGCGCGTATCCCGCGTCGCGGAGTGTAGGTGCGATGCGAATCTCCGCCGACGGAGGCGCGCCGCGTATCGCGGATTCGCTCGCCTCGACCCCGTGGGCAGAAAAGCCCATGTCGGCGAGTGGGCCCAAGAGTACGCCGCGACCGCACCCGACGTCGAGAATGCTCGCGCCCGGCGGAAGGTCGCGCGCGAGAAAGCGCACGTGGCGCCGGCCCACCATGCGCACGATGCGCTCGACCACGGGCCGAAACTTGGTGCCCGGCGCTCCGTAGTAGACGTCCGGGTAGAACGACGCTACCGTTTCCCGGTCGGGCCTCGGATGGTAGTGGCCGAGACCGCAGTTGTCGCAGACGACGACCGGCGGTGGAACGTCCTCCACCTCGAAGAGAGTGTGCGCTGACGTCGCGTCACAGACGGGACAGGGCGGGACCACGAGCGCCTCGGGGCGGGAGACGGTACGCACGGTCCTTCCGTAAAGATTGGCGTCAGTCAACGGCGATTGGCTGTGGATAGAGGGTATCGGCATTGAAGGCTTTGTCGCGAACGGACAAGAGCACGAGTATTGCCAGCACAGCGAAGGTGAGAGGGCGATAGCTCCGATTTCGCCATAACGACGTGAGCGGCAGCGCCAAGAGCATGCAAGCGAACGGAGCATAAAACACGTCCTCCTTCGCGTGGAGAAAGACGCGCGGGAGAAACACCGGGTCCTTGAGCACGAGTATCGTCACGTACGTCGCCAGCGCGGCCCAGAGCACGCGTCGATGGTGAGCGGACAGGTTCCACCGATCGACGATCGAAAGACCCACGAGCGAAAGCAAAACGTAGGCGGCGTGGCCGTTTTGGAGCAACCGGACCGTGTCGCGGAGCTGGTTTCGGAGAAAGAAGAACGACGAGGGCGCTTTGTAATCGGCCGCGCGTTCGAGCGCAGCGCCTCCGCCGCCAAAGAGGTACGGCGCATAAAACACCGCCACCGCGCCGGCAATTCCGAGGGCGAAGCCGCTGGCGAAACGCAGCGCCGTGGGACGATCCTGCCAGGCGGTGAGCACAACGAAGAATGCCATGAAGACGGATATCTGGACGAAGGCGACCGTATAGGATAGCGCGACGACGAGCGTGACTCCCGCGAGCCCGAGCCAGCTCTTGCGCTCTCGCGACACGTAGAGCAAGAACAGCAATACGAAGAAGCCGCCAAACAACCCCGGTCCGTGTCCTCGGCTCGCATGATGCCAGATCGAGATCTCGAGCGCGAAGACAACGGCCACCATGCGCGCGGCGAGCTCGTCGCGCCAGAACGCGCGGGCGAGGAAGTATGTGAGCACTAACATGAGACAGCCGAAGCCGACCGCAAGCACCTCGATAACGAAACGCATGTCGTCGTGTGTTTGGGACGCGCCGTAAGCGAGCATGTAGAAGAAGGGAGGGTAAGGGGCCGCGAAGGCGTTCGCATCGTCGGGCACGTGAATCGTGTCCGTCTCCATGAGAACGGCGTCGGAAGTGATGCTTCGCGACAAGGTCCGCGCGTAGTCGGTGAGCCCGCTATAGGTGAAGTCCACCTCTGACAGCCAGGACACTTGTATGCCGTGAAGTGGTACGTCCGGAGGAAGGTGGTTCGGAAAGAAGACTAGCACCGAATGTGCGAGTGCGGCGACGGCGACGAGGTGCGACACGAAGGCCGATTTGCCCGTGACGAAGTAGACGAGTGTCGCGAAAGGGAAAACGATCCAGAGACGGGACAATGCCTTCGGCGCCTCGACGGGGAATAGAGCCGTCAATAGCGCGGCGGCGCAGACGAGAGCGGCCAACAGCCAGGCGCTTCGAAAAAGGCCTAGTCCACTGATGAGAGCGAACGCGAGCGCGAAAAGCAGAAAGACATAAAGGCTGACGTAATCACCGAAAGGCGGCCGCATCGTGGCGCCCTCCGACATCGGGCTCACGTCGATGTAGTCGAGACCGATACCCATTTTTTCCGACAGGTGAGCGGGCGGCGTCGTGCCACCTTCGGTGCGAAGCAGGATGCGAAGGGGTCCGGCCTCGGCGATCCGCTCCGGAATCACGGCGCGGATACCGCCCCACGGATAGGAGGTCTCGGTAAAGACAAAGGTATCGAGCGGCTGGCCGTTTACCTCCAGGTGCACCTCGCCCGACAAGCCGAATCGATGGCACCGGACGAACAGACGAAGGGGCGAGTGTAGTGCGTGATAAGGAAGCTCGAGCTCCGCGTGCCGCGAGGTCAGCCGGGCGTAGAAGTCGATGACCTCGACCGAGTCGTCTTCGTAACGAAAGGGCCCGTCCATTGCGACGGGTAGAGAGAACTGAGCCTTGTCGACCAGGTAGTTGTGGTCGAGCGAGCCGATCTCGAACCGGCGGGCTTTGACGTGCTGTTGGGCGACGTAAATGAGCGGAGCGGCTGTGACTAACAGAAGAGCTATCGCGGCGAGAGGAATCGCTTTGTAACGCAAGACAACCTTGACGATATCGTACATCGTTTTTCCGCCGGCGGGCCAGAAAACGCCGCGCAGAAGCCTACGCGCGATTTTGAAGGCGACTCTCCCGTGCACAACGAAGGGAAGTTGGGTCGTCGTGGGTTTCGGGTGGCGGGGTGGGCGAGAATTTCTGCTCGTGCGAGGCGCTTTCATTGGAGCGATCCGTAATGAAGAAAGCGGTCTGTCCCATCTTCTGCTCGATTCGAGCTACCTCGCCAAGTTCGACCTAGAATTATCGGACCTGGAAGCCCTGCCGTGGCTGGAGCTTGTTCGCCATGCAACGGTGAATGACGCAAGCACCCCACGTACCAGCAAGGCATTCCGCTAGAGCTAGAACGCAGTCTCACCGGTCGCTCAGTTGGGGATGGCGTCGCGTAAGGGGTGAACGCACCTCTGGCGAGCTCCGTAGCGTTTCTTCACGCCCCATCCTGCAAAGCTTGAGGCCGGCCGCTTTTCGTTTTTCGAATCCGAGCTTCAGTCGAGACCGGCGAGCCTAGCGAAGGGACCCCAATAGGTGGCGAGTCTCGAGAAGCCGAACGCGACGAGTCCTAGCGCGATTGCGATGGCGCAGGCCCGCGACGAGAAACGCTTGCCCCCGCCTAAACCGGAGATGGCATCGAGGCTCGTACCGCTCCCGATCGCGATGAGAGGACCCACGAAGAGCAATTCCTTCAAGTCCTTGAATATGCCAGAGCTCGCTCGGAGAGAGACGAGAACGAGAAAAGTGAGCCCGTAGACGGCCATCCATCGGAAAGCTCCGTCCAGACCTCGCCTTTTGACGACGAAGATCCCGCATAATGCGAGCGCTGGATAGCCAAGCCCGAAAAAAAGAGGGATGCGGCGAAGAGCGTCGAAAAGCCCGGCCGGTGCTGCGGTGCTCTCGCCGGTCGCAGCGCTTGCCATCGCCGGCAGAATCTCGCGAAAAAACGTGATCGTGAACGAGCGGTAAAGAAGTCCGACCGTGAGAAGTCCCACCATTGTCCAGGTAGCCAGAATGAGGACGGCCTTTTTCCTTTCCCATAGAGCGAGGATCGCGGTGAAAATACTAAGGTTGATTAGGCTCGAGACATAGGTCAAAGAAGCCAGGATGCCCGAGAGGCCATAAGTAATGACAGGGCGTACTCTGACGACGTTGCTCACCATGTGTGCCGCGACACCCATCGTCACCAGTTCGAGCAAGTGACCTGCGATCGTTGGCCACATAGAGAGGAGAAGTCGGCTGGACATCGGAGGGAGAAAAGCGATGAGCAGCGAGGCCCAAAGCGCCGCTCCGTTCCCGACGAGTAGTTTCGCGATCAGATAGACGAGGGGGAGCTCGAGCGCTCCGGCAAGCACGGCTACATGTTTCATCACGAACTCGAGCTCGCGCTCGTCAACATCCATCCAGGTGAAGGGGAGAAAAAAAATTGGGGAGTAAGGAAAGGCGTAGGCTTTGCCTCCAACGTATCGGGGATAGGCGGTGTTCATCTGCTGTTGCGTCCAAACGCCGCGTTCCTCGATATTCCCTACCGCGCTCGAGAAAATATCGACATATACCCGGTGCTGCCGGGTATCGGCGTAGTAATAGCTCGGATGAAACAGGGGCGCCGCCTTGAAGAAGTACCCCGCTAAGAAAAGCAGCGGGACCCACCGAGAGGGGGACAGCCGGCGGAGTGCGATCGTCACCATCGCGGTGGCCAAGAGCCCGGTCACCACGATTTGAGCGTTGACGTGAACCATGCCGAACGGATCCCAAGCAAACCAGACAGCCTGAAGTCCCGCGATGGACAACCCGAGCATGAAGGACGAGCCTGGCGAGAACCCTAGAGCGATTGCGAAGGCAAGAGTACCGAGTATCAGTGCACGGGGCTGCCAAGTGGACAAAGGAAGCTGCAAGTCCGCGCCCTCCAAGCGGAGCCAGTCCACTGCGATCCCTAGAGCTTCCGGGGAAGGATCCTCGACCGTGAGCCCGATACGCAGCTCTGCGCCGTCGAGAATAACAGGGATCCTCTCCGTGCGGAACCGCCCCGACCGCGCCGTCGTCGAGTGTACGCGCTTTCCGTTCAGGAACACTTGCAGTCGGGCATGGTCTGGCAAGAAGCGCGCGTAGCGTAAGTGAAGCGTGCCCCGGGAAGCTGTCCCGAGAGGAGGAAGATCGATGAAAGCTTCCTCACCGCTCCAGCGAAAGCTGATTGGGGGCCGTTCCTCGCTCTCGGTGAAACCGGTGAGGTAGGTTCGTGTATTCGGCCCGATGTCGAGATCGAGAGGACGCGTAAAGTAGGAAGCGCCGAGGAAGGCCAGCTCGGCTGCACCAAACAAGGCGACGGTTGCCGCCAGAATCGGTCCTATTCGCTGCGCGCCAATGCGTGTCACGAACGTCCTCGCTGACGCTGGTGGCTCGTTTCGCCCGGCCGCCAGCTAGAGGGTGTCCTTCGCCGCGCCTGCCGCGGCCGATTGAAGCTCGGATTCCAGAATGTAGAGCGGCCGGCCTCGAACTTCGTCGGCGATCATCGCAATGTAGTCGCCGACAACCCACAGGCACAAGAGCTGGACACCCCCAAGAAAAAACAAACCGGAGGCGAGAGCCGAGCCCCCTGCGAGGAGGGGTGCCGCCGAGCCGAGGCAGACGAGGAGTCCCAGAATGCCGATGGCGGTGAGGGGCCAGCGACTGAAGCTGAAGGTCGCCGTCAGGGCCAACCGTATCATGTCCATGAGGTGGTAATTGCTCTCCCCTCGTGTGCGGGCCGGCCGATCGTAGAGGACATTGGTCGCGCGAAAGCCGATCCAGCTCGTGAGGCCTCTCAGGAATCGTCGTTTTTCCCCCATCCGGTTCAGCGTATCGATGGCCTTGCGCGACAGCAGTCGGAAGTCACCGACATCGGGGCGCACGTGCACGCTCGCCACCACTCCAAGAAAGCGATAAAAGAGAAAAGCGGTTACGCGTTTGAACCAGGACTCTCCCAGTCGCCTCCGTCGCTGCGTGTAAACGACGTCGTAGCCCTCGCGCCATTTTTCTAGGAGCTCCGGGATTAACTCCGGTGGGTCTTGGAGATCCGAGTCCATCGTGATGATCGCATCGCCCAGAGCATGGTCTAGGCCCGCGGTCATTGCGACCTGGTGGCCGAAGTTTCGGCTGAAGAGCAGAACCCGGACGTGGGAATGCGTCGCGACAAGGTTCTCCAGAACTGTCTGCGAGCCATCCGTGCTCGAATCGTTGATATAGAGGATCTCGTAAGAGTCGACGGTTCCCTGCAGAGCGGATTCGAGTCGCTGCTGAAGTTCCGTCAGGTTCGCTTCTTCGTTACAAACAGGGAGAACGACGCTCAGAGATGGCCGGCTCATAACAGAGTGCCTATCTTTAACCGCCGCGTCGGGCGCGTCAAGGCAATATCGCGGTTCGCGGCGGACTTTTGCGTTCGCGGTGCATTTCGTCGGACAAGGCGCGCACCCGCGACAGATCAGCGTGCTAACCTCGACGCTATATGGGAAGCTCGACCACCCGCGAAAGCCCGCCGCGGGTGCGACCTGGTAGCGACACGCCCCATTTCTCATCACCGCTGGGCTCGTCATTCTCGTGCCTTTTCTGTTGCGGCTGGAGTTTCTCGAGCGGCGCGGTTTCAATTCTGACGAGTTCCTAGGCTCGTCGAAAACCTGCTCGTAAATCTGCATGATGTCTGTGTGAGCAGCACCGCTTCTTGCTGGCGCGCGCGCCGGTGCGCTATGTCGTCTGTCCAGCGTCATCCACTACGATAGGATTCCTGAACCGCGGCGACGGCGATCGGAAGCCGAGATGGATCGATACCGGGAAAGAATGCCTTTGCTGTCCCGCATTGACGACGCGGTCTACGAAATCGTCGACGCGCCCTCATGAAGCTCGTCTACCTCGCCGATATCCGCTTTCCCATCGAGCGCGCGAACGGCATCCAGGCGATCGAGACATGTCACGCGCTAGCCCGCCGCGGCGTGGAGGTCGAGCTCGTCGTGCAGCGCACCGATGCACGCACGGACGAAGAGTGTCTCGCCTATTTTGGGCTCGAGTCCCATCCGAAGCTGAGGCTCCGCCGCGTGCGCGCGCCCGGCTTTCTCTCTCTCGCGGCGCCGCTCATGCTCGCCTCGGAAGCGAGCGACGTCCTCTTAACGCGCGACCTCATCCTTGCCGGCCTCGCGACGAAGCTTGCCGACGCCGCGCTCGTCTACGAAGCCCACACGGTCGCCGCGGTCTTTGCCGAAGAACGCGGGCGGATGTACGAAGCTGGCGCGCTGCCGACGCCGAGAAAGCTCGCCCGCCTCGATGCAGGCGAAAAACGCGTCTTCAAGAACGCGACCAGCATGGTTTCAATCAGTCGGATCGTTGAACGGCTTTCAATAGATGCTCTAACCGTTCGGCTCGGTTCTCCCACGCAAAGCCATTAGCGTCCTGGAAAGATTTTTCAGCAATTCGAGTTGCCAACGAAAGGTCATCTACAACACGATTTATGCCGTCAGCGAGCGCGTCTGCATCTGACGGAGTCACAAGAACTGCATTGCGCCCATCCTCGAGAACTTCACGCGTGGCCTGTAAGTCAGACGCAACAATTGGCTTTCCTGCAGCCAGATACTCGAATAGTTTGAGAGGTGAAGTATAGCGATCTGCAGATTCAGTCGACGTGGTCGGAAGGACCAACACATCAGCAGTCCCTAACCTCGTCTGTACATCAGCCACTGAAATCATCCCAACAAAGTCCACCCGATCACCAATGCCAAGAGACCGCGCTAAATCCTGCAGTCGAAGAAGGTCCCCCTCTCCAGGATGGCCACCGACAATAACCGTTCGAACCTTTGGTAAACGGACAACGGCACGGAGTAATACCTCGACGCCCTTCCATGGATACAGATGTCCCGCGTACAGAACGACCGGCGACTCGAGCCAACTCGGTGGTGTAAATCGCCTATTTGACGAAAGTCGAACACCGTTCGGGATAGTAATAGCGTCATCTCTCCGACCAAAACGCGTCTCGAGCTCACTTGCGAGAGTTCGTGTGGTGGTCACATAACCCTCCGCAAGCTTCCATACTCGCTCTTCACGCAAAAAAAGACGGTCCTTTTGGGTCGGCCTTGCACGGCGCCCACCAGACACGAGCTCGTCCATCGTCTCAGCAAAAACCGGAGCAAATCCGTGAGACTCGAACACAATTGGGGGACGCAGCCACCGCGGCAGGTTCAAAAGCAAGGAGGCGACGCCAAGATCACGAGTCAGAATGACGTCGGACCGATGGCATAGCGAACGTTCCACAGCGAACGCAAAATAGAGGGCCCGACGGAATGTCGGTGGACCGACAACACGTAACCGGTCGATGGTCAGTGTTGAAAGAGCTTTTAACCCGTAAAAGTTGAGCGGATCCCGTGAGGGTCGTGCAGTATCCGAACGCACGCTCAAAAAGACTTGGTGCCCACGCGCGGCGAGAGCGTGACACGTTTCCATCGTTTGTACACCATTGGCTCGCTCGAGAGGAAATCGGATGTCCGAGAAATAGCGAATTCGCACCGTCAAGTCACTGGCTTCCGCTTGGACGCGCCCTGTCCGGCGTGCGGTTTTGCGTTGATCCTTTCGATGACACGAACAACCCGTTCGGCCTTCTTAGGAGCACCCGTCTGATGAATGCCATGATGGTGAGGATATCCTGAATCTAGTTGAAATCGGTGAGACTCCAATCAAAATCGTCGGTTGTCGAACCAGCTTCTGGGCTCATTACAAATCAGTGCACGAAAAGGTCATCACTGGAACTAACTAGTTAATGCGTAAGCAACAGTCAATGAGGGTGTTATGCTTGACCAAGGAAAGGTCGAGACGAGCGGTGTTGCGCTTGACCAAGGAAAGTCGACACGCTACCCTCTACGCTCTAGTCGCTAGGGCAAGTGTAAAAATCGGAACCTTAAGCCATGCTGTCCTCAATCCGCCACTTCGTATCTCGTAGCCCAGCGTTTGCGATCGCGCGCCGCGTTTTGGCTAAGTATCGCCGTCAGAAGTACGAAAGCAAGATTGCTCGATTCCTGCGTGAGCGCACCGGTATCGCTGACCGACTTCCTCACGGCGCCGTGTACGAAGGCACCATGCGGTGCAATCTGCATTGTGGCTTTTGCTGGGTCGGAGACCTCCTCAACTTGGAAGGTGAGTGGCGCGAAGAATTGCCGGTCGATGCACTTCGCTCCGCGTTCCCAGACAAAGTAGGATTTCAGATAAACCTGACGGGTGGAGAGCTCTTCATGCGGAAGGACATTTTTGAAGTCCTCGATGTCTTTAAAAGTAAGGGTTATTCCTGCGGTTACCTCACAACAAACGGCACGATCATCGATGACGAGAAAGCGGATGCGCTTGCAAAGCTTGCGCAGTCCGGATTCCTCAAACACATCAGCGTCTCCGTCGATGGCCCGAAGGACATTCACGACGAGGCGCGCGGCGCTAAAGGTACATTCGAGCGAACCGCAGCCGGACTCCGCCGGCTCCAAGAAGCGGTTAAACGTAATGGTGGTAGACGTTTGCCAATTAGCATCAACACCACGGTCACAAAGGAAGGACTTGACGCACTCGATGAGATGGTCGACGTAGCCGAAGAGCTTGGTGTCGACGCAATTGGGCTCAATCACTTGATGTACAGCACACCCGAAGAGGTCAACGAAACACTACGTCTTCTCGGTGAGGACGACCCCGCTTTGATCCAAACCTATGTAACACCAGACCCTGGTCTACGCCCAGAGTCTGTGCGACAGAAGGTGTCATCGCTTGCGGATAAATGTCGGCACAAGAACATTCGGTTCGGAACTCGCCCGCAAATATCTGATGAAGTCCTCGATCAATATTATGAACCTGGTGGGCACGTCGAGGGACGCTGCCTTTATCCGTTCCTCAATGCGCGCGTTTCCTTCAGTGGCAAGATGTACTTTTGCCCAATGATCAGAGTTGAAGTAGGCGACCTCACAAAGAACTCAATGGAGGAGATTTGGAACAACGAACGCTACGTCGAACTGAGGCGACGTCTTCTCGACAACACACTGTTTCCCGTATGCCAGCGCTGCTGTAAGGTAGAGCTTTCCCCAGACCGTGCCATCCAACCGGACAGTTTACAGATAGAAAACTAGTCATTTCCTCGAGTCCCTCCATGAGGCCGGTCGCTTGGGACATGCTCTCCTTCGTAGCGATTTGCTCGTCTGGCCGCGATATTCTATCCTTGGCGCTCAATGAACAAGAAGCGCGAAGGGTCCGAGTTGAACCTTGCCGTGATCGGCTGCGGCCGCTGGGGGAAGAACCACGTTCGGGTGGCATTCGAACGGTACGGTGAGCGTCTACGCTGGATTTGTGACACCGATGAAGGACGCGCGAAGGCGCTTCCGAATGCGCTGGCGTCGCGATTCACCACCAACATCGCGGATGTGCTCGACGACGCGACCGTTTCCGCGGTCATCATCGCCACACCGGCTGAAACGCACTACGCGCTCGCGCGCAAGGCCCTCGAGGCCGGGAAACACGTCCTCGTCGAAAAGCCACTGGC
>SMYC01000047.1 GCA_004356105.1 Acidobacteriota bacterium | reverse complement strand
GGCCTCGACGTCTTGCTCAACGGCCCCCAGCTGAAGGAACGTTGCCGGGATATGTGCGACAGCTCCATTTTTCCAGCGATTTATCTCGACCCTTCCATCGATCAAGTCAAAGCCGCTCACAGCGTCGGCGCTCTCGGCGTGGAGATCTCGACCGTGGCTTATGTGGCGGCGAGCGAGGGGCTCGGTATGGCGCGCGACGAGGAAGCCATTCGCCGCGAGCTCCAACGCATCGCCGACTGCGCCAAGCTCGGCGCCAAGCTCGGCCTTCACGTCGGGGTCAGTCACAGGCTGACACTTCGCAATGTTCCCGCGCTCATCCGGCTCGGCAGCATCCATCGCGTCAATGTGGGCCACGACCTCGTGGCGCGCGCCATAATGGTTGGGCTAGATGGTGCCGTGCGGGAGTGGATGTTGCTGCTTTCGGGCGCGGCTCCGTGAGTCCCACTTTTTGTTGACTTCAAGTTATCATAAAGGCAGTCCTAAACTAGGCTCGGAGGGGCCTATCTGTGATTAAGAAACATGGGAGCAAGAAAGACAACCCGAAAGAAGAGGCCAAGGCTCGAGGACCGGCAAAGTCCACTCTTCGCGAATATTTCGAGTCGATCTGCGTCGCTGTCATCTTGGCCTTGTTCATCCGCACTTTTGTGTTTCAGGCCTTCAAGATCCCTACCGGCTCGATGGAAGAAAACCTGCTAATCGGCGACCACCTCATCGTCAACAAGATGCTCTACACGAATGCGCCTTCCGCTCTCGAGGAAGAGCTCGCACCGGTTCGGAACGTGCGTCGTCGCGACATTGTCGTATTCAAGTTCCCACAAGAGCCCGAGAGGGACTTCATCAAACGCGTGATCGGGCTTCCCGGCGAGCGACTCCACCTCGAGAACAAGAAGGTCTATATTGACGGCGAGCCGCTCGACGAGCCCTACGTCCATTTCAGCAAGCCGCCAGGCGCATCCTCGCTCGGGATCCTCTCCGACGCGCGTCGCGATAACATGCCGGAGATCGTCGTTCCCGAAGGCCATTATTTCGTGATGGGGGACAATCGAGATAACAGCCACGACAGCCGGTTCTGGGGAACGCTTTCGGGAGACCTTCTCAAAGGGCGGGCGCTGATAATTTATTGGTCCTACGAATCTCCAGATGGGCGAGACGCCTATTTCAAGAAGGGTTTGGACTGGATAAAGGAATTAGGCTCCGTCGTATTACACTTTCTTCCCAACACCCGGTGGGAGCGTTTCTTCCACCTCGTGCGGTAAGGCAAGCGCGCGACGCCCTGAGGAGATAACGCGATGAAAAGATTCAGAAGTGAGCGAGGCGGCGGCGGCGGCGGTTTGATGATCTTCATCTTGGTGGCCCTGTTCGTGGGCTACGAGGTCAAACAGTTCGGCCCCCCTCTGTTCGCCCAATTTCAGTTCCTGGACGCGGTGATCAACACGACGAAGTTCTCCCGCGCGAAGACCGCCGGCGTCGTTATGCAAGAGGTGCTGAAGAAATCGGCGGAATATCACCTACCGATTAGCCGCGACATGATCAAGATCACACGGCAGCCAACCCGCACCCGCATCGAGGTTCGCTACGAGCTCGAGGCAGAGTGGCTCCCGGGCCGTCCTTACAAATGGACGGTCGAGATCGACGAAGAAAGCATGCTCTTTTAGGGTCCGCGATCCGGATGGCTATCAGCTTTCGGGCTACCTGCTTCCTGGTCCACTAGGATTCGGCTTTGCGCTTCAGGAAGCTCAGCTTGTCTTGCTGGGCCTCGCTTTCGCTCATCAGCTGAATCAAGTTTCTGAGATTCGCGATAGCGGCGAGGATCGAGTTCAAGACCTGCCGCTTCTGCATCTTCAGCTCGACAATGTCTTTTTCGATCTCGTGAGCCCGCGCTTGCGCGGCTTCAACGAGTCGATCGGCAGCGAGCTCGGCCTCTTTCAGAAGCATTTGGGATTGCTTTCTTGCGTTTTCCTTCAGCTCTTCCGACGTGCGCTGCGCGGCCACGAGCGTGTTCTTCAGAATCTCCTCGCGCTGATTGTGCTCCGACAAGAGCATGTTCACGCGGCGAATTTCCTCCGATTGCTTCTCGTGCTCGGATCGGAGCTGCTGCATCTCCTCGGACACATCGTTCAAGAACATTCTGACCTCGTCCGAATCGAGTCCTCGGAACGAGCGCTGCTGAAACTCGTGTCGCTGGATGTCCAGGGGGGTTAGTTTCATCCTCGACTCCTTCTTATCAGCATTCAGCATTACGCTTTCGGCGTTCAGCTAAACGCATTTGACTGTATTTCATTTGTTCAAGCGAGCTGTTCGGTCATTTGGGGCTTCTTCGGGCGTGGGCCGAAGATCGCCGTTCCTACTCGAATCAGGGTTGCGCCTTCCTCGATGGCGATCTCGAAGTCGTGGCTCATCCCCATCGAGAGATCTTTGCCCGTGAGCACTCCGCGCTCACGGGCGGTCTCCGAAAGCTCTCGCAGGCGGCGGAAAAAGGGCCTCACTTCGTTCTCGTCGTCGAAATAGGGCGGCAGTACCATCAGGCCTTCCATCCGTAGACGAGCGCAACGTCCGAGCGTTTCGAGTGCTTGGAAGAGCTTTTCTTCCGGGAGGCCGGATTTCGTCTCTTCGCCGGCAAGATCGACTTGCACCAAAACGGGCTGAACTTTGTCGAGCTCGCCGGCGAGGCGATCTATCCGCTCGCCGAGCGCGACGCTGTCCACCGAGTGGATGACATCGAAAAGCTGGACGGCCCTTTTGGCCTTGTTCTTCTGCAGGTGGCCGATGAGGTGCCAGCACGGAGAGGCCTCGAGACCGGGCTTTTTCGTCTCGGCTTCATTGACTTTGTTCTCTCCGACATCGGTCACTCCGGCCCGGACAGCCTCGGCAATCTCCTCGACGGTTCTTGTCTTGCTGACGGCAATGAGGCGGACCGAGTCGGGTTCACGCCCAGAACGTGCTACCGCCTTTTCCATACGGTCACGTATATCCTTGAAACGCGCCGAAATATCCATAGGTTGTCGACTCAGGAATTCAGAAGTGCTTATTATAGGGTCTTTTGCGCCTTGTGTGGGAAATACTCTACACATTTCCTGCTTAATGGCTCGCGCTCTCTTCGTTCGCTCGCACGCCGCCGTCGGCCCATTCGGGCCGGGCTCCTCCGCTCGCGGGCAGGGTGCACGGGACTCTATGCCAACCTGCCCCTGCTTAATGGCTCGCTCTCTCTTCACGCATCGCAAGGCTCACCGCCGCCGCCGGCCCATTGGGCGGAGGCTATCTCTCGAGCAGCTCTGGGGGAGACTGGGGCTCAGGGCGTGTGGGTGCCCTTTTTAGCGCCTGCTGAAGCTGGCGCCATAGGTCGGGGCCTCCCAGACGCGGATGCGGGCTAGAGAGGCTCCCTCGGGGAGCTTCTTCTCGAGCTCCTGATAGAAGAAACGGGCCATGTTCTCCGTGGTGGGGTTGATGGCGTCGAAAGGAGCGATGTCGTTCATGTGGCGGTGGTCGTACGGCGCAACCACTTCCTGGAGTATCGTTTCGAGCTCCAGAAAGTCGATGACGTAGCCCGCCTCGGGCAGCGTCTCAGCATCGACGAAGGCCTCGACGCGAAAATTGTGCCCATGCAGCGGCTCCAGGTCCGCCTTGTAGCCCCGCAGCTGGTGCGACGCGGCAAAGCTAACTTCCACGGTTACTTCGAACCGGTCTCTAGGCACTGGGGGCTCTGGGCGCCTCGAAAAAACTCGTGACGTCGCGCCGATCATAGGTCAGACGATAGGGCGGAAGGCTCGATAAAAAGCGCTTGCCGTAGCCCATGTTTGCGACACGACTGTCTAGGATGGCGACGACACCGCGATCGGTCTTCGAGCGGATGAGTCGGCCGAACCCTTGCTTCAGAGACAAAATGGCCATCGGCACTTGATAGTCCGCGAATCCATTGCCTCCGCTGCTGGCCACGAGATCGATCCGAGCCGAGACGAGCGGGTCGCCTGGCACGGCAAATGGCAGCTTGTCCACGATGACGCAGGACAGCTGTTCACCCATGACGTCGACGCCTTCCCAAAAGCTGGACGTTCCAAGCAGCACGGCTCCGGGAGTCTCGCGAAAACGCTCGAGCAGCTCGCCACGAGGCGCATCTCCATGGACGAGCAAGGGATAAGGCAGGTTGCCCTCGAAGGCGCGCTTCGTCGCGCGCAGATTCTGAAAGCTGGTAAAGAGCACGAAAGCACGGCCCCGGCTCGCGGCGAGAAGCGATCGGATCTCCGCGATGGCTTCATCCATGAACGCCTTCTCGCGCGGCGGCGGGAGATGTCGCGCAACATATAAGAGCGCTTGTTCGCGATAGTCGAATGGGGATGGCAGAGTCATGCAGCGATCCGTGGCAACCCCGAGCCGCGAGCCCATATATTCGAACGAGTCGTCGACAGCAAGTGTCGCCGACGTCATCACGACCGCGTGCTTGCGCTCGAAGAGACTCGCCTGAAGGAAGGGTGCGACATGGATGGGCGACGAGCGCAAAGCAACGGAGCGCTCTCTCTGGTCGCACCACGAGACGGCCTCTGGGTCGCTCGCCGCGAGAATCGACAAAAGGTCCATCTCAATCTCACTCGCCCGGCGTGAGAGAGAAACGGTAACCTCGTCCGGCGTCGGGATTCCAGAAAGCTCGCTTCGAACTTTGGCGAGCTCTTTGACGAAGCTGTCGCGCAAACGCTCCTGAGCAGGCATCAACGCTTTGGGCTCGAGACGGTAGCGCTCGTCACGACCCCGGAAGGACTCGAAGAGCTCTAGTCCCGAGTTTCTGAGACGTCTGAGCTGAAGCTGGGCTTGGGACACGCGCTTGCCGTGAGCGCGTGTTTTCCACGCCTCCTCACAATCACGCACGAGGTCCTCGACACGGACATTACTCACGATGAGTCCAAAATATTGTGTCGCGACATCTTCGATCTGATGGAACTCATCTAGGATGAGGTAGTCATATTCGGGGAGCACTTCCCCATAGCTTCCCGCACGCACCATCAGGTCGGCGAAGAGCAAGTGATGGTTGACGATGATGATGTCGCTTTCCGCGGCTCGCTGCCGAATCTTGGTCACGTAGCAACGCTCGAATTCCGAGCAGTCTCTGCCAGTGCAGTTCTCGCTTCTCGCGGAAATACCTTTCCAAAAATCCAGTCGGTCGGGAATGCCGGGGATCTCGGCCCGATCACCGGTCTTCGTGATTCCCGCCCATCGCTCGACCGTGTCGAAATGGCTGGCCTCTTGAAACTGACGAAAGTTGGGCTGCATCGCGAACTGGGCGTGGCGCGTGAGGCAGAGATAGTTACCGCGTCCTTTCATCAAACACGCGGTGAAAGGCACTTTCATCGCCTTTCTCAGTAACGGGATATCTTTGTAGAAGAGCTGTTCTTGCAGATTCTTCGTGCCGGTGGAGACCACGACCCTCTGACCGGAGAGCACGGCCGGGATCAAGTAAGCGAGCGTCTTGCCGGTGCCCGTCCCGGCCTCGACAAGAAGCTCGCCTCCGTCTCGAAAAGCTTCGGCCACCGCCGCCGCCATGTCTTGCTGCGAGCGTCGATACTCGAAGGCGGGGAGCGCCGTTTCGAGCGGGCTGCCTTCTCCGAGAAGCTCCCGCACATGGTCGACGTCCAGCCTATCGAGTTCGCGCTTCGGCGGGCTGAGACTCGTACTTTCGGTCATTTCCCGCCTTCGCCAAGGCTCCGGCGAGGCAAGCCCCCGGGAGGATCGGCGTCTTTGATTTCCTCCGGTCTTGATAAATGTGGATAGAGTGGAAAGCCGTCAGAAAGCTCCTCTACCAGCGCGCGTACGCGCGCGAGCTCGGTCGCATCCTCGCGGCCCCGCAACGCGCGTGCGATGAGGCCTCCGATAAGCTTCATTTCGTCTTGCTTCATCCCGCGCGTGGTCAATGCCGCGGTCCCGAGCCGGACCCCGCTCGCGACGAGCGGCGGTCGCGTGTCGAACGGGATCACGTTCTTGTTCACCGTGATAAACGCCGAGCCCAAAGCCTCCTCGGCCTCTTTGCCCGTTATCGCGCTCGCCCCCACATCGACGAGGAGCAAGTGGTTGTCCGTTCCGCCCGAGACGAGGCGAAACCCTTCGTTCCCAATGGCGTCGGCCAAGACCTTGGCGTTCGCCACGACCTGATGCGCGTAGTCCTTGAACGTGTCTCGAAGCGCTTCTTTGAAGCACACGGCCTTCCCGGCTATCACATGCACGAGCGGCCCGCCTTGAATGCCGGGAAAGATCAGCCGATTGATGTCTTTCTTGTACTCCTCTTTCGAAAGGATCAGACCTCCTCGCGGGCCTCGAAGGGTCTTGTGCGTTGTCGAGGTCACCACGTCCGAATGGGGCACGGGGCTCGGATGCGCACCGCCGGCGACGAGGCCGGCGATGTGCGCCATGTCCGTCACGAATTTGGCGCCCACCTCCTTCGCGATCGCGCTTATGCGGGCGAAGTCGATGAAACGTGGATAGGCGCTCGCCCCCGCGACGATCAACTTGGGACGATGCTCGCGCGCGAGCTCCGCCATCGCGTCGTAGTCGATCTGCTCGTCGTCGCGCCTCACGCCGTAAGGGACGACGCGGTAGAGACGGCCTGAGAAGTTCAGCGGGTGTCCGTGGGAGAGATGGCCGCCATGGTTTAGGTCCATTCCCATGAACGTGTCACCCGGCTCGAGCAATGCCATGAACACAGCCATGTTCGCTTGAGTGCCACTGTGAGGCTGGACGTTGACGTGCTCCGCGGAAAATAGCTCCTGAGCGCGCGCGATCGCGAGTCGCTCGACGTCGTCCACGACGTGGCAGCCGCCGTAATAACGCCGCCCGGGATAGCCCTCCGCGTATTTGTTGGTGAACACGGAGCCCGTCGCGGTCAAAACGGCTTCGCTCGTGAAGTTTTCCGACGCGATCAGCTCGAGCTCCGAGGCCTGGCGCTCCGCCTCACGGTCACAAGCATCGGCAATTTCTGGGTCCGTCGCGCGGAGAAACGCCAGCGGGTCGTTCATGGGGCTCTATCTTAGCGGTTTTCAGCCCATGTCACCGAAGCTTTCATGGGCTACCCTAACTCGCTTTTATTGTGTAAGATATTAGTGTTCTCTCACTTAAAGGACACAATTCGTTTGGACCCTGAAACCAGGGGATACTTGACCTTTGGAAGAACAGAGGGATAAGACCCAAGCTCCGGAACCCGCCGTAGACCCCGAGTCCGAATCCACGCCGTTGGAGTCTATGGTGGGTGTACCCGAAGAGGCGGGCGAAGTCATCGAGGTCGTGGACGACCCGGCGTCCGCGCCGCCGATTGTCCCACGATCCGAGCCTGATGATTTCCCGGAAGAAGCGCTTCAGCAGATTCGCAGCCTCAAAGCCCAGCTCGAACGCAAAGACAAGCAAATCGAGCAGGTCATGGAGGCCTACCGCTCGAAGAAGACGGAAACCGAAAAGCAGCGCGGGCGCATCGAAAAGACCGAACGCCGACGCTTCGAGCAGTCCAAGGGCGATTTCATCGCGCGCTTCGTCGAAGTGCTCGACAACCTGGATCGCGCCATCGATTCTATTGAAGGCAACTTCGATCCGGATTCGGTCCTACAAGGCATCATGCTCACGCGCTCACGCTTGGTGCGGCTCTTGAAAACAGAAGGTCTCGAGAAGATTTTCGTCCGTGGCCAGACCTTCGATCCCATGCACAGCGAAGCAGCAGAAATGGTGGAAGTCTCCGACGAAACGCAAGACGGAGTCGTGATCAAAGAGCTGCAGCCGGGTTATATGCTGAAAGGCTCGCTCCTCCGGCCTGCGCGCGTGGTCGTGGGCCAATACGGAAGCTCCCCCGAACCCGCCGAACGCACTGAACCCGCCGACCCCACTGAACCGGCCGACCCCACTGAACCGGCCGACCCCACTGAACCGGCCGACCCCACTG
>SMYC01000046.1 GCA_004356105.1 Acidobacteriota bacterium | reverse complement strand
GGCGAGCTTACATCACTTACTATCACGAGGACCGTTGCCATTTGGGGCTCGGTAAAGACACGCCGGACGAAAGACCGATCACGCCGCGCTCGTCACCCACGGCCAAGGTCGTGGCGCTACCGAGAGTGGGTTGCCTTCACCATCGCTACGAGTGGCGGGAAGCTGCTTGACCAGTTTTTCGGTCACGAAAGTCGCGTGGCCGGAGCCGTCGATATTTGCTCTCTCGGAGCTCCTGAACCTGCTGGGCGTGTAATCCCGGTCTCGCGTGCGTCACCCTCGTTTTCGTCGTCGTCGCAGAGCCGCACGGGCTTACCGTCCGGGGTAGATCAATAATGATGAAGAACAAGCCGGGACGAAGACGCCCGCTGCTCGGCTGTAAGTCGAGTAAGGCGACGTCCGCCTTGGTCCCTATTGCATGAGCGCGTTGAAGAGCAGCTTGAACGTACCGTAGGTCTGTGCGCGGTGCTGCGTTCGGAATCCGACGAGAACGACACGGCCGTCGCCGACTTTCGCCGAGACCATCGCGGCCTTCTTGGACAAGTGCTCTTCTCCGACGAGCCATCCGCTCTGAAGGATGTCGCGGTCGACGTAGCGGACGATCGTCTCGTAGCGGTCGTTGTTGCGCGACGGGGTGATCTCGAAGGCCGCGTTGGACCAAAACAAAACGAGCCCGTCCGAAGGCATGCCCCATGCGAGCGGGTTCGTATTGTCGAACGTCACTTTGAGCGTCGAGCCAGGGCAGAAAAAGTCCTTGTTGTCCACGCCATCGAGAACGTTACGGACATTGAGCTCGAACGACTCGATCGCGAAATCGGTGGCGTCACCGAGTGCCACGAGGGTCCCCCCATTCTCGACGAAGGCCTTCAATGCTTCGGTGCCCTCGTCGCCGATTCCGGACATGTATTCCGGTGGGTAGACCTGAGGGGGGCGTCCCGGACGGCTGGGCTCTTCCTTACCCGTGATCATCGCCGTCGTGTCGTGTGGAATGATGAAGACATCGTAGTTTGCGTTCAAATTCCCTGCCTGGATCTCGGCATCCTCGACCGACTTGTACGGCATGGCGAACTGCTCGAGGAGGAAGCGGGTCCAGCCCTCGTCCATATTGCCGCCGCGATAGCGGTGATACATGCCGACACGCATGCGTTTCAAGTCGTGGAGTCCCGTGCGCGGCTCGCGCGTCACGGCCTTGAAGTCGACGCCCGTTTCTTCGGCCACTTCTTCGAGACCAGAGCCGCTCGAGATGATGAAGTCGCCGCGGTGAAAACCGTCCGCCTCAATGTCCATGCGCCGCACGCTAACTCCCCTGTCGAGCAGCATGTTGACGGCCTTGTAGCTCGCGTTCTGGCGTCCGTCGAGCACGTAATGCGACGCTCCCGATGCCACGGTGCCGGCTGTCTTGACCGATCCCGTCACCCGGGTGAAGTCGTCGACGCGCTCTCCGACCGGGTCCACCCGCACGCCCATGAACTCCGCCATCGTGTGGGTCGACGTGTCATAGGGGCGCAGCGGCGAGCCGTCGCGCGCGCGCGTCCACTCATTGTCCGGATAGAAGGTCTGCCCGAGAAGATTGCGGATGAGACCCATCTTCGGCTGTGCGAGCGAGATGACGTAAGAGCCCGCTTCGTATTGCACGCCGTCGACGGCGAAAGCCTGATCGGCTTTTTGGATCTCGATATCCGACTGCAAGAGCGTGTCGATCATTTTCACTGCGGTGAGCGAGTCATGCTGGGCGGCCGGGATGACATAGGCTTTGGGAAATCCTGCGGCGCCGCGCTCGGTTTGCCGCTTCGCTTTCAGGTAGCCGTTCCAGAGAACGGTTTCCTTGTTGCGCGCCGCGAGATCCTGAATCGACCAGGCCGCTATCTTTTGTTGCTCGACGATGTCCCGGAGCCGCCACCAGCCACCCGGCCACGGATTCGGCATGTTCGATTGCGCTTCGTATTCCGGGAGACCTCGGGCGCCGCCTCGAAGTTGGTCTGGATGCAAATAGAGCGGTGTCGCGAGACTCGCGCTCGCGGATTCGGTCAACATGCCCGACATGTTGTGAAACGGCGTGATCCAGTGCCAGCCGAAATGTCCCCAGCCGGGGTACTGGCCTGCGTTGAGAACGCCCGCCTTGCCGTTTTCTTCGAGCTTGTAGGCGATGTGGGCGCCGTACCACGAGAGCTCTCGCCAGACGAGCGGGTCGGCATAAGGGCGAATGGGCTCGCTATAGGGCGGCACGTAGAAACGCGCGCCGTAGCTCCCCATCTGGTGATGGTCGACATAAGCCTGAGGTTTCCAGTCGCGATAGAGAACCTTCGCGGTGTAAACGGCCTCGACCATGTTGAGGTAGTCCGCGTCACGGTTGTTATCGTGGCCGACATATTTGTGGTACAGCCACGGCAGACCCACGCCATCGAACTCGGTACCTTTGTTCTTGTAGTACCAGTCCCTGACCATGATCTGGCCATCGGGGTTGAAGTTCGGGAAGAGGAGCAAGATCGTGTTATCGAGGATGCGCAACGTTTCTTCATCGTCCCTCGAGAGGAAGTCGTAAGCGAGCTCGGGCGCGGTCTGGGCTCCAGCGACTTCGGTCGAGTGGAGGCCGAAGGACTGGCTCACGACAGCCTTGCCTTCCTTGATGAGCTCCCGCACTTCGGCTTCCGTTTTGTGCGGGTCCTGGATCTGCTTGTTGACCTCGCGCAGCCGGTCGAGATTCGCCATGTTCTCTGGTGACGAGATGATCACGAGCAAATAAGGATTGCCTTCGGTCGAAGGTCCGAGATTCGTAACCTGGATACGGTCGCTCTCTCGGTCGAGCAGCTCGAAATATTCGACGATCTTGTCCCAGTGCGCGAGCTCGCCATCGGCGCCGAGCTGGAAGCCGAAGAACTGATCCGGCGGTGTGATGTTGTTGGCCGCGGTTGCCGTCGTCGCGACGGCGAGAAAGGCTACGAGTACGAAACGGATGGCGAAGCGCATGGAATGGAACCCCCTTTGGACGAGGGAGAGTCTAACGGCTTCTGGCACGGACTTCCAGCTTACCCGTGGTAGGCTCGCAAACCGGAGGAGAAATCGAAATGACTAGGTTAGGTGTCCTCTTGGCGCTCATATTCAGCTCCATGGCCTTCGGCCGCGTCCCCGACATAGAGGACTTGATTGGCCTCGAGGCGATCGGCGAGGCGCGGATCTCGCCCGACGGCAAGTGGATCGCGTACACGGTAGCTGCAGCAGATTTCGACGAAGACGCCTACGTGAGCCAAATCTGGCTCGTTGATCTGTCCGGCAACCCCTTTCCCTTGACGCGGGGCTCGAAATCCTCGACGCGGCCGCGCTGGTCGCCTGATGGAAAGTGGCTTTCGTTCCTGTCCTCTCGCCACGACGACGTTGCGCAAGTCTTCGCCATCCGTCCAAGCGGCGGCGAAGCGATCCGGCTGACGGACTCGAAGGCAGGTGTGTCCAACTATGCGTGGTCGTCCAGTGGCGAGCGCTTGGCTTATATCGCGACGGAAGCGGAGAGCGCGTACTCGAAATCGCGAGATGAGCACATGGGTGCGTTCCACGTCGTGCGGCGCGAGTATGAGCACCGCCACCTTTGGACGCTCGACGTTGCCGAGGCGCTCGGCGAACCGACCGCGGGCGAGCAGCACACGCGCGGGGAAGACTTCAGCCTCCGTGACCTGTCTTGGTCGCCCGACGGAGAAAAGATTGCCTTCAGCGCTACGATCAATCCCGACTTGATCCATGGCGGCACGGCGGACATCTACGTCGTCACTCTCGTAGGCAACGCCATCCAGAAGATCGTCTCTCAGCCAGGTCCGGATTCGTCACCGATCTGGTCGCCGGACGGCAGTCGCATCGTCTTTTCGACTTATATGGGACGAGAGCCGTTCTTTGCTCTGAACAACGAGCTGGCTGTGGTGTCCGCCACGGGTGGAGACATTCATGTTCTCACGGAGGACTTCGACGAGGAGCCTCGTCTCGTCGAATGGAACCATGATGGCATTTACTTCTCTGCGCTCCAGAAAACGGCGGGTCATCTGTTCCGGATAGACACTTCGCAGCCAGAGATCGTGCGCGTCACCGAGCCCGAAGGCCTCATGGCGAGCTCGTTCTCTTTGAGTCGCGACGGCTCCGAGCTCGCTTTCGTGGCGAGGACGTCGACGACGCTCGGCGAAGTGCAGCACACGGGCCTCGCGATGTTCGCTCCCAAAACGCTGACGGATATGACGAGTCAAGTGGCCGAGCTCGAGCTCGGGAGCCGCGAGCTGATTTCATGGAAGAGCAAGGACGGTGCGACGATCGAAGGGGTCTTGATCAAACCCGCGAACTTCGACCCCAACGTCAAGCATCCACTGTTATGCGTCATCCATGGCGGTCCGACGGGAATCGACCGCCCCTATTTCAGAGAAAGGCGGACCTACCCTGTCGACATCTGGGCGGGGCGAGGTGCTTTGATTCTCAAAGTTAACTACCGAGGAAGCGCCGGCTACGGCGAGGCGTTCCGGACGCTCAACATCCGCAATCTCGGGGTCGGAGATGCTTGGGATGTACTCTCCGGCGTCGACTATCTGATCGAACAAGGTTTTGTCGATCCGGAGCGGATCGGCTGTATGGGCTGGAGCCAGGGAGGTTATATCTCAGCGTTCTTGACTACATCGACGGATCGCTTCGCCGCGATCTCGGTCGGCGCCGGCATCTCCAACTGGGCGACCTACTACTACAACACCGACATCACGCCTTTTACCATCCAGTACCTCGGAGACGATCCCGTCGACGATCCGGAGATCTATAAAAAGACGTCGCCCATGTCGTACATCCAAGGCGCCTCGACGCCGACGCTCATCCAGCACGGCGAGAACGATCGTCGCGTACCCATCCCGAACGCGTACGAGCTGCGCCAGGGTCTCGTCGACCGGAATGTGCCGGTCGAGATGGTCGTTTACAAAGGCTTCGGCCACGGGATCAACAAGCCGCGGTCGCAGCGGGCTGCGATGTGGCACAACCTCGTCTGGTTCAACCATTACTTGTGGGGCGACCCGTTGCCCGCGCTGGACGCCCCCGAGCTTCCCGACAAAGGCGACGACAAGACGGAAACGCAGCCGTAGAGTCTTCGAGGTCGAGAACCTCTGCCAGCCACCGACCATCATCTTCTTGCTCGAGTTCGATCTTGAAGTTCATCAGCGTCGTCCCTTCAGGGGCTCTATCTACATTCTCGTAGTATTTCCGAGTCTGCTCCTTGTGCGAAATTCTGAGCACATTGACTCTCCTCTCCACTGCGTCGACGTTATAGAAAACCCTATAGTCCCTGAGACGAAGTCGGTAGTCCGGATCGCCTATCCCTCGGAGCTTCTTGATTCGACGCCTGCTTTCTTTCCGCGGAGAGTGGGATAAGAACTTTTCGATTCCGTCAGTAACCATGACGGCGTCATACGCGAGCACTACCTCGCGGATCGTGGTCAGAATCTCGGATGGGTCGCTTCCCTAAAGCTCAACGCTCGAGCGTGGGTCGCTTCACTTCATCGCCAGCCGGTAAAGGCGGTCGC
>SMYC01000045.1 GCA_004356105.1 Acidobacteriota bacterium | reverse complement strand
TCCGAGCTCTCGTGCAAAGCAATCGCTTCGAGCGAGCCTGGACTCTGCTCGCACATACCTACAAGGCGGAGGTTACGACTCTCGACAATGTCGTACCGATACGCAGTTGGCAATGACCTTGCGGTGTCAGTATGAGAGTTATACCCAATGGCAAGCTCGCGCCGCCTTTGAACGCCGCGGCCGATCAACATGCCGGCGACATTCGCACAGGTAATCATGAGCAGAAGCGTCGACGCGCCGAAGAGCATCCATAGCGGTTGCCGCGCGGCCCCAACGAGCGTCTCGTGCATGGGCTCTACCAGGAGTCCAAAATTCTCACCGCGCGACGCGAGCGCGCCTTTCAAATGTTCCCCGATGCGATCCGCGTCCGCTTGCGCGCCTGAAAGGGTCGCGTCGGGACGGAGCCGTCCGATGAGCCGGAGATAAGAGAGGCGCCGGTTCGATGCGATGTCGCCCTCGACATCGATGGGTGCCGCGGGAACGCGGCCTTCACTAGGCGTCCACAAGCGAGCACGGACGGCAGTGAACTCCGGCGGCATGACACCGATGACGACGTAGGGCTCGTCGTTGAGGCGTACGGTTCGCCCAATCACGTCAGGATCGCGTCCGAAAATTGTCTCCCAGACGTCGTGACGAAACACGACGACGCGACCATCGTAGCGGTCATCCTCACCATAGGTTCTTCCGATGAGTGGAGGCGCCCCCATCACGTCGAAGAAGCTGGTGGTGGTACGTGCGCCGAAAACTCGCTGCGGCTCCCCTCCCGCATGCACGAGACCGAAGTTGTCACCGGAATAGGCGGTGATGGAGTCAAAGACTTGATTCATCTCCGCGACGTCGAGGTAGTCCGCCGGCGAAAAACTCGTTTTCGGCAATCGCCAGACGGTGACGAGACGGTCCGGCTCCAAGTAGGGAAGTGGCTTCAACAACACGCCATCGAGAACACTGAACATCGCACTGAGAGCACCCATACCGAGCCCAAGCGTCAGCACGAGAGCCGGCGTGCTACGCGAGCGCCAAAGCACCCGCCAGGCCAAAGCGAGGTCTTTCATCGTTTGTTCTATTCATCGTCGGGCTTCCGATGAATCCTGCCACGAACAGGTTGCGCGGATCGTCGTAGAGATCCATGGGCGACCCGATTTGCTCGATGTTACCGACGCGCATGACGACGATGCGATCCGCCATCGTCATCGCCTCGATCTGGTCGTGAGTGACATAGACCGTCGTGGTCTCGAGCCGCTGGTGAAGCTCTTTGATCTCGGCGCGCAGTTGCGCCCTGAGCTTGGCGTCGAGATTCGGGATAGCCGAGCGCGTCCCCTACAGCAAGGCCCATGATTGAACCCACGATCTGCCCTTCGGTTGCCATGAGCCGAATCTTAACAGCCCAGTGCTTCGGCTAGATATAGTATGGATTTGTACGATACATACATTATATGTCCATGGGGAAACACCGTGAAGCTTCGTCTCTGAAGCCATCCTCCTTCTATATCCTTCTGGCTCTGGCAGGTGGCCCTCGTCACGGATTCGGCATTTTGAGAGATGTGGAAGAGCAGACAAATGGCAGCGTGCGCCTATGGCCGGTCACGCTTTACGGTTCGCTCGAGAAGCTCGTGGTGAGCGGACTCATCGAGGAGCTCGGCCCGCGAGCGCGTCCGCCGGGGGAGAGCGAGAAGAGACGCTACTATCAACTGACGCGTCAAGGGCGAGCCGTCCTCCACGATGAATCCGGCAGGCTCCAAGCGTTGGCGCGTCTTGCCCAGACCCGCCTGCGGAAGGTGACGTGAGTGAGCGCGAGCTTTGCCGGAGGCTGCTCCGCCTTCTCCCGGGTGAGTTCCGGCAACGCAACGGAGCGGAGATAGAAGAAACCACACTCGCGCTGCTTGCAGAGAGCCGTGGCTTGAGTCGCATTCTCTTGTGGATACGGCTCGTAGTGGACGCTTGCCGCTTTGGTCTCTCGGAGCGAAGAAAACTCTGGCGCGGCCAGCGTCGACGCGTTCTCAAAGGGCCCCAAAGGAGGATTCCTGGTTCTATCGACGGCGGCGTCTTCGTGGCGACCGGAGGGTTTCCGATCGCGGAGCCGAGCCCGACGCTCCCGCCCGACGTCGGGCCCGTCATATGCTGTGTTCGGCCACACGAGATCGCGCCCGGAGATACGGGCACGGCCGCGAGCGTCGTTGTGGTGGAGCCCACCGGCGCGGACACCCAGGTGGTTCTCCGCTTGGGAGAGACGTCTATCGTGAGCGTAGTGCGCGGGAGAACCTCGGTCCGGCCGGGTGATCAGGTACGTCTGAAATTCAACGGCAACAAACTCTACTTCTTCGACCGGGAAACGGGTCGTCGAATATCCGTGAGGCCCACAGAATGAGTAGCCCCTACAACGGACTAGGGAGCCACCTGGGAAACCTCTGGCGAGTTTCGAGCGCGAGAACGCGCTCGATATCTCCGGAGAATTTCACCGGCGAGAAAGGAAAGGGCGGCATGGCGACCGAGGGAACCGGTGCGTCATGCGCGCGGGATCTCGGTCAGGGCTTTAAAGTGACCGCCTGCAGATAGATTCGGATGCCGATCGTCAGCCGGATCACGGTCGCGTCGATTTGCCCGGGCGTCAGGCCTAGCCAGCGTCGCGATCATCCCGACCGAGCGCCCCACGATCTTCTCTCGCTCGATCATCCCTTGAATATAGAGGTTCCGTTGCGAGATGGTGCTACTCTGCGCCACCCTCATGAATTCTCCGGGCTAGGAGTTGGGCGTGGACTCGTCTCCCAAGCCGTTTCGCAAGCTAAGCTGCGAATCGTCCGGAGCTCCGTCTCGACATCCCGGTCCTTCGGGCGCGTCAGCGTAGACTTGATCAGGATGAGTTGATCGAGCGAGATGACCGGGAAGAAGCGTCCTTCGACGAGTTCCATGTCTACAGTGGCCAGGCTCTGAAGGCCGCCGATGGGGGAGACCTCTCGGAGGACATCGAGGCGCCCGAGGTCGGTGATGAGCAAGAGAAGGCGGTGACTGCTGAGCTCCTGAGCAGACTGATTCACGACGCCAAGGTCGGGCCGACTGAGGTGCTTCGGACGGTGCGGACGGAGGGCGTCCACCAGTATCTGGAGGCTCTCTTCGTTGAACTTCACGACGATGTTCAAATCCTTGGTGCTGCGTGCTGACCCGTGTGCGATGGCCGCCACGCCGCCAACGACGACGAAGTCAAGGCCTGCATCCTGTAACAGGATGAGCAGGTCGTCGCTCCGCTGAGCCGTCATCCCGCCTCGCGGAGCCTTGCCCGGGCGCGTTCGATCTCCTGAGCCTGCAAGGCCGCTCGCAACTCCGGTGACAAGGTCCGGCTCTGAATGTCGTGGTGGAAGCGATTCATTCGCACGAGTTCTGCGATGCGTTCGGCCGGGGAGAGCCTGAGGTTGGCCACTAGGGCATCGAAGTCGACGCCGAGGGCCTCGGCTCTGTCGCGGATCGCACTCTCTCCGTCGGGATGCGTGGGCATCCCCAAGCTTACCACCGCGGCATCTGCGTGGTGATGAGCGCTAGATGGGGAAAGCGTTCCGACTACGTGATACTAGACGGCGTCGACGGGCGCGGACACTATGTCGGGACCTCTATGGCCTCAGGTGTCAACGATGTCCTCTTGGATTCAACGGCTTCTCGATGACAATGATGTCAAAGATCCAGCTATCCAGAGCGTCTTCGCATCGAGCAAGCAGCTTTTCAAGGGAGCGGGTTGCAGCAGATGCAGCGGAACGGGTTACTCGGGACGCCGGGGGTGTTCGAGGTGCTAAAGCTAAAGATCACAGCGTCCATACGAGAATTGCTCTATCGGAACGTATCAGAGGACAAGATTCGAAAGGCCGCAGAGCACGGGGGAATGCGGACTTTGCTGCAGGAGGCCTGCACCAAGCTCATCCAAGGAGAAACGACGATTGAAGAAGTAACCCGAGTGGTTTCTTCGGACCGCTTCAACGGTGTACCTTGCGGGCGCTGCGGCGCCACATATGGACTTCGTCGCCTGCCCGCACTGCGGTCTCGCCAACGATTCGACATGCCCCTCCTGCAGCCGAGAGTGCGACAGGGAATGGAAGTTCTGTGCCTATTGTCAAGTTCCCTTGAGCCTGGGCCACGGAACATCAAAAAAGTCGTGCACGACAGGATCCCAAAGACGCCGATTGCACGGCAAATCGATGCAAAACGCAATCGTGACGAGGCTCTTGCGTTCGAACGGGTCTTTACAAAGGCTTTGAACTAAGAGGAGATCTCAAGATTTCTTCCGGCTGCGTTGCCTACGGGGCCCACGGGGCGGCTTTTCTGTGAGCTGGCGGTCCGCGTAAGCGGCCACTTCGACCATCTGCTCGAGCGGCTCCGCGAGCCTCGGGTCTTGAGTCGAGCGCAGGACGATCTCTTTCGCGAACAGCATCGCTAGATAGCGGAGCTTCAGCGCTGGCCGGGTCGAGTTCGCGCGGTAGTCCGGATGGCCCGTATTGACTTGCCAGCGCCCTTCCAGAATCCGTGAGCGCCACTTGGCGCCGGCTTGATCGACGAGCTCGGGCTCCGGAATGCCCTCGTCCGAGCTCGTCGCAACCTCCGTGACGATTTCGACAGGTACAGCGGCCGAGGCTTCGCTCTCCGTGCTCGCCTGCTTGGCGTGCACCGAGAGGATACCTTCGCTGACCGATTCGCCCGCGACGAGGACGGCACGTCTCGGAACGTCATCCAGCTCACGAAGATTACCCACCTGGCCCCACAGCTCCCACGTGAGCTCGATGCCGTCGGGAATCGTCTTTCCGTCCGCATCGAGTGCTTTGGCACGCACGGTCGCCTCTTCATTGATGGCGATGACGAGGCGCCGTGGCGATACGGCTACCGACGCGAGAGGACCAGGCGGAAAAAGCGCCGGCGCCGATGTTCTCTCCTCTTCGGTGAAAGGTGCGTCCGCGAGCTCGCCGTCCTGAACTGGCAGGCCCGGAGCCCCCTCTTGTGGCGCGCCTTCTCCTTTCGTCTCCGTGGGGAGCATGCTGTAGCTCGGCCGCGTCTTGTAAAAGTCACGAAACGCACGCCGCAGATCGCGGATCACGGTTTTGTCGAGCTGCTCGGCGCGCTCGCGCTCTTTAGTCTCGACGAGGCTCGACAAGACCGGCTCGATTTCGGCGAGCGCAGTGGCGAAGGCGTGGGCGACTTCGTCGGGGATGACGCCGCGTCGGCTACCGGGCGCGACGCGAAGCTCCGAGAAATCCACGAGCCCCGTCAAGCTCGAATCCGTCCACGGCGCGTGGTCGAGCTCGAGCGCCGCGAGCTCGGCGAAGCTTTCGGCGACCATCGTCCCGGCCGAATAGAGCGCGAGTGGCGCGTGGTGCACGTCTTCGCCGTCTTTGCCAGCGAGGTAGATCTCGAACCGAAGGGGCGCGTGAGGATAGCCGGGCACGTCCATTGGCCCGAGCCCTTCGAGCCGCTCGCCGAGAAATCGAGGCGGCCTCACGCGTAAGGATTTCGGCGAACGTCCGCGCGCCATCCGGTCTTCGACGACAACTTCGACCTTGCGCGCGAGAAGCTGGCCGCGGAGCTCTCCTGCTAGATAGTCAGCGGCGCGACGCGCGGCCACGGCAGCGGAAGCTTCCTTGGTAAGGTTCACGACGACCACTTCCGTGAAACGCTCGTCGAAATCGAGGCGACCCCGCAGAGGTCCGATCTCGAACTGGGGCCGGTCGCGGTGAAACACGAGGCGATGCGGCTCTTGCCCGGGAACGTGCGAGCGGATCTCGAGCGTCTCGCCAAGACTCCAGAATCCGAGAAGCCCGATGCCGTATTGGCCCTGCGTCATGAGCTCGTATCGCTGCCGCGGCGACAGTTCGCGTTTGCGACTATGGCCGATATGGGTGGCGATGTAGCGCAGCGCTTCCTTTCGCGGGAGCTCCGGGATGACACCTTCGCCGTCGTCGAAGATCTTTAGGCAAGGTACTTTCTTCTCGCGTAGGCGGGTAATGCGGATGTGTCCAGCGCCAGCATCGAGGCTATTCTGGACGAGCTCGGCCAAAGCCTTGCGTGGGTCGGGCTGACTCAACGCGAGCCAGCGGATGAGCTCGAAGGCGTCGTGAACCCGCACCCGCCCTTTCTCGACGTCGCCGTCGAGACTCTTTTTCTTGCGCGCCTTCCTCGTCACGAGAGGCTCTCGACGAACGCTTCGAGCCTGCCGAGCGCTTCCGCGATCCGGTCCTCGGGCTGAAGCAGCGAGATCCGGACGAAGTGTTTCCATCTTGCGCCAAACGCCGTTCCCGGGAACATGAGAACGCGCCCTTCCGTTAGGAGGCGACGACAAAACGTCTCGGCGTCCACGCCGAAGCGCGCTACGTCGGCCCAAAGGAAGAAGCCGCCGCCCGGTTTGCCGTAAGGGATGTTCAACGCGTCGAGGCCCTTCGACATGACGCCGAGCCTTCCCGCATAAACCTGTCGGAAGGCTTCGACCGATTCTTGGGGGCCGTCGATGGCGGCGAGCGCCGCATATTGGGAGAAGAGCGCCGTCGGTCCTGAAATGTCGGATTTTAGCCGTGTCGCGGCCTCGATGAATGGTCGCGGGCCGATAACGTAGCCGACGCGAAATCCCGTCATCGCATAGGTCTTCGAAATGCTCGACAACGTCACCGTGCGCTCGCGCATGCCGTCACAGGTCGCTACCGATAGCACTTCCTCGTCGAAAGTGAGCTTCTCGTAGACTTCGTCCGAGAGCACGATGAGGCCTTTATCCCTCGCGACCGCCGAGATCTCACGCACCCGCGCGGCCGGTGTCAAAGCACCGGTTGGGTTGGACGGGTTGACGAGCAGCAAGAGCTTCCCGTCGGCATTCTCGACAGCTTCCGCTGTCAGACCGAAATCGTAGCCGTCGCCCGTGGGGAGCGAGACGATCTCTCCGCCCGCGGTGGCGATGGCCTGGTCATAAGACCCGTATCGCGGGTCGGGGACGAGAATGCGCTCGCCGGGGTTCAAGAGCGCAAGGACGGCAAGAAACAATCCTTCTTGCGCGCCATTGGTCACTAGGATCTCGCTATCGGGATCAAAGTCGAGAGATTTCTCGCTCGCGTAACGCTTCGCGATGGCGGCCCGGAGCTCACCGAGTCCTTGCACTTCGAGCTCGGCTGGCGGCGTCGCCATCCGCAGGTGAGCTTCGTGAATGATGTGAGGCGGCGTGTCGAGATCCGGATCGCCACGGCCGAGGGAGATCACGCCGTCGAGCGTCGCGGCAAGCTCCATCAACGTATAGCGTTTTTCATCCGGCTTCATATTTGTGGTCTCATTTGAGCGCCACCAGGACTGCGCGCTGCGAAGGCGCCGCCGTGCAAATCGAGAGCGCCTGTTTCCAAGAGCGTAGCTTCGCCGCTTTTTCTTTCGGGGCGGCCAGGTAACCCACGCGAAAGCTTGCGAGGCCGGGAACGTCGTCCCAGTTTCCGATGACGATGGCATTGTCGGGCGGCGTTTCGCCGAAAGCGAGCCGAGTGACGAAGCGGGCTTCGCGATCGCCTGTCGTGATAATGATCTCATCCGCGCTGCGGCCGAGGGTGGCCGCGACTTTTTCTCGCAGCTCGCGCATGCCCGGACGGTCCGTGTAGTGGGTCTCACCCGACAAAAGAGCGTCTCGCACACCTTCGAGAATATCGAGGGGCACGGCGTCGACGGCGAGAGGCCCCGCGGTTTCCGGGAGCTCCTCGACGCGCGATGCGAGTGCCTGTTTCATGGCATCACTCATGTTATCCATCCTTGACGTTCCCACTCCTCGCTCAGCTTGTCCGCCTCGAAGCGCTTTCCCGTCGGGTTGCCCCGGGCGAGGGCTAGCAAGACGAAGGCGTTCGCGATCGCGTCCGCGTCTTGCCACACCCGCGCGCCGAGCGGCACCGCCGACTCTTCATCGTCGGTCATCATCGTCGGCTTGATGCGAACACCTGGCGTGATCGAGTTGATGCTCACCTGCGTTCCTTTGAGATCCGCCGCGATCGCCCGCGTCAACCCTTCGATACCGAACTTCGAAGCGCAGTAAGCGGTTTCCTTCTCGAATCCGAGAACGCCAGCGCGCGACGATACATTAATAATAGAGCCGCCCGCCTCGAGCATCGCCGGCAAGAACCCGCGGCACAGAAGAAACGGCGCCGTGAGGTTGGTCGCGATCGTCTCGTCCCACACCGCGTCGGTCACCTCGTCATAGGAGCTCATCTTCAGGATCGCGGCATTGTTGACAAGGACGTCGATCGTGCCCGCCTCGGCAAGCACGTCGTTCACGAAACGAGCGCAGGCTTCCCGCTCTCCCAGGTCGACGTCGAACTGCCTCGCGACCTCGAGCGCCGGGTCCTCGATGGGGATGCGGTCGCAGAGAAAAAGCGTGGCGCCCTCACGGGCGTAACTACGTGCCACCGCGCGGCCGAGCCCGCGGGCCGCCCCTGTGACGACCGCCGTCATTCCCCCGAGCCGCCCCACTAGAGCAGCTGCCGTAGAAGATAGGCGGTCGCGAAACCGAGATAATTTCCAACCCCGTAGCCGAAGATACCGACGATGATCCCGGGCGTGACGAGCTCGTTCCATTTCATGGCCATGCCGAGCGCGAGCGCGGAGCCCGGTCCGCCGATGGCCGCTTGGCTCGCAATCGTCAGCGTCGGCAAGTCGAGCCGTGCGAGATAGCCAATGCCGTAGACGACGAGCGCATGGATCGCGATGATGGAGAGCATGTAGACAAAGAGCACCGGCCCCGCATTAGCCACTTCCCGGACATCGGACACCGCGCCGATGACGATGAAAAAGAGATGTAGTGCGAAATAGGAGAGGACCGCCGCGCCCCGAAGGCGATGAACGATGGGAAGCTGCGCGGCTACGAGTGCGAGCGTCGTCAAACAGAGAACTTGGCCGGGACCGCTCGCACCGACGCGCTCTGCGATCCACATAAAAGCAAGCGGAAGCGCGGCAAGCCACGCGAGATCGGTGATGCTGACCGTGGTCTCGGACCACGCCTTGCGTTGGTCTTCGCTCTTCGCCTCCGAGCCCCCCACGTGGCTCCCGCTTCGATAATAGGCGGCGAGGAGCGAAAAGAGACCGACCTGCGCAAGCATCCACGGCACGGTGGAGAGGTTGTCCGCAACGAAGGCAGCGGCAAAGAGGCTCTCACTCATGTCGAGCCCTCTCCCCACGGCGGCGAAATTCATTCCGCCGCCCCAAAAAGCCCCGGCAAACGTCCCCGCGAGCTTCCAAGTCTCGGGCCCGAGACTCGAGGCGAAGAGGAGGCTCGCGACGAGGGCGCCCACGAAGGTGCCGGCACCCGCGAGCACAAAAGCGATGACGAGCGGCTTTCCCGCCTTTCGCAAATCCTTCAAGCGCGACGAGAGAATGACGAGCACGATCGCGTACGGAACCGCGTATTCCCCCACAGCCGCAAGGACGGCGGACTCGTGCGGGATGACACCGATATTCGCGAGCAAGATGCCGAGAAGGGTGCAGATAACGGCAGAGCTAACCTTTTGGACGATCGGGAAACGGCCTTCGAGAAAACGCGCGAACGCCACCACGAGGAACATGAAGGCGAGAAGCGCGGTGGGCTCGGTGATCATTCGTCAAACCATCGACTTTCGTTCCGCCCTGCCGCAAAAAAGCGTCCAGTCTCCCGCCGTTGTGCTCGGATAGGTCCGGAAGCCGAACAATACACCGGTGCAAGGCGCTTTGAGCTCTTCGACCGTCTCGCCAAAAAAATCCGCGAGCGTCAAGAGCACTTCGCCTTCAGTGATGGGTTTCTTGAGCTTGTTGCGAGGGAGGTCCGGGTTGGGAAGCAAGATGCCGCTCTTCGACGCCATGACCGCAATCTGGCTGCCGCGCCATGCGGTGTCGGCATAGGTCGCGTCCCCGTCGATCATGTCGTAGTGGCGACAGACGTTCAGGACCGCGCGCTCGAGCACGTCGACGTTATACTTCAGCGCATCGGGCATGAGTGTAGCGCTTCCGCCGAGCTCGACGGTGATGGCGAGCTTGCCGCGATCGACCATTGCTGCCATGGGGGATCCCACCGGGTGCGGCGTGTCGAGAATGATCTCCCATCCCTCGCCCATCGCGCGCGCGAACTCGAAGCTCTTGTCGTCACCGGACTTCGTGAAGATTGTCTCACCGAGATAGCAGATATTGCCGCCCGAGTGGATCGTCATCTCCATATCGGCGAGCTTGCCGACTTCTTCGTTGTGAACCTGTGCGATGCGGTCCGTGAGATAACCCGCGGGCTTTCCCGGATAGATCCGGTTCATGTCGAAGGTGTGCGCGTCGCGCGGGTTGCCGCGTGACATCGCTTCGAAAGCACCGACATTCATGACAGGGACACCGATGAACGTGCCGCGAAGATTCTTCGGGTCGAGCTTCTTTGCGACTTCGATGATGGCGAGCGTTCCCTCTTGCTCATCACCATGAATACCGCCATCCACGAGAAGGACGGGGCCGTCTTTCGCGCCGTTGACGACGATCACGGGAAAGCCGAGATTACTGCCGTCGACGCGCGACACAGCGGGAACCATTCCGGAGACTTTCGTCCCGGTCTCACAACGTATCGGTCCGATGTTGATCGTGCTCATAGGGTCTCCACTTTGTTTCTCACACAGTTTTTCCAATGTCCCGCCTCGCGCGAAGTGTGCGTTTCGCGAGGCCTTGCTCGATGAGTCCTTTTTTGAAAGCCGTCCGAGCCGACATGGATGAGCTTCTTACCGCAGATGAAGCGGGATATACGGGATATCGGCTCCTCCCGGAAGGGCGCGATCCTACTACGCGGCCAAGAGGACGTCTATCTCAAGGCGCGACGCGTTGGACGATGCGCCTCGTCATCATAGGTGCGCATCAGCTGAAGGACGCGGGAGGCATCCCCGGCTGACGCGCGGCGGAGCCGACTATCCATTGGTGAAAGCCAGCACCTCTAGAAAGTCGATTCGAAATAGTCGACGGCGAAATCCGCCAGGTCCCGCATTGGGAAGAGCGAGCACGGCGCCTCGCCGACTTTGCCGCGAACAGCTCTTCCCGCCGCGACGTAGCGCTCGCCGATGATCGGGAAGTGCCGGTCGTTGTCGTCGGCGACGTTGAGCACTTCGACCCACTCTGTTTCCCCATTCTCGATCCTAGGAAAGCGTGTCGTGGCGGTTCTGCGTTTCTCCGACAGGGTCTCCGCGTAGTGAAGCGCGGTGCAGCGATTGAATCCCACCCCGAGAAGCAGGATGGTGCCTTCGCGATCGTGAATGCGTCCGAACGGCGTGCCTGGACCTTCGGAGAAAGCCAGCGGATGCACGGATGTGACCTCCGCGGCCAACGGACCGCGCGCGCACACGGAATCGAGGGGATGGCTGCTGCGAAGCGTTCCTGGCCATATGCGAAACGCCTCCGGGATCGCGCCCATCTTCGTCGGCGTCGTCTCCGCTTGGAACACGGTTTGAGGTTCCGGCACGGCGCATTGGGGAGTGGCTGCCGGCATGGCGAGCGTGCCGTCCTCGCCGAGCGCCTCGATGAGCGCGCGCACCACCGCGGACGCGCCGCCCTCGACCCATCCGATCGCGCTCAAAGAGGAATGAACCATGAGTGTGCCGCCGGAAGTGATACCGAGCTCCCCCAGATCGCGCGCCAGCCGTTCCATACCGGTTGTCGATTTCATCACATCATTTATCGAATTATCGAAGACTTCCGCTCTTCTATCAGCCGCTCACATCGGAACGAGACTATCGCTCTCGCCACACTTCTAGTGCAGCGCGCAGTGTAGCTTCTTCGTCCGGAGGTGGCATCAACCACAGGGCCTCTTCCAACTCGCCAATGGCACGCTGCGTCTCGCGTGACCACTCCAGGCGACCCTCGTGGTCGAGCACCCACTGTTTGCGGGCGGCGCGACCGGCCGCCGTTGCAGCCAGTTCTCGCCGAGCAAGTCGGTTGTCGCCCAGCGCGATCGCAATTCCAGCGGCGCGACGGTGCCAAAGGTAAGCGCTAGGATGGTCGGGATGGCTTTCGATAGTACGCACTAGTTGCTCGAAGGCGTGGCTCTGATAGGCCTGCCTCTCGACCGCCGTCAGCCCACTTCGCTCGGCCAGCCGCGAAGACACTGTGGCTGCGGCGAGGTTGGCAATCAGTGCGTCCGGCTTTACGCGCAACGCGTCGTGGTAGAGCGCAAGCGCCCGAGCGAGCGGGGCATCGGGGCCAAAGCGCCGGCCGGACGGGCCGTACTCGAACGTCATCGCTAAGTTCTCGCGCGCTCGAAACGATTGGGGGCTGTCAGAAGCGACGTCGATCGCAAGGCGAAACCACTTGCGCGCCTCGACTAAATCGCCCGTGAGCGCGAAGGACGTGCCCAGCGCGTAATTCGCAGTGTAGCAGCGCGGTTCCTCCGAGAGGACAGCGCGAAAAAAGGTACGGTTGTCGCGCCAGTTAGGAATTTGGCGCCACGTTATCCCCAATGCCACGACGCTCCAAATCAGGGCCGACACCCGCAGCGCAGGGAGGTAGCTCGAGTGACGCCTCACGACAAATTGCGCTCCAACAACGGCCGCACACGCGGCAAAACCTGTCGAGATGAAGAGGAACCGGAGCGAGACGCCGCCCGCAACAGGGAGCAGTCCCGAGGTCGGAAGCCAAGGCAGAAGTACGGCGACCCAGAGCAGCGCCGCCGTCGGCACGCGCTGGAGAAGCGGAACCCACCCCAGCCAAAGGGGAAGAGCCAAAAGCGGCCACAGGCCCCGCATCAGCCCGACCGGTTGCGGAAAGGTGAAGGGCGCATTCGATGGCACTGTCGTGAGGAGGTGGTGAAAGCGTACAGGTAGGGCGAGCAGCCAAGCTGACACCCACGTGTTGCGGCCGGCAAAAGATAGCCGGTCGATCATCGCGAGCGGTGCTGCGTGGGCATGCACAATCGTATGTTCCCCGAGCACCGAGATGCGGGCGAAGGCATATAGCACGGCAACCGCCAGCAGAGGAAGATAGGCGAGCCCCGCCCGCCCGAGCAACTCGCGCCAAGAGCGGCCGTGCCACAAGAGATCGGCGAGCGGCAACAGCAGCACGAGGGGTGCGGCGGACTCTTTGCCTCCCAACCCAACTGCGTAGGCGAGCGCGGACAGGGCGAGCCAGTGCCGGCCTCCTGTATCGCGGAAGCGCCAGAAAGCCGCGCACATCCAAAACCCGCCCAGCGCGGCGATCAGATCGGTGCGGCCCACGAGCGGCGGTACGACCTCGGTGTGTGCCGGGTGCATGGCAAAGAGCGCGCACGCCACCCAAGCGGCCTGAACCGAGCCGCAAAATCGTCGGGCGATAGGAAACAGCGCCAACACCGCCAAGCCATGCAGGACGACGTTGCTTGCATGGTGCCACCGCAGCGCCAACGGCTCGCTCCCGCCTGCCGCCCAGCGCTCGAAGCACCATGAGAGCGTCGCGAGCGGGCGCCAGTTGTTGGCGCCGTCCGTAAGCTGATCGGGCCAATAGGAACCGGCGATGGCGTCCCACCACCACGCCCGCTGCAACACTGGGTTCTCCTTGACCACGTGAACATCGTCGAGGGTGAAATCGAACGCCACCGTCGGCAAATAAAGCAGCGCAGCGACCGCAGCAATCACGGCGGCGACGGCCCAACCTCCGGTGGATGGAGGTCTACCGCTTACAGGCAGCGTTCCTGATGCGGGCGACGGCTTCATGTGAGTCAGCCATGATGAGCGAGAGTCAATCGTAGAGCAACTAGCTTCGGCTCCGAAGCGCGAACGGATCTCTTCACCCGCATCGACCAACGGAATCCTCGCTCGTGCGTGATACCGTGTTCCGCGTATTCATGCGTTGCATAGCCGCTTACGCCATCCTGTTCGTGCTTCTTTCTTCGCTCGCCGTGAACGGCTCGCAGCTTCCCACGACGGGCGAAGGCCTGTACCGAATCGGTTGCGCCCAGTGTCACGGTGAGACCGGCGCAGGTGTTCCGCTCGATCGAGTCGCGTTCGACGTCCCCCTTCCTGATTTCGCCGACTGCAGTTTCGCGACGCGGGAGCCTGACTTCGACTGGATTGCCGTCTCCCACCAGGGAGGGCCGGTTCGGGGATTCGATGCGAGCATGCCCGCCTTCGGCGAGGCGTTCGACATCGAGCAGTTACAAAAGATCGTGGACTTCATTCGCACATTCTGCGCGGAAGACGCCTGGCCGAGTGGGGAGCTCAATTTTCCGCGTCCCATGTTCACGGAAAAGGCCTATCCAGAAGACGAGCTCATTTGGACGGTCGGGGTAGCCACGGAAGGAAAGGGTGAGCTCACGAACGAGCTTCTATACGAGCGTCGCTTCGGCGCGCGCTACCAATGGGAGCTCGCGGTCCCGTTCGGCGCGGGGCAAAGCACGAGCGGGGATCCCTGGGCGGGAGGGATCGGCGACGTCACGCTGGGCATTAAGAGCACCGTCTATCATCGATTGGATCGCGGCAATATTCTGAGCTTGAACGCCGAAGTCGCCGTCCCGACGGGAGCGAACGAAACGGCCAAGGAAAAGGCGTCTTTGTTTTCGAGCCGTCCGTCTCCTTTGGTCAGCTGCTGCCTGGCGATGCTTTCGTCCATTTGCAAGCTGGAATCGAGCTACCGAGCGATCGTGACCGAGTCGAGCAAGAGATTTTCTGGACGGCGGCCTTCGGGCGGACGTTCACCGCCAACACCTGGGGGCGGAGTTTCTCTCCGATGGTGGAGATCATTGGACGAGCCGAAGATGGCGGTACGGAATGGGATCTCGTCCCTCAACTCCAACTCTCTCTCAACGTACGTCAACATGTCCTCGCCAACGTGGGTCTACTCGTTCCCGTAAACGATAGCTCCCGACCGGTCCAACTTTTTCTCTACATTTTGTGGGAGTGGTTCGACGGCGGGCTCCTCGACGGCTGGTGACCAGCTCGAGAACCTTGCCGGCCAAGGGATCGTAACGCCAATGGTTTGGTGTATCGTTTCCCGGTGAGCACGAGGTCGGGCCGCTCGGAGCGTTTTCAACGCTTCAATGGGGCCGCGTTCTCTCGAACGCGGAACTTGCTGACGCAGCAGCGTGTCATTACGCTTTCGTCCAGCTTCAATGGGGCCGCGTTCTCTCGAACGCGGAAACAGCGCCAAGTCTAAGTCTTGACAGAACAAAGCATTATATACCCTGTTTCGAGCGGTACCTCGAATGGGCTTTCGATTCCTGCCCTCGACAACCCCGAGAGGCGGGTGTAACCGTCCAGTTTTCAAAGACCACGAGCGATCCCCAGGGTTCACTCATTACACCGCCGCTCGCGGGTCATACTACGAGAACGGTCGTGGCTGGACGATAGGGTCGCCCGAGACACTGAAGGCCGGCATCCAGTGGATTGGCAACCGAACCCAAATCGAGGATCAATATCTGGTCCTCCTTGTGGTGGAGCGATCGGCGGAGCCTGCCACAAAGCTCGGCGTACTCGCGAGCGTTCAGCTCGCAGAAGAACACGCTGTACTGTGCGTGATCGCCGTAGGCGTAGAGTGTCTTGAATATCTGTGTTCTCCGTTTATCGTCCGAGACGTCATAGGTGACCAGAAAGCGTTTTCTGTTCATCTCGGTTCACCGTCAGCGGTTTACGATGTTCTCATATCTGGGCACGCCGCCGCGGAGCCATCGCGAAACAAGGCGCGCCTGGATGCGGATCATGCTTCGCCAGGAACAGCGGTACTCGAACAGTGGGTGCGTTACGAGCTGGTCCATTCGTGACTCGTAGGCGCGAATGAGTGCCTTGCGTGCGGCGGCATTGAGCATGCACCTTGCATGGCTCCTCGTGAAATCTCTGGCTTTGACCATTCCCGTGTTGACCGCGGTCAAGACGGCCGAGTCCACGATGAGAGGACGAAACGGCTCCATGAGATCGAGCGCGAGAGAGGGCCGCCCGTGACCGAGGACGATGGTTGTCCTCTCATCTCCCCTCCACGTGCATCAGATGAAAGAGGCGGGGACATTAGGTGTACTCGTTCAACATTCGGAGGGGAGAATTCCCGCCATCGCATCATCGACGCTGTCTTTTGATTGGCTCATTGATTTCGCTCACATCCTTCGCCCGAACTCGTATCGTTATTTACCACGCCGGTTGGACACATCAGGTCATTCGCAACGGGTTTCTTCCAATTCTTTGTGCGCGTGGAGTCTCCGGACTTCAGAAGACAGGACGCGACTTCCATGCACGTCTGGAAAGTCGCCGGCGCCGCTTACTTCCAGGCAGCAAGGAGCCGACGGGCGAGCGTCTCGCAAGAGATGGCGATGACGAGCTCATCCTCGAGGCCAACGCTGGCACGAACAGCCATCGCCGCACCCGCGGCGTCGCGCTCCGAAAAGAGCTCCCCCAGGAAGCCCCGTGCCTCGCGTGTCACTTCACCCGCGATGGGATGCTCGGCGAGCTTCGTCAGAGTCGTCGCGAGATGGGCAGTTTCCGCGAAACGAAGCAGCCGCAAACGTCGAGCCCATCTTTGTCCTGTCGTCGCGCGGCCTCGTTCTTGCGCTCGTCAACTTTGTGTAGTTTGGCGACCAGAAGTGCGGCAACACCGGCGACGTTCACGACGAAGGCGCGCTCGTCCGTTGGGTCAAGTGCTGCAACGCGAAGGGGCCCATAGTCGACCACGGCTCCTTCCAGGCCAGACGCTTTGCGCGCCACATCGTTTCCGTGCACCCCGAGTCGAGCTCCTCGGCGTCCTGAACCGCCCATGGACGCGGGGACCATGAGATCGATTTGTACCGCGTCCATCGTCCAGCCTCCCGGACGAACAGCGAGCTCGAACCCGACAGCTTCGAGGGTTTCGGCGAGTGGCCGGCTCGTCGTCGAGCTTACGCGGGTCGATAACGAGGTCTCCGTCTGTCGTGTAGGGCGAGACCGCGAGGTCACCTTCCCCCACGTGAAGGTAGATGGCTTGTGCACCAACGAGAACCAGCGCCTTCCGGTGTGCGTTCAGGGCCTCGAGAACGTCGAGTAGGACTCGTCGCGCTGCTACGTACTCGGGTTCATACTTTGCGGCGCCAGGCATCCTCGGTTCCTTTCATCTTCTCGAGGAGCGCTTCGCCTTCTTGCGGAGCTCGACCCGGGCTCGTCAGCAAGTCCGCCACGACTTGGCTCGGCGCCGCTACGACCACGGAGGTCTCCTCCGGAGACAGCACGAACGGTCGCGACTCGGTTCGATCGAACACGACCTCGTCGAATGGCTCGAGCAGCCAGACATTGGTTCCCGCTTCGGTCGGGAGGAGCTCCAGGGTCTCGGCGGCAGACCGTGTCATCCACGTAGAACATGGCGAGTCTCGCGGGGGCTGTTCCGGGCGCCGCCAACGAGCCCGTAACTGCGTATCGTTGCAGCTTGCTGATCTTTAGACCCAGAGCGGCGAGGCCGCGCGGCTCGATGTACGAACGCAGGACGTTGGATCGCGTCACGCTGTAATCCCGGACCCACCGGGCGATGAGAGGAGCCCAGTCGACGGAAAGGATCTGCTTCTTGTCGTCACGGGTAATCAGCGCTTCCTCTTCAATCTTCAAGGAAGCTCACCACGCGTGACACCGTCCCGAGCGGGGTGGGGGAGATCTCTGCGAGCGTGCGCACGCCATAAGGCGGAACGAAGTCGCATAGCGCGCGCACGACGCGACCGGCGATCGCCCCCTTCAGGCTTCGAAGTGCTCGGGGCTACCGGTCGGGATCGCGCTCGGCTCCGCGCGCCTCCAGGAAAACGGCTGGCTCATCGATCACGACCCTAAGGTTTCCGGTGGCGTCCGCGTAGCTCGCGTTAGCCTCGATGAGCAAATCGCGAGACCTAGGGCTGAGAAAGGGCCCGACGAGCAGAAGACGCTGTGCGCGACCTGTGGCCTG
The DNA here is from genome assembly GCA_004356105.1 of Acidobacteriota bacterium. GTDB lineage: Bacteria > Acidobacteriota > Vicinamibacteria > Marinacidobacterales > SMYC01 > SMYC01. The sequence goes on along the minus strand of SMYC01000045.1, from coordinate 46,352 downwards.
CCGAAGCAGGTTCGGAACGTCCCTCGGCAATACGCGTCGCCGCGCGACCACGGCCAGCTCCGCCGCGCGCCCGTCAGGTGCCTGCAGTGACAGGACGGGCTCGCCGCTCTCCGAGCGGAGTTCAACGGACCACCCCGGCGGGAGACGATCGCGCATCGCCCGGGCCGCAGCCCGCCCTTCGAGCAACCCGACGGGCTAGGCAACGTTCAGCCGGGGGAAGACACAATTAGATCTATCTCCAAGGGGTAGACGCCGAATCGTCCGCACCTTCATGACGAGGCGCTCCCCGCCCGCGCAAAGAACCCTCCCCCAAGGTGGCGGCTCCGGCCGAGGACGATGGGGCCTTCAACAGCGATCTCGAAATCCAAACGTGCTGTTCATGAGACGCCAGATCGTTTTGCCGTCTCTTCGGTCGGTGATCACGGGAAAGTTGGTCTCGAGCACCTCGAGGTCGCGGCGGACGGTGCGCGGATGGCACGCGTAGTCCGAGGGCAGGCCTCCAACGAGCTCTTCGAGCGTCGCGCCCCTCGCGCGCTCGAGCTTCTGGAAAAGGAGCCACTGGCGAAGAACCTGAACGTTTCTCGACATCCCAATTCGAAAATCTGACGACGATTCTATGAGACTCCGCGATCAAAGTACACATGAGCTCCGAAGCTCCGCCGCCGCCGGTCGTTTTCTTCTACATTTTGTCGGAGTGGTTCGACGGCGGGCTCCTCGACGGCTGGTGACCAGATTTAGGGACCTCATCGCCACGGAATCGTAGCGCCATTGGTTTGGTGTATCGTTTGCCGGTGAGCACGAGCTCGGGCCGCCCCGGCGCACTACACGTCGATCATCTCACGCTGCGCTTCGGCGGGCTCGCGGCTCTTTCAGACGTTTCGCTCTCCGTCCAACCGGGCGAGCTTCTCGCGATCATCGGACCGAACGGCGCGGGCAAGACCTGTCTTCTCAATTGCGTAAGCGGGCTCTACCGAGCTCAGTCGGGTGCTATCGGGTTCGTCGATCGCGCGGCCGTTCACCGCGACCTCACGCGCAAGAAGGCACATCACAGGGCCGCGCTCGGTATTGCGCGCTCGTTCCAGAATCTCGAGCTCTTCCGTCACATGAGCGTGCTCGAGAACCTCATGCTCGGCCGGCACGTCCATATGAAAGGCGGGGTCCTCGGCTCAGGGTTTTATTGGGGCCTTCAAGAAAAAGAAGAGATCCGGGAGCGGCAGGTCGTCGAGGAGATCATCGACTTTCTCGAGATCGAGCGCATTCGCGACAAGACGGTGGGGTCCCTTCCCTATGGTCTTCAGAAGCGTGTGGAGCTCGGCCGCGCGCTCGCTATGGATCCCACACTGCTTCTTCTCGACGAGCCGATGGCGGGGATGAATAGCGAAGAAAAAGAAGACATGGCGCGTTTCGTCCTCGACGTTCACGAAGAGAGAGGCGTTGCGGTAGTGTTGATCGAGCACGATATGGGCGTCGTGATGGATCTCGCGGAGCGGATCGTTGTTCTCGATTTTGGCAGGAAGCTCGCTGAGGGGCCGCCCGAGACCATTCGCAACGACGAGCGCGTCATCCAAGCTTATCTTGGCGAGGCCGTCTCTTGATGCTTGCCGTTGTCGCCGTGCTGGCGTTTCTTTTGGCGGCGTCTGCCTATCTTTATCACTGGCTTGCGTCGCGTCGCGAGCGGCATCGATTTCCTCCGCCAGGCAAGCTCATCGATGTCGGCGGTTATCGGATGCATCTTCACGTTCTCGGTGAGGGTGGCCCCACCGTCGTGCTCGACTCGGCGCTCGCGGGCTCATCGTTGAGCTGGTCGAAGATTCAGCCGGAGGTCGCGCGCTTCACCAAAGTCGTTAGCTATGACCGCGCTGGGTTCGGTTGGAGCGACAGGGGCCCGCATCCGCGCACGCTCCACCACATGACGCTCGAACTCTACGAGCTTTTGTCGAACGCGGATGTCGAGGGGCCTTTCGTTCTCGTGGGGCACTCTTATGGCGGATGGATAGCGCAGCTCTTGGCGTCGCGTCGCCCGGCTCTCGTCGCCGGCCTCGTGCTCGTGGACACCCCGCATCCCCGCGAGTGGGTCGAGCCCGGTAGCACGCAGCGTGCGCGCGTGGCGCGCGGTGCCCGCATGGCGCGGCTTGCCGCCTTTGGCGCGCGATTTGGAGTCATGCGCGCCTTCTTGCAGCTCGTCCGGTTCCGCTCTTCGTCCGAGCACAACCGGATCGCTTCGCTACTCGGAAAAACGCCCGCGTCCATCCGGCCACAACTGCGTTCGTTCTGGGTGCGGCGAACGACTCTCGAAGCGCTCGCGAGTCAAATCGAGAACGCACCGGAGAGCGCCGCCTTGCTCGCGGCGGAAACGACCTCCCTCGGCGACATCCCGCTCATCGTGATGACCGCGGCGGATCCGAGCCCGCAGCGTCTCGACGATCAGCTCTCGACCGTCGCTCTCAGCCGGTCGGGGCGTCATGTCATCGCCGAGACACACGACCACTGGATTCCTCTCGAAGAGCCCGACCTCGTGGTGCAGGCTATCCGCGACGTCGTCGCTTCGGTGCGCGCGTGACCGACACGCTTCCGAAGCTTCTTTGCGGGCGCGCAAAAGCTTCGCCAGACGCGCAGGCGCTTCGTGAGAAGTCTTACGGGATCTGGCGCGCGATCACGTGGCGTGGCTATCGCGACCGCGTCGAGGAGCTTTGCCTTGGCCTCCGAGCTCTGGGTATCGGCCGGGGCGACATCGTCGCGATCGTTGGGGATAACCGGCCCGAGTGGGTGCTCTCGGAGCTTGCGGCCCAAGCGCTGGGCGCGATCCCTCTTGGTATCTACCAAGACTCCGTCAGCGAGGAGCTCTTCGTGCTCGCCGATGCCTCCGGAGCCAAGCTTCTCATCGCCGAAGATCAAGAGCAGGTCGACAAGGTTTTGGAAGTACGCCACCGTCTTCCCAAGCTCGAGCGCGTCATCGTAAGCGATCCGCGCGGGATGCGGGACTACGACGATCCTTGCCTCATGCCGCTTTCGGAGCTCGCGGCCTCTGGACGTGCGTCCCAAACAGAAGACCCGGGCGCGTTTGATGCACTCGTCGCGGAGACCTCGCCCGACGATGTGGCGCTTCTTGCGACCACGTCGGGCACGACGGGGACACCCAAGCTCGCCATGCTGACCCATCGCAATCTTGTCTCGATGGCCAAGAGCTTGATGGCGGTCGACCCGCTCGGCCCCGGGGACGAGCTCGTGTCGTTTCTTCCGCTCGCCTGGGTAGGAGAGCAGATGATGTCGGTGTCTTCCGCGCTCGTGACAGGCGCGACGGTGAACTTTCCCGAGGAGCCGGAGACGGTCACAGAAGACCTTCGGGAGATTGCGCCGCACGTCATGTTCTCGCCGCCTCGGATTTGGGAAAGCCTCTTGTCGGAAGTGCAAATGAAGCGAGAAGACGCGACTTGGCTGAAGCGTCGCGTGCTCGACTGGGTCCTCGACGGGAATCATAACGGCGTTTCGAAACGCCTAGCGGATCTCGTTTGCCTGTATTGGATTCGCGACGGGCTCGGACTCCGGCGTTTGAAACACGCCTATACCGGCGGCGCCGCGCTCGGACCCGATACCCTACGGTTTTTTCACGAGCTAGGCGTGAACTTGAAGCAGATCTACGGTCAGACGGAAGTCTCCGGCATTTCGGTCGTGCATCGTGACGGCGCGGTGAAGCCGGACACCATGGGCGAGCCTCTCCCCGGAACCGAGCTTCGCATTACGGAGGACGGAGAGATCATCTCGCGGAGTCAAGCGGTCTTCGCCGGCTATTACAATAACGAGGCCGGTACCCGGGAAGTGCTCCGAGACGGCTGGCTCTATTCGGGCGATGCGGGCTATCTCGATGCGGATGGGCAGCTCGTCGTGATCGACCGCGTCGAAGACGTGTCTCGCCTCGCGGACGGCACAGCCTTCAGCCCGCAATTCGTCGAGAACAAGCTCAAGTTCAGCCCTTACGTTCGAGAAGCGGTCGTCTTTGGCGGCGATGGCCGCCCCTTCGTCACCGCGCTCGTGTCGATCGACTTCCAGAATGTCAGCACCTGGGCGGAAAGGCGACAAGTGCCGTTCACGACCTTCGTCGACTTGTCCCAACAAGAAGCGGTGCTCGAGCTGCTGACGGCGGAGCTTCGCCGCGTCAACGAGAAGCTTCCCGAAGCGATACGAGTGAAGCGTTTCCTCCTCCTTCACAAGGAGCTCGACGCGGACGACGCCGAGCTCACGCGTACCCGCAAAGTGCGTCGCCGAGCGGTGGCGGAGCGTTATCGCGCTCTCGTCACGGCCCTCGATGGGGATGCGCTAACGGTCGCGCTCGAGACCGAGATTCGTTATCAGGATGGCCGTTCGGCGCAAATATCGGTCTCCATCCCGATCGTGAGGCTCTGAGCGCATGGACGTTTTCGCCGAGCTCACCCTGGCGGGCCTCGCCAACGGGATGATCTACGCCCTCATCGCGATTGGCTTCATCATTATTTATAAAGCCACCGACGTCATCAATTTCGCGCAAGGCCCACTCCTTCTTCTCGGGGCCTATCTCGGCTACACCTTCCTGTCGCTGCCTATTCCCACTTGGCTCGGCCTCGGCCTCGCGCTCGGCGTGGCCGCCCTCGTGGGCGTCGCGATTGCCCGCTTCGCGCTCCGTCCTCTCATTGGTGAGCCGGCCATCTCGATGATCATGGCAACGGTCGCGATCTCGAGCATCTTGCGGGCCTTGATTCAAGGCATCTGGGGCGTACGGCCGCGAAATTTTCCTTTGAACGTCGATCGGCCGGTCGTCATCGGGGTGGCGGCGGTGTCGCTTGTCGCTCTCGGCTGGTTCTTCCGCAAAAGCCGAGAAGGGCTCGCGATGCGGGCCGTCGCCGACGATCAGCAAGCCGCGATGAGCATGGGCGTCAGCCTTCCTCGAACACTTTCGATCGCATGGGCGCTCGCTTCGGCGGCGGCGGCGCTCGGAGGCATCTTGCTCGCGGGTCTCGTCGGCGTGACCCAAGACATCACCGCCATTGGACTTCGCGTGTTCCCCGTCGTGATCCTCGGCGGCCTCGATTCGATAGTGGGGGCAGTGATTGGCGGAGCGCTCATCGGTCTCGTAGAAGCTTACGCGGCCGGCTATATCGGCATGGGCGTTCAGACGCTCGTCCCCTACGCGCTTCTGCTGGTCGTGCTGATGGTGCGGCCGTACGGGCTGTTCGGCAAGCGCCGGATGGAAAGAGTGTAGGCCGCTTTGCGCTCGGGAAATTTTTTCACCAGCTACGCGGCGGACATGGCGCTCTTCCGAACGCCGCTCGAGCGGTGGCGCATGGGCCTCTTTGCCGTCGCGGTCATCGTCTTTCCGTTCGTCGCGACTTCTTACGGCTTGTCGCTCGCGAACCAGATCGCTATTGCCACCGTCGGCGCCATCGGCCTCAATATCCTGGTGGGCTACACGGGACAGATATCGCTCGGCCAAGGAGCTTTCATGGCGGTGGGCGCCTACTCGAGCGGGCTCGCCACCATCGAGTGGGGCCTTCCCTTCTGGCTCAGCATCCCGCTCGCGAGCTTGTTCACGGCGGCCGTCGGTGTGTTCTTCGGTCTACCCTCACTTCGGTTGAAGGGGCTCTATCTCGCCATCGCGACGCTGGCGGCGCAGCAGATCGTCGAATGGATCGTAACCCATTGGACGGGGCTTACCGGCGGCACCGAAGCGCTCGTCGTGCCCGCGCCGCGGCTGTTCGGCGCGCGGATGAACACCGATTTCCGTTTCTATTGGTTCGCGGTGCTCGCGGCGAGCGGGACGGCGCTCTTTACCGCCAATCTCTTTCGCTCCCGCGTGGGTCGTGCCTTTCTTGCAATCCGCGACCAGGACATCGCGGCCGAAGCTTCCGGGGTCAACGTGTTCCGCTACAAGCTCACGGCGTTCGCCGTGTCTTCTTTTTTCGTCGGCATGTCCGGAGCACTCATCGCACATTACCGCACGATCGTGACGTGGGAGCGGTTCACGCTCGAGGTGAGCATTCTCTATCTCGCGATGGTCATCGTCGGCGGGCTCGGAAGTATCGTGGGCTCGTTTCTCGGCGCGTCGGTCATAACACTCTTGCCCGCTCTCATCGCCACATCCGGCCGCGCACTTCAGACGAGCTTCCCAGCCGTCGCCGAGATCCTGCCCGCGGTGCAAGAAGGTGTCTTCGGGCTCGTCGTTCTGCTGGTGCTCATCCTCGAACCGAAGGGACTAGCCAAGATCTGGTCGAACGTGAAGACCTATTTCCGGCTGTGGCCGTTTTCCTATTAGCATGGCTGGTACCGGCGGACGATATCGGGGGCCCCGACTTGGTTTAAAATCGAGAACGACCGGGCCGATTTCGAGACGGTGCTCGTCGCGGGCATCGCTTGTTTCTCGAAGCTTGCCGAGGGCAAGTCCGCGGCTTGAGGCGGAAGTATCCCAAGAGACGGCCTCGGACTCCAGCCGTCTCCGTCGATTCGAACAGGAAGGCGCAGTTGCCGTTCGGTGAGGCTAGTTTCGACGCAGGGCGATCGTATTTCCATCCACACATCCACGTGCTCGTTACAGACGGCGGATTTCTAAAAGATGGCACTTTCCGACACATGCTCTATTGGGACACCGACAAACTCGAAGAGCTGTTCCGCGCCGAGGTCTTTCGTCTCTTGATAGAAAAAGACCTCATCGGGCGCGATACCGTCAATAACACACTCAGTTGGAAACATAGCGGCTTCTCCGCAGACGCGAGTGTTCGGGTCGAGACCATTGCCGACGCCGTCAGGCTCGGCCAATACATGATTCGCTGCCCCCTCGTCCTCGAGCGTTTGAACTGGGACGCCGAGCGCGCTGAGGTAACTTACCAGGCACGACCTAAACGCTCGAAGGGCCCTTCAGGCGCCATCGCACGATGGGATGTTCTCGAGTTCATCGCCCGAATCACCGACCATATCCCCGAACCCGGACAGCAACTCATCCGAACCCTCGCCTGAAACCCACCACCCTCATGCGTCCTACCCTCGTTCCACTGAAACTCGCGTTCGAAATCGCCCGCAGCGCTCCATCAACAGCTTTATGCGCGGCCAACGGAAAAGCAATGAGCTATAGGGCCGCCTTCGCGGCCGACCCGGGAACGGAAGCGGTTGTTCTTCTCGGCGAGATCGGGGGCACGATGGCGGAGGACGCTGCGGCGTTCATCGCGGAGATGTATTGTATCCGGCGTCGGCCGAGTTTTGGCACAGTACGCCCTCGAGGATTCGGCTCCGTTCGAGTTTTTGAACACGACGAGAAAACCACACGTTCGAGGCTGGCAAGCGGCGATGTGCGCTGGGGGGCTTTCGCGGAAAGCATCATCGAGCGTTGACGGTGAGTCGCATTGACTCATTAACTTAACTTGAGTCTGCCAGACTGCGAGTAATGAGTAAACGCCTTCAGGTCCTCTTCGAGGAGGACGAGTTGACCGAGCTGCAGGAGATCGCACGACAGAACCATATGACGCTTGCGGAGTGGGTTCGTCAGACGCTGCGCGAAGCGCGGTCCCAGCAACCGACTCGGACCGCTGCTTTGAAGCGTCAAGCCGTGCGAAGAGCGATCGAGCACGAATTCCCCGTGGCCGACATCGACGAGATGATCACGCAGATCGAGCGGGGCTACGAACCGAGCTCGGGTTGATCTTCATCGATTCCAACATTCCCATGTACCTCGTGGGAGGGCCCCATCCCAACAAACCACGCGCACGCGAGCTCCTCGACGAGTATTTCGACGGGAACGAGCGTCTGGTCAGTGACGTCGAGGTGCTGCAGGAAATCCTGGATCGCTACACATCGATCGATCGGCGGGACGCCATCCAGCCTGCGTTCGATGTTTTGACGGGAATCGTCGACGAAATATTTTCGTTGGACGTGGAGGATCTCGAGCGCGCCAAGCAGATCACTTTGAGTACAGATTTATCAGCCCGGGATTCGCTTCATCTGGCGGTGATGAGACTCCATCGCATCGACCGGATCTTGACCTTTGATGGTGACTTCGACAAAGTGCCCGACATTTCCAGACTCCACTGACTCCAAAACGTCATCGCGGATAGCGGGACAGGAAGGGCCACGTCCCGGCGAAGCTATCGCCACGTCTCGTGGCTGCCGAAGTGCCCTCTCGCTCGTGCTCCTCGACAGCGCGGGTCTTTTCTTGAAGAGTCTTTATTTCCGTTGCCTCCGAAGATACCCTTTCTTGGCAGAGGCGTTAAGGGCATGCTGCTCACCAGCCACCGCTGACGACCGGTGACGTCTGGGCGTCCTGGGGGATCGCGTGGTTGTCGAAGACCGCTAGGCGAGAAGGGCGCGTCACCCCAGGAGGTTAGAGGCCGAGTACCTAGTCACCAAGACGGCTACACCCCCGAGGAGATGCTCGAGGAGTACGACTTTCTGAATTTGGCTCAGATCCGCGCCGCACTGTCATATTGCTACGAAAACCCCGAGGAAATCGACGCTCAGCTAAAGGCGGACAGGGAATGGGATGAGCGGTTTGAGCGTGAGAAAGCCGAGTTCCTGAAAAAGAAAGCCTCGAACTCCTCCCAATAGTGGCTTGGTCGCTTCCCTCTGTGCACAGACGAAAACGTCACGGGAGCACTTATCAAGGCGCTTCGGCAAGGCGGCTGGGATGTCGTCCGCGGGATTGGGGTCTTCCCTGAGGGACGAGGTCCACCTCGATCACGCCGTCAAGGAGGACTTGGGTGCTGGTCACGAACGACGAACCACTGCAAGCTACCGCTCATCAGCTCATCAGTGGCTGAGCGAGGGAAAGACGATTCCTGGGCTCATCGAATGGCCCCAGGAGAAATACAAACGCATGACCTTTGGCGAGATCGTCCCAAAGTTCGAGGAGCTAGCCGAGAAGGACCAACCCTTCAACCCCGATTACCCCATCATCCACCTCTATAGCCTCACCGCAGCTTCTAGGCTGCCCGCCTGAGCTCTCTTCGCCGGCCGTTGTATGCCTGGCTCGTGAGTATGTGCTAGAATATATTCGATATGGCTCAGTTGCATCTCTATCTTCCGGAAGAGCTTGCACAAGAAGTTCGGAGGCGGGCCTATGACCGCGGGCTTAGCGTTTCCGCTTTTCTTGCCGAGCTCGTCCGAAACCAAGTGGCCGACGAGTGGCCCGACGGCTATTTCGAAGCCGTCATCGGCGGCTGGAAAGGCGAAGCGCTCGAACGGCCGCGCTCCCTGGAGCTCGAAAAGCGCGAGGAGCTGGATGTACCTGCTGGACACGAACGCATGCATCAAGATACTGAATAGCTCATCGGCTGAGCTGGTCGAGAGATTCCGGTTGCAGTCACCCTCCGCGATACGTCTCTGTTCCGTCGTGAAGGCCGAGCTCGACTACGGCGCGCGCAAGAGTGCTCGGCCCGCAGACAACCTTCGCGTCCTAGGTGAGTTCTTCGGCCCGCTCGTCTCGCTTCCTTTTGACGACGATTGCTCGAAAAAGTACGGCGTCATTCGCTCGGAGCTCGAGCGCATGGGCCAGTCCATCGGGCCGAACGACTTGATGATCGCTTCGATTGCCACTACCCACGATCTGACGCTCGTAACGCACGACGTGGACGAGTTCTCGCGAATTGTCGGTTTGAGCTGGGAGGATTGGGAGCGACCCCGCACTTAGCGCATCGCCACGGTGGATATAGGGCGGGGGGACCAACCCGAAGTCTTGGGTGAGCCCGTCTACAAAGACTACAAATCCATGAGCAGGCGGCTGGCGGCGATGGCTCGTACAACTTTAATGAGGGGAAACGTGTCCTTCCCAAAGTGAACGACGTCGAGACGCGTGAGTCTCAGATCTCTTATCGCCGAGTGCATCGAGCACGTGACTTTCGGTGTAGTCGTGTGCAACCACGGGAAAATTCTCGAGGAGCCTCTCCGCTGGTTCAAATGGTTTTTTCCCGAAATGATGGTGTTGAGTATTGCCATGAAATATCGAAGGTCAGCGTTCATATTTCATCGTTACCTGTCCCCATCACGGTGGTGCTGTTCGTGATATTTCATCGCGGTGGATCACGGATTAATTCGGCCAGGCCGAGGTTGTGCTTCAACAAACCTACTTCGCACCTGGGACCCTGGGCCGCAACTACGACGTGTCTAGTGATGGCAAGCGCTTCTTGATGATCCGGGAGGATTCGCCCGGCGGCTTCAGCGACACTGAATTGATCTACGTTCAGAACTGGCTCGAAGAGCTGAAACGTCTCGTTCCCGCCGAGTAACCGAAGGAAGGGCCACTAGCGGGCCTTCGCCACGACGACGGTCACGTCGTCCGCGGGCGCGACGCCGCGCGAGTGCTCGGCGACGGCGTGTAAGATCCGGTCGCGCACCTCTCTCGGCTGCTCGTCTTTCGCTTCCAAGATCACGCGCTCGAGACGCTCTTCGCCGAACTCTTCGTCGTCGGCCGAAAGCGCTTCGTGAATGCCGTCCGAGAAGAGGACGAGGAGATCGCCCGGCTCCCACTGTCTCTCGCGAGCCGAGAACGCCATGTCTTCGAAGCCCGGTATGCCGAGAAGCAGATCCGTCGACTCGAGCCTATCCATGCAGTCGGTGGCTCGATGATAGAGGAACGGAAAAGGATGCCCCGCATTCGTATAACTCAACGTGCGCGCTTTGTGCTCGAGACGCACGTAGCAGCCGCTCATCAAGAGCCCGGTTTGCACCGAATGAAACACGGTCCAATTCATCGCCGCCATGACCGCGGCCGGCGAGGCATCGATCTTGGCTTGCGTGTGCAAACAGCTCTTTGCCATGGCCACGAGCAGGCCCGCGTAGAAGCCGTGCCCGGTCACGTCGGCGAGGATGACACCGGTGGCGTCCGTCCCGATCTCCACGTAATCGTGGTAATCCCCACCGACATCGGCAGCCGGCTTGCAGTATCCGGAAATCTCGGCGTGCTCGATGAGGAGATCTCCTTGCGGCAGCATCGCCATTTGAATCTCGTGGGCTCGCTTCAGATCCTGCTGCCAGCGCTCCCGTTCGAGGCCGGCGGATACTTGAAGCGACACGTCGCGACGGAGCTTAGAGATGAGGTGTTGGAAGATGCCCTTCGCGACGGAGCTACCGAGCGTCAGCGCCCTTTCGAACTCGGCGTGGCGCCATTCGAGAAGCAGGACATCCGTCTTCGCGATCGCGGTGGCGCTTCGCGGCCCTTCGTCGATGAGGGCGAACTCACCGACACAATCTCCCGCCGACATCTCGACGATGCGGATGCCGTCTTTCTCGACAAAGAGCGTTCCCTCGACGATGAAATACGCCGCGTCCCCCGGCTCGCCTTCGCTGAAAATCACCTCGCCTGCCGATGCCCGCACCTCGCGCATCCGGCTCGCGAGATCGGACACGATATCGGTCGACAACCCGGCGAGAAGTGTATTGGCTTTGAGAAATGAGGTCCTATCGAACATAACGACGTGCCGATGTTATCGCCAGCGTCAAAAGATATGCAACCAGAGTAACGGGCGCCGCGACATCAGCTATGTTCCTTCCCGTTAGGCCTGAACACCGTCTCTATGGACAGGTCGAACAGGTCGGCGATGCGAAACGCCAGAGGAAGGCTGGGATCGAACTTGCCCCTCTCGATGGCGTTGACGGTCTGGCGCGAGACGTCCAGCTCCAGAGCCAGCTGGGCCTGGGTCCAGTCTCGCTCGGCGCGCAGAACCTTGAGCCGGTTCTTCACGCCCACGCGAAGATCCAGCCAACGAGTCGCAACTGATTCCGGCGGTCCCGCTCGCTCATCGCACAAAACACCCAAAGTGACCGTTTGGTCTGTTTCATCGTCTTGCCTCCTTTGACTCGAGAACCGCAGTGTAAAGCAGCGCCGACATAAAGTTAAGGTTACTTGTCTTATATGCGTGTGTGATGACTTCCGCTCGCGGCTGGTTTCCTACTAGAATCTCCCCAATGGACAAAAGACTCCTCGGTGCGTCAGCGCTCGCGCTTTGCATGGCGTGCGGAGGTGGCGGAGGCTCGGAGGAGGACGATACCATCCTCGTCGGCGCTATCTTCGCGCTCACCGGGGCCACTTCGGATGTGGGGACGATCTATGCCGACGGTGTCCGTGACTATGTCGGCTGGGTCAACAGCAACGGCGGCATCGACGGCCGCCCGCTCATGCTGCTGTATCAGGATTACGGTTATCGGGTTGACCGCGCCGAGCAGCTCTACAGCGAGTTCGTCAGCGAAGGCGTCGTGGCTTTCATGGGCTGGGGTACGGGAGACACAGAAGCACTCCGCGGCCGCATCGCCGACGATCAAGTACCGTTCATGTCGGCGTCCTACTCGCACGTGCTCGGCGATCCAAAGGAAGCACCCTACAATTTCCTCGCGGGCACGACTTATAGCGATCAGTTTCTGATCGTTATCGACTGGATTGTGGAGAATCATCCGGACGGAAGCCCGAAAATAGCGCTTCTTCACCACGCATCGCCGTTCGGCTTGTCGCCTTACGAGCAGCTCGGACGCGACTACGCCGCGGCCCAAGGCATCGAGCTGATGGCGCAGGAGATGCCGCGTGGCAGCACGGATTTCACGGCAGAGCTCACGCGCCTGCGCGAATGGGGTGCGGAATACGTCGTCTTTCAAAACACGTCGGCTCCCGTCTCCGTCGTGCTCAAGAACGCGGCAAGCCTCTCGATGACGATCCCCTTCTTTTGTTTGAACTGGTGCGCCAATGAGCTTCTCGTCGAGCTCGCGAGAGAGGCGAGCGAAGGTGTCGTCGGGGCGATGCCTTTCGCGCCGCCAGCTTCCGAGGGCGTGAGCGGGCTCGAAGAGGCGCGCGCCTATCTCCTTCTGAAAGACGGGAGTGCTCTCGAGGACCAAGGTGTTCCGTACGGACAGGGATGGTGGACGATGGCGGTCATGACGGAGGGCATCCGGCGCGTCGTCCACGACCGCTTGCCTCTCACCGGCAAGAACGTCAAAGCGGCGCTCGAGGGGCTCGCTGATTTCGACACCGGCGGTGTGACCTTCCCGATTACATTCACGGGCGAGAATCACAGGGGCGCGAAAGGCATGCGCTTGTTTCGCGTCGAAGAAGGCCGCTGGGTGCCTCTAACGGACTTTCGGCATGCTCCGTCTAAATAACGTCGAGGTCGTCTACGACAACGTCGTGCTCGTCCTCCGCGGGCTTTCTCTCGAAGTGCGCCGAGGTCAGATCGTATGTCTTCTCGGCACGAACGGTACGGGGAAGTCGACGACCCTCAAAGCCATCTCGGGCCTCTTGGCGCCGGAAGATGGAGAGGTGACCGACGGCTCCATCGAGCTCGAAGGCGAGCCCATCCACGGTTTGCCGCCTCACGACGTCGTCCGGCGCGGGGTTTTTCAAGTAATGGAAGGCCGGCGCGTCTTCGAGCATCTCACCGTCGAAGAAAACTTGCGCGTCGGCGCCTATACGAGCACCTCGATGAACCTCGACAAGGTTCTCGACACGTTTCCGCGTTTGAGAGACTGTCGCAAGAAGCTCGCGGGCTTTCTTTCGGGCGGGGAGCAACAGATGCTCGCGATCGGCCGCGCTCTGATGTCAGAGCCTGAGCTTCTGCTGCTCGACGAGCCATCTCTCGGCCTCGCTCCGCTCATCGTCGAAGAGATCTTCGCCGTTTTGCGTCGCCTCAACGAAGTCGACGGCACGACGATTCTTCTCGTCGAGCAAAACGCTGCCCGCGCGCTCGACATCTCGAATTACGGCTACGTCATGGAGAACGGCCGTGTGGTTCTCGAAGGCAAACCTGAAGAGCTCCGCGAGAACGCGGACGTGAAGGAGTTCTATCTCGGCCTCTCGGAGCTCGGCGGGCGCAAGTCTTATAGAGCCGTCAAACACTATCGCCGGCGAAAGCGCTGGTTGTCGTGAATCCGATCTACGAGCCCGAGATCGAAGCTGCCTCAACCGAAGCTTGGCAGCTCTATCAAGACCAGCTCGTGCGCAACATCGTGGCCTATGCCGCCGAGCACACCGAAGAGTTTCCGCGCCGGCTGAAGCGCGCGGGACTCGCCGCCGGGGACATCCGCTCCGTCTCCGCCCTTGCCGATGTGCCGGTGCTCTCGAAAGACGACCTGCCCGAGCTGCAGGAAGCGTCGCCACCTTTCGGAGGGCTTCTGGCGTGTGACGTCAAGACGTTGAAGCGTGTCTTCTTGTCTCCCGGCCCGATACTCGATCCCGAAGGGGAAGGCCCGGACTTTTGGGGCTGGGCGCCCGCGCTTTGGGCCGCTGGCTTTCGTGAAGGCGACACGGTCTACAACACCTTCTCTTACCATCTGACGCCGGCGGGGGCGATGATGGAAGAAGGGCTCCGCGCGATCGGCTGTACCGTCGTCCCTGGCGGTGTCGGGAATACAGACGCGCAAGTCGATCTGCTCGCGCGCTCGGGGAGCACCGGCTATTGCGGAACACCGGATTTTATCTGGACGCTTCTCGACCGCGCGCGTGAGAAAAGCATCGACGTTCGTCTCGAGCGCGGCTTCGTCAGCGGCGGGCCGCTATCGGCGTCGCTCAGAGACGACCTCTTGCGTGAGTTCGGCGTGACGGTACGCGAAGGCTATGGCACCGCCGATGTCGGCGCCATTGCATTCGAATGCGAAGCGTCGCGCGGGTGGCATATCACGCCCGGGCGCGTCGTTGAGGTGCTCGAGCCCACGGGCGAAGTGGTCGTCAGCACACAGAACGAAGTCTATCCGCTCGTGCGTTTCGGCACCGGCGATCGATCGGCGATCGACACCTCGCCCTGTGCGTGCGGGCGCACGACCCCGCGGCTTCTCGGCTTCCAAGGAAGGGTGGGCGAGGGCGTCAAAGTGCGGGGGATGTTCGTCCACCCTCGATCGATCGCGCGGGCGCTTACATTGGCGCTCGGCGAGGTGCCTCGCTACGAGGCGATCGTGCGTCGCGTCGAGCGCCGCGACGCGATGGTCATCCGCGTGGAAGCCAACGTTGACGTCGAGGTGCTCGTTCAGAGTTTCCGCAACGAGCTCAAGCTCCGCGTCGAAGTGGAGATCGTGCCGCCGGGCAGCCTCGCGGCGGCCGACGAAGGGCCTATCCGAGACGAGCGCAGCTGGGAGTAACACGCACTGTTGACTTGACTGTGGATTAATATGTTGAATAGACTCAACATAGATGGCAACCATACAGGTTGTGCTCGATGATTCTCTGCTCGAGCTTGCCGACCGGTTTGCCAAGCGGCAGCGCATCAACCGCTCCGCGCTGATACGTGAAGCGTTGCGCGCACATTTGAAGAAACTGCGCTACGCGGAGTTGGAGAACCAGGAGCGCGCGGCCTACGAACAACGACCCGACGACCTCAATGAAGTAAGCCGCTCGGAGAGGGTGGCCGATTGGCGGGAGATTAGAGCGCGGCGAGATTCGTCTCTACCAGTTCGCCCCGCTGGACAAATCCCGACCTGTTCTACTGTTGACTCGTAGCGCGTCCATAAAATATCTCTCGCGCGTCACGGTAGCGCCTATCACTTCCACAATACGAGACGTGGCCTCCGAAGTTCAGCTCGACGTCGGCGATGGATTGAAGGCGCCGTGCATCATTAATCTTCACAATATCGTGACCGTCGCGAAGGTCGGGATTGGGCGTCGACTGACCAAAGTAAGCGAAGAGAAAATGGAGCTCGTGTGCGACGCGATAGCTTTCTCTCTGGGTTGCGAAGGATCGTAGAACGCGACGCATGAGCGCCTTTAACGTCGTTAACGCCATTCAACGCCATTAACGCCATTAACGCCATTAACGAAAGAGAAGTCCCATGAACACGGCGTAGCATCCAAGGAGCACCATCCCCTCCCACTTCACGATCCGCCGTCCTGTGTACAGAAAGATCGCCATCAAGAGCGTGAAGCCCACGAGCGCTGGAAGCTCGAAATAGAGCAGCTTTTCATCGATGGGAAGCGTTCGCAAGGTCGCGGAAACGCCAATCGCGCCCAGAATGTTGAACAGGTTGCTGCCGATGATGGCACCAACGACGAGATCCGCTTCACCCCGAAGGCCCGCGACGAAGGAGGTCGCGAGCTCGGGCGTGGACGTTCCCACAGCCACGAGAGTGGCGCCGATGATGAACTCAGATAAGCCTATCGATCGCGCGAGCGAGACCGCGCCCGTAACGAGAAGCTGCGCGCCGCCCATCAGGAGGATGAGGCCAAAGACGGTAAACGCCGAGCTCGAGGCGAGGCTATGTGTGGACGGTGTGGCTGGCCTGGATGGCGGTGCCTCACCGCGAGCCCAGCGGATCGACAAGTAATTGAAGAAGACCAGAAGAGCGATGAACGCGAGCCCGACACCACGACCGAGCTCGAGCCGTAATGCGCAGGCGAAGAAAAGCACGGTGACGCCGAGGAGAAGCGGAAGCTCGCGCTTGAGCACCGAAGCCGCCACATTCATAGGCGCTACGATCGCGATGCATCCGAGGACGAGCCCGATATTGGCGACGTTGCTTCCAAGCACGTTCCCCACCGTCATCTCGGGATGGCCGCCGAGCGCCGCAATGACGCTCGCTACGATCTCGGGCGACGACGTTCCATAAGCGACGACGGTGAGGCCAACGAGTAACGGGCTGACGCCGAAATGCGTCGCGAGACGGGAGGCCCCTCGCACGAGCCAGTGGGCACCGAGAGCGAGGATGACGAGGCCGGTAAATGACAGGGCCGAGGCAGTGAGGGAGCTCAAGGAGATTCGATCCTAGCAGATCGCAAGGGCGGTGGAACCCGTCCTAGTTTTCCCCACGGGCCGTCGTTGCTAGCCAACACATCAGGAGCTTCTTCGGAAAATCTTGGAGCCGCGAAGCTCTTGGCCATCCTGGACATCACGTTGCGCTGTCTGTCAGGCGTGAGGGACACGCTGCCCGATTGAATAGTGCCCCTCTCCAGAACTACTATCCGTACGCAGGAGGTAACAGGATTGATCGGCAAGACCCTCGCCCACTACAAAATCCTGGAGAAGATCGGCTCAGGTGGAATGGGTGACGTCTATCTGGCCGAGGACACCAAGTTGGATCGAAAGGTGGCGCTGAAAGTCCTGCCGCCGGAGCTTGCCGAGAGCGAAGAGCGCCGGGCTCGGTTCACCCGAGAAGCCAAAGCGATCGCCGCGCTCAATCATCCCAACATCGTTACCGTGTACTCGTCTGGTCAAAATACTCGAGCTTAAGCTTCCACCCCTGCCATTGTCTTGCTCGACACGCACGGTGTGAGAGAGAGCCGCCGGTCTGCTAGCCTGAACCCATGCATCGAAGGCGAATGCTCTCGCGCTGCTGCTAGAGCGTCATGGCCGTTCTCGTCACTCTTTCGACCGGTTGCAGCCCCCGCGACACGCGTTGGGTGCAGCGTTATCTGGAGTGGCCCGGGATTCTTGCTGACCAACAGGAGCGCCCCGCTCCACAGCCGAGAGATCCCCTAGAAGAAGCCCAAGAGAAGCTGCGCGATGCCGGGGTCCACACCTATGACGCGTGCGTCGTGGAGCTCCCGGTCTGCGCCGCTCTCGGTTATCCCGCGCGCTCGGTCGATTTTTGGTCGAGATCGATCCAGGCTCCGTTCGAGCCGCCGAGGACGTCGGGTTCACCGTCGCTGAGAGCGGGCCGCCGCAGGACATCGAACGAGAATGTGAACCGCTCTAGCCGCCGTGGCGTGACGCTTCAAAGGATCGATCTTGTCTCCCCGAACCCCGCAAGTTGCGGCGGCGCTCTATTACCCCCGGGGTTAGAATGGGTCGTACCCATGGACTTCGACGCCGTTAAGAATGTCCTCACCGCCTTGGAACGAGAGGAAGTTCAGTATGTCGTGTTCGGCGCTGTGGCGATCAACCTGCTAGGGCTCCCTCGCGCTACCGAGGACTTGGACATCTTTGTCGCACCGGAGCCGGACAATATCGAGCGTCTCAAAAAGGCACTCCAGTCGGTCTACCCAGACGACACGAGCATCGAGGAAATCACCGCCGAAGATCTTCTCGGTGATTACCCGGCCGTGCAATACGTGCCGCCTGATGGAGATTTCTACCTCGATATTCTCACGCGCCTGGGGGAGGCCTTCCGTTATGAGGACATTTCCTCGCAGCGTCTGGATTTCGACGGATTGACGGTTAGCGTAGCGACGCCTGAAATACTCTATCGGATGAAAAAGGATACGGTGCGACCGAAGGACTGGGGAGACGCGGAAGCACTCCGGCGACGTTTCGATCTGGATGAGGACTGATGCCGGTTCGGAAGTTCCGCTCCCTGCAGGAAATGGAGGACACCCTTTGGCGCGAAAACGGCGTCCCACTCTGGCAGGCGATTGCCCGGGTTTGGCGCTTTGCTGAACGGGTGACTGCGTACCGCTTCCCTCCCGGCATCTACAAGCACCGGTCTATCGAAGACGCGCAGCAACTTCGAGAGAAATGGGAAGAAAGAAACTTCCGCGCGTTTTGGGAGAGGAAGAAGGCGGAGAAGACCTAACTCATTGGGAACGGTAAGGGCCGTGCTCGGCGAGGACAGTGCCGCTCTCGTCGGCGTCACTCACGACGAAGACGCGATAGGACCCGCCCCCGGGCGCGACGCGCACGATGACGTGGCCGGCGCCGCTTTTCACCTGGTTCGCGCGCGGGCCGATGGCCGCTTTGGTCGGCTCTCGGAACTGCAAGATGAAGACGTCGCGCGGACCTTCGTAGGCGCGCTCGGAGAGCAGCCGCTTCAGAACACTTGGGGCGGGGTGGGTCGCAGAGTGGGCCGGGATGATGTGAACGCGCGGTTTTAGCGCCGCCAAGAACTCGGGGCTCGCCGAGTCGATCGAGCCGTGGTGGTTCACGACGTGAACGTCTACCGGGCCGAACGCGTCCGCGATCGCCTTTTCCATGTTCTGCCAATCCGGGTGGCCGACGTTAGGGATACCTGTCAGGTCGCCGCCGGTGTAATAGTCGAAAGCACCGTAGCGGAGGCGGAAGGACAAGCTCGACATGTTCTCGGAGGGATAGTCTTCGTCCGCGAGCGTGTCGAGTGCAGGGAATTGCTCGCGCGTCTCGTCGCCCTGTCCTGACCAGTACACGCCGTTCGCCGTGAGGTTCTGTATCTCGAACTTTGGATACGGGCGGCGCTTCAGGACGATCTGGTCGTTGCTCCCGGGCTCGAACGCTTCGACGTCGAGCTTCTCCGCGACGCGACGATACGCACGGACCCTCTCGAAGTCGAGCGGGCGCGGGTAGTCGTAGTCCGGCCAACCTCGGTCGAGAAGCTTGTCGATCTCGAGAGCGCTCACAACGTCGGCGAGGCCTCCCATGTGATCGTCGTGAAAGTGCGTGACGAGCACATAATCGAGCTTCGGTTCCGGGAGCGTGCGTGCGATATAGCGAGCGATCCACTCGCCCGGCCGCCGCGCATCGCTCGGACGCGACGGCGCTTCGGGAAATCCTGGGCTGGCCGGCCTGGCCCCTGCGTCGACGAGCAAGCTCGTCCCGTCGGGGAGCACGAAGAGCGTGGCGTTGCCGCGCCCGGTACTGATGTGATGGATGTCGAGCTCCCCGTCGCTCCAAGGAACGAGTACTTGGAGCAGGAGGAGCGCGAGAGCCGCCGTCGCTATCACACCGAGATAGCGATGGGTGTCGGCTTCTTGGTCACGGCGCAGTTGACGCAGATGGGCTCGCCTTCTTTACCCTCCCGATCCCAAGTGCGATCGCGATGCGCGCGTCGCAGCCGGTCGAAGTTCTCGCTCGTCCACGCGTCCTTTATCGTCTGCAGGTTTTCGGCGACCTCTATCACAGGGCCTCCGTCGATCTCGAGCGTGAATCCTTGGCAGCAGGGCATCGTGTGCTTGCCGTCCCACGTGATGACCATCCGGCGGAAGGGGTCGGGGCATTGGAACTCGGCCGCGCTCAGCGACTCCCACTCGGCGGCTTTCCACTGGTGAGTCGCGCCGGCAGGAAAGTAGCACTCGCTGATGGACATCCAGTCGACGCCCATCTTGTCTCGCCAAAACGCTTCCATGCGGCCGCTATCGACCTCCGCGGCATTCAGGAACGTTCGCACGACCGACGCGCGGATCCGGCAATCCGTCGTGCCTCCGCCTCGAGCGCGCGCTTCGACCGCGCTCCGGACGGAGTGGAGCAAGATCTTCCAATCGCCGCCGACGCGCTGTTTGTCGTAAGTCACTTCGTCGGCGGCGTCGACCGAGAACATGAGATCCGTGATGCCAGCTTCCACGAGATCGGCAAAGAGCTCGGGCCGCGTCCGCGCGCCGCCATTACCGTTCGTGTTCATCATGATGTCCGGAAAGCCGAGCTCCGCGGCCTGGTGGACGAAAGACACGATCTCGGGATGAAGCGACGGCTCGCCTCGATAGTTGAGCTTGATGGAGCTTACCCCCATCTCGGCGCATTGCTGCAACAACGCGGTGTACAGCTTGGGGTCCATGTAGCCCCTCTTGTAGGTGTGCTCGTCGAAGCCGAGCTTGCGGATGTGCTCGTGGGTCCAGATCTGGCAAAACCCCTGAGGATCCTCTTCGGAGCTTCCGCAGCGCAGGTCGCAAACGGCGACGGATTCGAGGTCGACATGGACGGGGTAGTTCGCGCCGTCGAGCTCTTCGCCGCGGCGGTCCCATTCGCGCCGATAGGCCTCGTAGCGCAGGCTGCGGGCGGCCGGGGCGTTTCCGATAATCCGAAAGGTAGGGTCTTCGCTCATCGCAGTTATTCTAACGCAGACGCCTGGTCCTCACTCGAAATGCCACCAAGGATGGGGGGCGCCGTCCGGGCGCATCGACAACACGTGCTCCGCCATCCGGCGGATGCGCTCTGCCTCGGTGCTGAACTCGCGTCCAAAGCGGTGTCCGGCGCCGTCGCCCCAAACGAAGACCCCTGGATAATGCGGGTTCTCCGTCTGCCGCATCCATTCCTGGAGCTCTTTCACCGCGACGTTCAAATAGTAGTTGTCCATGTCGCCGCAATAGACGTGCAATTTTCCGAAGAGCTTCGGGCCTAGGCTCGCCCAGTTGTTCTTCAGGTGGTGGAGTAAGTCGTAATTCTCCCGCCAATATTGCGCGACCGCGGGATCGATCTCTCCCGAGCGTTTGTCGAAAAGCGGCTTGAAAAACCCGTCGTCACCGAGCGGCCCGAAGACCGCGGACCAGATGTCGAGCTGCTGCCCAGAGCGGCCTTTCGTGCCCGAGACGAGCTCGAACGTGTTCCGCTGTTTGGAGGTCAGGCGTATCTCACCGTTGGTCTCGCGCGTATTGGCGATCGGCACCCGCCGCCACTCGTGCTGCTTGTAGAACGCATTGACGTCTTCATAAATATTGATGCCCTCGACATTGGTAAAGGTCACCGGGTCGGGCGCATAGGCGAAGGTCCCGCCAAAGAAGTCGGGATAAAAGAACTGCATCGCGAGCGCTTCCCAACCCCCCGTCGAGCCGCCCGTCAGAATCCGCGCATAGGGCTCGTCGATGACGCGAAAGCGACGCTCGATCTCCGGGATGAGCTCTTCGAGGATCGCGTCGCCATAGGGCCCGAGATTGACGGAGTTCACGGAGTACGACGTGTCGAAATAGGGGGTGGGGTCCTGAAACGTCACCACAATCATTCGCGGGAAGTGGTCGCGCTTCCACGCGCGCTTGAAGTCCTCGCCCTCCTTCCATCGCATCGGATCTTGGATTTGGAAGTGCCCCTGGTAGTAGATGACGGGGTAATCGATGTTGTCGCGCTCGTAGTCGCGCGGCAGAAGTACGGTGGCGCCGAGATAGATCGGCCGTCCCCAGAACTTTGTCAAGTTCTCGCTCTCGAAGCGAAAGCGTTTGACCCACGCGGTATCCGGCGGGAGCTCGACCTCTGGGATGATTTGGTCGAGCACGAGCTCGTGATCGTAGCCGGCTTCGGCGTCGATAGTGAGCCGCACCGGCACGCTATGCAGGTTTCCAGCAGAGATCCAAAAGCGCTGGCCTTCCCACTGGTCGTCGTGCATCCAGACGGTGTTACCGTCGGCCCGCGGGAACTCGGAATAGACCTTGATGAAGCCTTGCACGAAATAATCGCCGGGCGGAATCTCGGAGAGGGAGCCAACGGGGCTGCCTAGGTCGCTTGCGTCGAGTACGATTGCATCACCGGGTGCGACGTTGTCGAAGTTCCGCCCGAAGAACGGCACGCCAGTGCGGCCAACTTGAAGCCGCGGCTCTTTCTCGTTCGTGCGCGAGATCACGACGAAGGCTCGCCCCGTGATCGGCCCCGCATGGGCCTCCTCGGGATAGGACAGCCGGAAACGTACGGCCGACTCTCCCGCCGACGGGCCAGCCGTGACCAGAGCTAATGCGAGCAGGAGCAAGGAGCCCATTCGTGGACGCATGTATCGATTCACCTCGAGTCGCTGAGTTTATCCGACTTCGCCAGTGTGTTCATCCGTGGCTTCGTCGGACAAGTCCGACTTCTCATCCGAGACGAGTTCGAATTCGCCCGAAACATCCAGTGGGAGAAAGTTTTGCGGTCTGTTTGAACGAGCGTTAAACTGAATAAACTACCGTTCAATTTAGCTCTTTGGATGATGGTAAAGCGTTGACAACATTGAATTTATTGCATGAGATCGAAGCGACCCAGCCTGGGGGATCGGAAGAGCACTCGGCTATCGAGCGGCTCATTTTGAAGCATGCGATGCGATGCTTTGGGCGCCGCGGCTATGCGGCCACGACGCTTCGAGGCATTGCTGCCGAGGTGAATGTTACGGCGCCTCTCGTCAGCTACTACTTCAAGAGTAAGGAAAACCTCCACTTGAAAGTCGCGGAGATCGTGATGGCGAGCCTCGAATCGGAGGTTGCCCGCGCTCTCGAAACGCCCCGGCCGTTTTACGAATCCATCGTATCGATCGTTCAAGCGCATATCGGGCTCGTCGAGCGCTGTCCCGCAGCCGTCGAGTTCATGTTCAGCATGCTCTACGGACCCCAGGAGGGTCAGCCGACGCCAGATCTCGAGTCCCTCTACGGGGGTACGCGCCAAAGGATCCAGAGCGTCTTCGAGCGCGGCATCGATTCGGGTGAGCTCGTACCGCGTCCTGGTGTCACCCCGAACTTTCTCGTCGAGCAGCTCGGCAACTTGATCCACGCTCATGTAAGCTGCCGCTTCAAGGTCGACCGTTTAGCCGAACGTTACCCTGAGCGCCGCGAGGCTCTCGAGCGCCGCGTCAGTGCCATGTCGCTCGACGTGGCCATCGAGCATTTCTTTTTTGGCGCCGGTGAAGTGCCCGCCTTCAAGCAAACCTAGTCCCTATTAGTCCGAGGATCCCATGAAAGCGACAAGACGAAGGTCACCCTATTATTATACATCTTTGATACTCGTCTGCCTCGCGCTCACATCGCCATCTGTGGCAGGTGAAGTCGCGTCCCAAGACGTCTTGACGTTCACGCTCATCGAGGCCGTCGAGCTAGCGCTGGCCGTCAACCCACAAGTGCTGAGCGTGCGCGAAAAGACCGAGGAGTTCTCTCAGCTCGTGCGCGAAGCACGCGCGGAAGCACTACCTGAGCTCACCGCCTTCTTGAGCTGGCGCAAGACGCGCGACCCGGGCCTGCGCAACAGCAATAGCCCGTTCTTCAAGACGATCGATCCGAACGATTTCCCTCCGGGTGCGTTCGACGCGTTCTTCTTTACGAACTATGTTTGGAACATCGAAGCGCGGCAGCCCATCTACACATTCGGTCGCGTTTCGAACGCGATGGCGGCGGCACGCGAGGAGCGCGGCGGCGTCAACCTCGACGTCCAGGGTCTGGAAAATCAGATCGCGCTCAACACGGTGCGCGCCGCCTACGCGTTCCTCCTCGCGCAGGACAATTTGCGCGTGCTCGAGACGGAAAGAGATGCCCGAGAGCGCCAGCTCGACCAAGTGCAGACGCGATTCGAGCTCGAGGACGCGACCAAGCTCGATCTCCTGCGCGCTCGTGTCGTGCTCGCGAACTTGCAGCCCGAGATTCTCATGGCCGACAACAATCTTCAAGTAGCACTCGCCTCGGTAAATACCACGCTCGGTCGGCCGATCGACGCGCCCATCGAGGTCCTCGCGGAGCTCGGCATCGAGGACCCCGTTCCCAGAATCATGAGGACGGAAGCGCTCCTCGAGATTGCAGGCCAGCATCGCCCCGAGCTCCGGCGCTATGCGGTGGACCGGAGAGTCCTCGACGCGCGCGTCGGTGTGACGAAGTCCGACCTCTTGCCGCAAATCTCGGCGAATGCCGGCTTCGGTGTCAACACGTTCGGTGCCTCGAACGTCAGCGACCTCGCGCTGCACACGTGGAACGTGGGCGTGTCATTCGATTGGAAGATCTTCGACGGCCACCGCGTCCATGCGCAGGTCGGAGCGCTTCGCTCGCAGATCACGCAGAAAGAGTATGACGAGCACGCGTTTAGAAACGAGCTCTCGGTCAACTTGAAGCGCGCGAGCGGCACTTGGATTCGGTCGCTCGAGTCCCTCGAGGTCACGAGGCTCACCGTAGAGCAGGCTCGCGAAGCGGAGCGCGTTTCCGAAGAGTCGCTCAGGTGGGGCGCTGCGACGTCGCTCGATGTGCTCCAGTCGACAGCCTCGCTCCGTCAAGCGGAGCTCAACCAGACAACGGCAGCCCATGACGCCCTCGTGGCCTTGGCTGAAATGAAATTTCTCGTTGGCTACCGCGCCGACGCACCGAACTCCGTGATTGAAGTGTCGCGCTCTGTTCTGGGCGCCGACCACACTAATGCAGACCACTCTAATAATGAAGAAGGAGAGGAACCTTGAGCCGGCTAATATCGATAGGACCGCTTCTCATGGCCGTCACGGCCGCGGCCCTCATGTTGGGCTGCGGCACAGAAGCGCCAGTGGAAGCCGAAGCGAATAAAAACGCCGAGCCGCCTCCCGTGAACGTCTCCGTGTCGAGGCTGAAGCCAGCGACACTTCGCGACGAGATTCAGCTCGCGGGAAGGCTCGAGCCATGGGTCGAGGTCCAAGTCTCGACGGAGCTCGGCGGAACCGTGCAGGAGATCCGTTTCGACAAAGGCCAGAGCGTCAGAAAAGGTCAGGTCCTCGCGCGCATCGGCACCGATCTGCTCGAAGCGGCGCTCGACGAGGTCGAGGCCGAGCTTCAGCACGCGGAGTCGGAGTTCAACAAGACGACCGAGCTGTTCAGCCGCCAAGCGGTGCCCCGGCAAGATCTGACCTCCGCGACGTCCGACTATCGCCGGGCGGAGGCGAGGGTCAAGCAAGCCAGGCTCCGGGTGGAGAGGTCGATCATTCGTGCTCCCTTATCTGGTGTCTCGATCGTGCGCGAGGTCGAAATGGGTGAAGTCGTTCCCGCAGGCTCGCTCGTAACAACGATCCACCAGCTCTCGAAGCTCAAAGGCGTGGTTGGCATCCCCGAAGACGATATTTCTTACTTCAAAGTTGGATCCGAGGCCGTGGTCGAAGCGGACGCTTATCCCGAGCGCAAGTTCAAGAGCAAGATACATTTCTTGAGCCCCGCCGCGACCGCCAAGAACCGCTCGTTCCCTGCCGAGGTCGCGATCGACAATCGCGACGGTGCGCTCCGGCCCGGCATGATCGTGCGCGTCCGTCTCGTGAAGCAGATCTACGAAGACGTCATCGTGATTCCACGGGACGCGATTCTCGAGCGGGATAGTGGCAACGTCGCTTTTGTGCTCAAAGGAGACAAGGCGGAGCTCCGGAACGTCAAGACGGGACCGAGCGAGAAAGGCGAGATCGTCGTTCTCGAGGGCCTCGAGCCCGGTGACGAGCTCATCGTCACGGGCCACCGCAATCTCATCGACGGCCAGCGCGTTCGATCCGTTGCCGACAATCTCTAAAAGCAAGGTGCACGCGTGAACTTAACGGAATACAGCATTCGTCATCGCTTGACGATCTATGTGCTTATCGTCCTCATCGTCATGGTCGGCGCGAGCACATACGTCTCGATGCCGCGGGAATCCTTTCCCGAGGTCGAGATCCCGCTCATCATCGTGTCCACGGTCTATCCTGGGGTGGCGCCCGCGGACATGGAGACGCTCATCACGCGTCCGATCGAGACGGAGCTCAAAGGGATCTCGGGCATCAAAGAAATTCGTTCCACGAGCTCCGAAAGCCTTTCGTCGATTCAGGTGGAGTTCAATCCGGAGGTGGATCTCGACACCGCCATTCAGAAAGTGCGCGAGAAAGTCGACCTCGCCAAAGCTGATTTGCCGCCGGAGGTGGACGATCCACGCATCCAGGACGTGGACATTTCGCGGATCCCGATTCTTGTCGTGAGCATGACGGGTGAAGTGGGCCTCGTGCGGTTGACAGATATTGCGAAAGATCTCAAAGACGACCTTGAAGCGCTCCCAGGCGTCAATCGCGTGCAGATCATCGGGGGCAAGACGCGGGAAGTTCATGTCTATGTCGACCCGAAGCGCTTGTCTTTCTACGAGGTCAGCTTGGCCGATATCGTCAAGTCCGTCGGTCGTGAGAACTTGAACATCCCAGGGGGCGAAATCGAGGTCGGCCGACTCAAATATCTCGTCCGCTTGCCGGCGGAGATCGAAGACCCGATGGAGATCGAAGACTTCGTGATCGAAGTGCGCGACGGTGAGCCGATCTACATTCGCGACGTTGCCTATGTCGAGTACGGGTTCGAAGAAGAAGCGACGCTTTCACGCGTCGACCAGAATCCGTCGGTCACGCTCACCATCGAAAAGCGCACCGGGTCGAACCTCATCGCGGTCGCGGATTCCGTGAAAGCGGAGCTCGCGCGCCAGCAAGCCGGACTGCCCGAAGGCACGGTCGTCACCATTCTCGGCGACCAGTCCCAGCAGATCCGCGAGATGGTGAGCGAGCTCGAGAACAATATTCTCTCGGGGTTGATCCTCGTTGTCGCCGTCCTCATGGCATTTCTCGGTTTCCGGAACTCGGTCTTCGTCGCCATCGCCATCCCACTGTCGATGCTGATCTCGTTCGTGGGCATTCAATGGATGGGCTACACGCTCAACATGATTGTGCTCTTCAGCTTGATCCTCGTGCTCGGGATGCTCGTCGACAATGCGGTCGTGATCGTCGAGAACATCTACCGCCATCGCGAAATGGGAAAAGACGGGATCACCGCAGCTTCCGTGGGTACGCAGGAAGTCGCGATGCCGGTCATCGCCTCCACGATCACGACGCTTTGTGCCTTCGCTCCGATGCTGATCTGGCCCGGCATGATTGGCAACTTCATGTCCTACCTGCCCGTCACACTCATGATCGCTCTTTCCGCCTCGCTTCTCGTGGCGCTCGTCTTCAACCCGACGCTTTGCGCCTACTTCATGACGGCGCCTCCCAAGACCAAGGCCAAAAGCGAAGGCAAGTTTCTCAGCCGTTACCGGAAGCTTCTCGGCTGGCTTCTGGAGCCCGCGCCCGACGAAGGCACCATAGGCTATTTCTTCCGGAACTGGGCGCTTCCGCTGGTTTTCGTTCTCTTCGCATTTCTCGGGATGGTTATCTTCATGGCCGCCATGTTGCTCGAGACGGAACATCCCGCGATTTACGTGGTCGCGACATGGCTCATCGGTGTCGGCACGGTCGCCTTCGCTCTGCAAGGTGCCGTCTGGCTCGTGTGGAGTCTGGCGCGTCTTGCCACGGGCTGGAGTCCCTACGTAACCGACCGGCGCTCCGCCGCCATTTGGACGATGGGAGCGCTTTTCGCGTTCACTCTTGCGGCCTACAGCGTCCTCGGACAGGGGATGGAGTTCTTTCCGGAGATGGACCCGGAGCAAATCTTCGTGGACGTCGAGGCGCCGAGCGGCGCGACGCTCGAGACCTCGGACGAAATCGTGCGCCGCATCGAAGCCAGAACCGGAAAGACCCAGGACCTTCTACATACCGTGGCCAATATCGGTTCAAAAGGCATCAGCATCATGGGCGGTGCCGCGCTCGGGGGCGGTGCCGGCGGGGTTTCGAACAACAGCCGCATTACTTTGGATCTCGTCGATCGCCAAGAGCGCGAGCGAAGAAACTCCCTCCTAACGATGGAGGAAGTGCGGGAAGCGATCTCGAATCTCGACGGGGCGGAAATCAAAGTGGACAAGCCCCAACAAGGTCCACAAGTCGGAAAGCCCGTCACGATCCGCATCGTCGGCGACGACTTCGACGAGCTCGCGCGGCTCACTCAGGAAGTGAAGACCCGCATACGGAGTGTGCCCGGTCTCGTGAATCTCGACGACGACTTGGATCGCGGCAAGCCGGAGATACGGCTGCACGTGGACCGCATCGAAGCCATGCTCGCCGGCGTCAATACTCAGGAGATCGCGACGATGGTGCAGACCGCGTTGCGCGGCACGGAGGCCTCGAAATATCGCATCGGTGAAGACGAGTACGACATTACCGTGCGGCTCGCTCCCGAAGCGCGCAGCTCGCTCGACGACCTCGGCGACCTCACCGTGCCGGATGAAGACGGCATCCCGATTCCGCTCCGGACGCTCGTTGAGATCGAGCCCGGTGTCGGCCCCGCGGCCGTCAACCGCGTCGACTTGAAGCGCGTCGTGACCATAGACGGAGACGTCGTGCGCGCGCGGGGACGGACAGAGGATTCCGTGCGGCAAGAGGTCGCAACTCGGCTTACGAAGATCGACTTTCCTCCGGGCTACCGCTGGTCCTTCGCGGGATCGAATCAGGAGGAGCAAGAATCCCAGGCTTTTCTTCAGCGAGCTTTCGTGATTGCGGTGCTGCTCATTTCGCTCGTGCTCGTGACGCAGTTCGACTCCCTCATCCTGCCGATCACGATCATGATCTCCGTGCTTCTGTCTCTCATCGGAGTTTTGTGGGGCTTGATCATCACGGGGACACCGTTCGGCATCATCATGACGGGGATTGGAGTGATCTCGCTCGCCGGCATCGTGGTCAATAACGCAATCGTGCTGTGTGATTTCATCCGTCGACTCCGTGAGAGCGGGATGGAGAAGACCAAGGCTGTGATCGAAGCTGGGATCATCCGCCTCCGGCCGGTGCTGCTCACGGCGGTCACGACCGTTCTCGGACTCATCCCTCTGACGCTCGGGATCAATATCGACCTCTTCAAGGGCACCATAAGCCCCGGAGGTCAGTCTTCACAATGGTGGGGGCCGATGGGCGTGGCTGTGATCTTCGGTTTGACGGTCGCGACGGTCCTGACGCTCGTGGTGGTGCCCGTGACCTATCACAGCCTGGACTCTCTCTCCGGTGCTTTGACCAACTTCCCGGATCGGTGGCGCCGGCGTCGTGCAGGCTCCGGGCTCCCCGATGGCGCGGAGATTCAAGCGCGAGAAGCCCGCGAGGCCCAGTGATTCCGCCTGCGGTATAATTGCGGCTTGCCTGGGCACCGGCCTGGAGGAGGGGTGCAAGAGTGGCTTATCTGGCTAGCCCGGAAAGCTAGTGTACCGGCAACGGTACCGTGGGTTCGAATCCCACCCCCTCCGCCAATCAAGAAAGAGGTAGCGGATAGCGGATAGCGGATAGCTATCACCGAAAACGTGAGCAAGAAATGTCCCGCGGCTCAGGTCCTGTGCGAGTCGAGCCTGTGAACCCCGTCAGACCCGAAAGGGAGCAGCGGTAATCGGACCTCGATTGTGCTGCAGGTCGCCTGAGCCGCGGGGCTCCAGATTCTCCGAAGTCTAAGCGAAAAGGATAGCATCTAGCTTTTCTAGCATGGCCTATGAAGTTCTAGCTCTCAAGTACCGGCCCAAGGTATTCGAAGACCTCGTGGGTCAGGAAGCGGTCACGCGCACGCTGACCAACGCGATCCAGCAAGACCGGATTGCCCACGCGTTCCTGTTCGCGGGCGTTCGAGGGGTTGGGAAGACGACGACGGCGCGTATTCTCGCGAAAGCGCTCAACTGTGAGAGCGGTCCCACGGTGCGGCCGTGCGGCACGTGTGCCGCCTGTGAGGAAATCGCGCGCGGACGCTCGCTCGATGTCCTCGAGATCGACGGCGCGAGCAATGCCGGCGTCGAGCAAGTCCGCGAGCTCATTGATTCAGCACGCTACGCCCCGTCTCGGGATCGCTTCAAGATCTACATCATCGACGAAGTCCACATGCTGTCGACGGCGG
Organism: Acidobacteriota bacterium; assembly: GCA_004356105.1. Classification (GTDB taxonomy): domain Bacteria; phylum Acidobacteriota; class Vicinamibacteria; order Marinacidobacterales; family SMYC01; genus SMYC01. The sequence goes on along the minus strand of SMYC01000045.1, from coordinate 16,360 downwards.
CCTTCAACGCGCTCTTGAAGACACTCGAAGAGCCGCCGCCGACGGTGAAGTTCATCTTCGCCACGACCGAGCACCACAAGATCCCGGACACGATCCTTTCACGCTGCCAGGAGCACGAGTTCCGGACTGTCGCGCCCGGTGAGATCGCGAATCAGCTCCGGATGATCGCAAAGGCCGAGGGCATCGAGATCACCGAAGGGGCCATCCGCACCTTGGCCCGCGCGGCTAGTGGAAGCATGCGGGACGGGATTTCCGCGCTCGACCAAGTGATCGCCGCTTCCAGCGAAAAGATCGAAGAGCACGACGTCACGGAGCTTCTCGGCCTCATCGAGCGGGACGTGCTGCGTCAAACGGCCAACGCCCTCACCGGCCAGGACACCGCGAGCATCTTGAAGATCGTGAACGAGCTCGTCCGCAGTGGGCGCGACTTGCGTAACTTCATATCAGCGCTCATGCAATATTTCCGCGACATCCTCGTCGCGAAAGTCGCGCCCGAAGCTTCCGAGCTCTTCGAGCTTCCCGATGAGACCGCAGGGCTCGAAAAGTTCGCGGGCGAGCTCTCCGAGGAAGACTTGCTACGCGCGCTCGAGTTGCTCACGCAGACGGAGATCGCGCTTCGTAGCTCACCCGAGCCGCGCTTCCACGTGGAAGTCGCTCTCTTGAAGCTCTCGCAGCTCCGCAAGCTTGCTTCCTTCGAAGATCTACTCGAGCGTTTCGAGGCGCTCGTCGCCGGGGAGCCACCGCCACCCTCCTCGGGCTCGGCGCCCAAACCGGCGGCGAAGCCGCGCGTGGTCGCGAAACCGACTAAGCCTAAGACTGAGGCCTCGCCGAGCCCGGAGGCGAAGGCTGGACCGCCGCCGCAAGCGACTCAGGACGCCTCAGCACCGGATGACTGGACGGCCCGGGACGATTTCCCGCCTCTCAGCGAGGCGGAGGGGGAGCCTTCGAGCGATTTCATGAGCCAACTCATCGAGCAGCTCAAAACAGCCAAGCCGATGCTTCACGCGATCGTGAGTCGTCACACGAGCTATGAGCTCGACGGCAACCGCCTGACATTGAAGTTTCTTTCCAGCCAAAAAGTTCTCGCCGAGCAACTCGAGCAGAAGATGCTGAAAGATCTGCTCGAAGAACAAGCGTCGCGCCTCGCCGACCGGAAATTATCGGTCACCGTCCGGGTCCAGGAAAACGGCGCCAGCAAAGACGCGCCGCCACCCGCGCCCATCGAAACAGAAGACAAATCCTCGGAAGACCTTCAAGAGCGAGCTCGGCGCGACCCGCTCGTGCGGCAATTCATCGATACTTTTCAGGGTGAGATTCAGAGCGTGAAGAAACCGGAGGCGTGAGTTTTGAAACCCCAGCACCTTTTGGAGCCCAACTACCTTTGGAGTCAAAAATGAAAATGAACCAAATCATGAAGCAAGCCCAAGCGCTTCAGGAGAAATTCAAGAAACAGCTCGACGAGCTCCGTGTGGAAGCTACCGCCGGAGGCGGGATGGTGACGGTCCAAATGAGCGGCAACAAAACCGTCCTCGGAGTGACGATCGACCCGGAAGTCGTCGACAAAGACGACGTCGAAATGCTGCAGGACCTCGTGACCGCGGCCGTCAACGAGGCGTCGCGCAAAGTCGACGAAGAAGCTCAAAGCCAGCTCGGCTCCATCGCGGGCAACATCCCTGGCCTCTTTTAGCGTGAAAGACTTTCCGGAGCCCGTGTCCCGGTTGATTGCGGAGCTGAAGGAGCTCCCGGGGATCGGGGCAAAATCGGCACAGCGCATCACGTTCCATATCTTGCGGGCCAGCGTGGACGACGCGCAGCATCTTGCTCGCGCGATCCAGAACGTCAAGGAAAAGATCGTCTCGTGTTCTGTCTGCAACAACGTGACCGACGATGACCCTTGTGCCTATTGTTCGAGCCCCGATCGGAACTCTCGACTCATCTGCGTTGTCGAAGAGCCCCCTAACGTCGTTGCCATCGAGAAGACCCACGAGTTCAAAGGGCGCTATCATGTGCTAATGGGAAGCCTCTCACCGCTCTCTGGTATCGGTCCGGAGCAGCTCAAGATCGCGGGTCTCTTGTCGCGGCTCGTGGACGGTGAAGTCGAAGAAGTGATTCTCGCGACGAATCCCAACGTGGAAGGCGAGGCGACGGCTATCTATCTCTCGAGGCTCATCAAACCTCTAGGCGTCAAGGTGACCCGCATCGCCATGGGGATTCCGGTCGGCAGCGAGCTCGACTATGCAGACGAAGTGACCGTCGGGAAAGCCCTGGAAGGCCGCCGTGAGTATTGAATCTATGTGATTTAGAGCGCAGCGCCGCTTGCTAAGTGGCCATCTTTTCGATATATCTATAAGGTAACAAGCCCGCAATCTTAAATCCCGCGTGCAGGTCTCGGACGGAGGATATCAAAGTCATGGCGACCGCTGATGTGGTGATGTATGACGAGGAGTTTAATCAGATCAAGACGATTCTGAGCAAGCTCCGCACCGACGCCAACGCGAGACTCGTTTTTCTGGTCGACAAGAACGGTCAGCAAATCGCCGCGCACGGCAATATCGACAATTTGGACACCACGTCATTGGCATCTCTCACTGCCGGCAATGTTGCGGCAACAGATGCTCTCGCCAAGCTCATCGGTGAAAAGGAATTCTCGGTGCTCTTTCACGAAGGTGAGAAAGACAATATCCATATTTCTATCGTTGGGCTGCGTGTCATTCTCGTGGTGATTTTCGACGAGCGTTCGTCTCTCGGCCTGGTTCGGCTGCGTGTCAAAAAGGCCGCAGTGGAGCTCAACGGCGTATTCGACAGCATCATGCAGAAGGTCGAAGCCGAGAAGTCTTCTGGAGGGAGTTTCGAATCCCCATTCGCGGAAATTACCGACGAAGACATCGATAGCTTGTTCAGTGAGTGAGGCCGGACGATGACATTCATCAACTACGCCTCACGCGAAATCAACTGCAAGATCGTGTATTACGGTCCCGGCCTGTGCGGGAAGACCACCAACTTGCAGTTCATTTACGAAAAGACGAATCCGAACGCCAAAGGTAAGCTCATCTCTCTAGCGACGGAGACCGACCGTACGCTCTTTTTCGACTTCCTACCTCTCGAGCTAGGAAACGTGCGTGGTTTCAAGACGCGGTTCCACCTCTATACGGTGCCCGGGCAAGTGTTCTACGACGCTTCCCGAAAGCTCATCCTAAAAGGTGTGGACGGTGTCATCTTCGTTGCCGATTCCCAGCGCGAGCGCATGGACGCGAATGTCGAGAGCCTCCGAAACCTCGAGCTGAACTTGAAGGTTCAAGGCTACGAGATTCGAAGCCTGCCTTACGTCCTTCAGCTGAACAAACGCGACTTGCCGAGCGCACTTCCCGTCGAGGAGATGAAGGCGAAGCTCGGCCTCAATAACGAGCCTGTGCTCGAGGCCATTGCGGCCTCGGATGAGGGGATCGGCGTCTTCGACACGCTGAAGGCGGTCGCCAAGCTCGTCTTACAAGACTTGACGAAGACGACGTAAGAAGGCCCGTGCTATAATCGCCGGCTCTCGTTCCCCGGTAGCTCAATTGGTGGAGCGCCGGACTGTTAATCCGTAGGTTGTTGGTTCGAGTCCAACCCGGGGAGCCAATCCTTCCAACGCTTAGCGAGAGATCAAGACTTTACGGCGAGTCCCTATACGTTGCTGCTCTCTCGTAGCAGTCCACACGTGGCGCAAGGCGAGACCCGCCTCATCGAGCTCCACGGCCAACCGTCCTTGCCCCAAATACAGAACCGTAACGTGGGCGCTCTCGCGAGAATAGGCGAGCTCCATCACAGGCTCCGCATATTCGCCGAGCTCGCGTCGAAACCTATCGAGCCGCTCGTCATTCAGGTGCTTTTCGCTGTCGCGGCTGAACGTGTAGACACTGATACGGTTCGGTTGCGCACTGAGGGATGAGGGCGGCGAAGCCGGCCACGAGCACGGCAGGAATGAGAATCGATCTCAAATTTGGACGCATACCAATACGAAGCTAACCAACGAACCGCAAATCCTTACTTTTGAAACATGCTCCCGATCCCGCCGAGCACCGAGCCCTCGCCTTTGCCGCCGCCGCCCGTCTGCGGTGCCGCCTCCCAAATCCGACCTGCGAGCCGGCTGAAGGGAAGCGATTGAAGCCAAACCTTGCCCGGTCCGGTGAGGCTTGCGAAGAAGAACCCCTCTCCGCCAAAAATAGCCGACTTGATCCCGCCCACGAATTGGATGTCGTAGGTCACGCTAGGCTCGAGCGCAACGATACAGCCGGTGTCAACGCGAAGATTCTCGCCGGCGTCGAGCCGGCGCTCGATGGTCGTGCCACCGGCGTGCAGAAAAGCCAGGCCGTCACCTTCGAGGCTCTGCATGATAAAGCCCTCTCCGCCGAAGAGCGCCACGCCGATCTTCTTCTGAAAGGCGATGCTGATCGCGACGCCTTTGGCGGCGCACAAGAACGCGTCTTTTTGCGCGATGAGCTTACCGCCCATTTCCGCGAGATCCGCGGCCATGATCTTGCCTGGATAAGGCGAAGCGAAAGCCACCTGTTGTTTCCCGGAGCCCTGGTTCACGAACTCCGTCATGAAGAGGCTCTCTCCCGTAAGGACGCGTTTTCCCGCGCCGAGAAGCTTGTTCATGAACCCCCCGCCCTGTTCACTACCATCTCCGAAGATCGTCGTCATCTCGATCCCGGACGTCATGTACATCATGGCGCCCGCCTCGGCGACCGCGCCTTCACCGGGATCGAGCTCGATCTCGACGAATTGCATCTCCGCGCCTACGATGTTGTAATCGACTTCGTGCGCGCGGCGATCTGATGGAGGAGGAGGTGGTGGTGGCGCAACGCTAGTGCCGCCGCCCGAAAGCACAACTCTGAGCTCTGCGACCTGAGAGGCGGCCGTCCAACCGCTCATCCCTTGTTTGAAAACGAGAGACTCGGGGCCATATGCACCCGATTGAAACCCGCTCGCGAGCTCGCTCCGGGTCATAGGACCGACTCTTTCGCTACCACGCGCGGCGTACCACTCCTTCGCGTCGTTCATTTTCGATGACTCCCCCATAGGATTGGTGTGGGTTTTGGGACGGGCCGGAGTATAGCAGGCTTGCGTCGGGCGCCCGCGCACCGTAGATTGTGGGTCGCAAATGCTCCGCGTCTTCCGATTAATTGTTCTATCCCTTCTCCTTTGTGCGGGGTCCCAAGCACGAGACGAAGCACCGACCCCGACCATCGCGACCATCGAAATCTATGTCGAGGACGTGTTCGAGGACAACGGCCGCACAAGCGACGTGTGGCCATATCGGGCGGCCAACCGGCTGCATATCAAGACCCGCGAAAGCATCATCCGTCAGGAGCTTCTCTTCGCGGTCGGGGACTCCCTCGACATGGAAGCGGTCGCTCAAACCGAGCGAAACCTGCGCGCTTTGCCTTTCTTGCGACGAGCAGAAATCGAATCGATTCCCTTGGCGGACGGACGCGTCCTTTTGCGCGTCACCACCTCCGATGCATGGTCGACGCTACCAGAGTTTCGTGTAGCCAAAGTGGGGAACGAGTGGGTGTGGGCAGCGGGCGCGTCCGAGACCAACTTGTTCGGCCTTGGAAAGCAGCTCCGGCTACTGTATGACTCCGGTCTGGATCGCGACAAGACTTTCGTGTTCTATCGCGATCCTCGAACCTTCGGCTCGCGTGTCACCAGCCGCGTGTTGCTATCGAGCGCTAGCGACGGGCATCGCGTCAACCTCTCCGCGACCCGTCCGTTCTTTTCGATCGGCACGCTTTGGAGCTTCCACGCTGCGTTCGAGGACTTCGATCGCCTCGACCCACTATTCCAGGATGGCGAGCGTATCGCTCAGCTTAGACATTACAGTCGACGAGGCGAGTTTCATGCCGCCCGCGCGCTAAAGCGCAACCCGACGAATGCCGTGCGGCTTCATCTCGCCTATGTGAGCTCCGAGGACGACATCGCCGAAGGCGAGAACGTCCGGCGCTTCGGCCTCCTGCAGGTCGGCGTAAGCAGCGTCGTTCACCGTTTCCTGAAGCTCACCCATATTCACCAGTTCGAGCGGATCGAAGATTTCAATCTCGGGAACGTGGCCTCCGCCTTTTTCGGGATCTCGACCCCCGCGCTCGGGGGCGAGGATCTGACGTCCTATTCCTTCTTTCTCGGCGAGCGACGAGGGCTGAAACTTCCTGGGGTTGGCTTCGTTCTCGGAGACATTTCCTGGCGGGCGCGCTATCGAAACGACCGGATCGAGAACGGGATTCTCCACGCTCGCGCCAACGTTGTGCAAAAGCTGTCTCTCCGCAAGCTGATTCTCGCCAAGGCCGACTTTCTCTATGGGACAGAGCTCGATCCAGAAGTGCAGTTTCGGCTCGGGGCGGAAAGTGGTCTTCGCGGCTACCCCGTCCGTCAGTTCAACGGCAATCGCTCGTTGCTAATCAGTTTGGAAGGCCGTTGGTTCCTCACGGATAACATCGGCCAACTCGTATCGGTCGGCATCGCCGGCTTTTTCGATTCCGGCTTCGCCTGGCCTCGCGGCCAGCCGATGCGCCTTTCAGACATGCACTCGGATATCGGCCTGAGCTTGTTGCTGGGCGCGAACCGTGTCTCCGCATCGACACCGGGCATCCGCATCGATTTCGCTTACGCGCTCGACCCGATCGACGGCCGGAGCCGCTGGCTCCTATCGGCGGGCTCCCGCATCGGCTTCTAGGCTCGAACCCGTCAGAAGCGAGGATTTTGTTCGCGTCTTAGCCTCTAACCGGTCAGAACCGAGGATTTTGTACCACGTTCTGAAGCAAATTCTTTCTTATCCCCACATCCCCTCCCATCCCCACCTCTCCTTGCTTTTAGCGGCGTTTGTAAAGGTAAGGGGATGTGGGGATGAGAGTCAGCTGTGTGGTGTGGATTTAGAACGCTTTCAGGTTTACCTGGCTAGATCTAGTTCTAGATCTAGAGCAAGACAATCTCACCGCAGAGGCGCAGAGTACGCGGAGAAGAAGAAATCCCGGATTTTCCTCTACGTCCTCTGCGCCTCTACCGGTTCAAACGCTTTCAAGGTTACCTGGCTAGTGTTTAGTCAGAAAAGCGGGGAGAAGAGCGTGCTCGTTTCCGCGATGTCGCCTGGCCGCACGCGAAGGACAGGCTCACGCACTTTGTATGTCTGATAGCCGACCTCGGGGTGGAAGCGATGCGTCTCGGCTTCGATGCCCGGCACGCTTCCGAAAGCGAGCAGTATCATCCAAAGGCGCCCCAACGTCCTCATGGCCGTTTCCTCCTGAATCTGATAAGTGAGAATATACTTCGGCGCGGCTTTCGGAAGTACAATCTCCGCGGAGGTTCATTTGAGCTCGCTCGTCAAAGTTTCCGCGGTCGTCGTTATTTGGACCATCGCTTCCGGCGCCCTAGCTCGCGAGCTCGATGTTCGCGAGCTCGAGGCCTACGCCCAACGCGCGCTCGAGGCCTTCGACGTTCCGGGGGCCGCCATCGCCATCGTCAAAGATGGTGACGTCGTTTTCTCCAAGGGTTTTGGCGTACGGACGCTGGGCAGCCCCGCGCCGGTGGACCCCAATACCCTCTTCGCGATCGCGTCGTGCTCCAAAGCGTTCACGACCGCCGCGCTCGCCATCCTCGTCGATGAAGGGAAGATCTCTTGGGACGATCGCGTCATCGATCATCTGCCGCAGTTTCGACTCTACGATCCTTGGGTCACGCGTGAGATCACGATCCGCGATCTCGTGACGCATCGTAGCGGCTTCCGCTCGGGCGGAGGTGATTTGCTTTGGCTACGCTCCACCTATAGCCGCGAGGAACTGATGGAACGGCTTCGCTACTTGAAGCCGGTCCGGAGCTTTCGCAGCCGCTACGCCTATTCCAACGTCATGTTCATCGTCGCTGGGCAAATCATTCCGGCGGTGACTGGAAAGAGCTGGGACGCGTTCGTTGCGGAGCGTATCTTCAGGCCGCTCGGGATGTCGCACGCGAATTCGAGCATTACAGAGCGCAGGCCAGAGAGCAATTGGGCGAGGCCTCACGTCTTCATGGATTCTGAAGTCCGGCCGATCGAGAGCGAGAACGTGGACACGCTCGGCCCCGCCGGCGCCATCAATGCCAGCGTCTCCGAGCTTTCGAAGTGGCTCCTCGTTCAGCTCGGTCGCGGCAAGCTCGGCGAGACGCGTATCTTCAGCGAGAGGCAGTCGAAGGAGATGTGGTCTCCGCAGATCGCCATCGGTATCGGAAATCCACTCCGTCCTCTCAGGGCGCTGAAGCCGACGTGGTACGCGTACGGCCTGGGCTGGAGGCTCAAGGACTACAAGGGACAAAAGATGGTCTATCACGGCGGCGGCCTGGCCGGGATGACGTCGTTGACAACGCTCGTTCCCGGAGAGCGCCTCGGCATCGTGATCTTGACGAATCAAGAGACGTCGTTTCAATCCTCCTTGACGTATTGGATCCTCGACGCCTATCTGGGCGACGCGCCGCCCACCGATTGGATTGCAGCGCGCCAGGAGGCGGGCAAGATCTTGAACCGGCGCTTTCACGAGCGGATGGACGCTCTTCTCGCGGCACGCGTCGAAGAGACCTCGCCGTCGCTGAGTCTCAAAAGCTATGCCGGCACCTTCAACGATGCGCTGTATGGGGATGTCACGGTGGAGGCATCGAGTGGCCAACTCGTGATGCGCTTTTCCAGATCGCCCTCATTCAAGGGTCCCCTCGAGCACTGGAACCACGACACGTTCGTCGTCCGTTGGGGCCATCATTCGAATGCGGACGCGTTCGTCACGTTCTCGCTCGGGGCGGACGGCTCCGTCGATGCCATGGACCTCAGACCCTTCTCCCCCGCGGCCGACTCGGCCTACGACTACGAGGACCTTTCCTTTCAGCCGGTTCGCCAATCGAACTAGGCCGCGAGACCGACAAAGCTTGGGCCAACGCATTGATGATGGTAGACGATACCGTGACGACCGGACGCGTTCGGGATTTGGTATTGTCTCGAAAAGGGAACATCGTTTCCCGCTGGGTCCTGGTAGGGCTTCTGGTCCTGATGGTCGATGCCGGACGGGTGACGGGTCAAACGCTCGAAACGGTGACTCTAGAAGCACTGTACAGTCTCGATTTCGAAGTCGCGGAAGCAAAATTCCTGCAGCTGATCGAAGAGGATCCGACCAACCCGACTTACTGGAACTTGCTGGCGTCATCCATCTGGCTGAAGATCGTCTACCAGCAGGAGAAGATGAACCTGGTGGGCTACACAGGTTCCGGGACGCGCGACGCCGAGGACATGGTCGACGCCGAAACGGTAGCCCGGCTTCGCCGCACGCTGGCCCAGGCCATCGAAACAGGTGAGACCATTCTGGCGGATCATCCCGACGACATCGAGACGCTTTACGCGTTGGGGGTCGCTCACGGCACGCTCGCCGCTTTCGAGGCAACGGTCAGGCGTGCCTACTTCAAAGCCAACGGCGAGGCGAAAAAGGCTCGTGACTACCACATGAGGGTTCTCACGCTCGATCCATCCTACAACGACGCCAGGCTGACGATCGGCACCTACGATTACACGCTGGGCGCGATCCCGGGTTTCATCCGCTTTCTGCTCGGTCTCATCGGTATCCGGGGCGGTGACAAGCAAGGCGGTATCGAGCAGCTGGAATATGCCGCCCAACTCGGCCGTCGAGCCAGCACGAACGCGAAGTTGGTATTGGTCGTCATCTACAAAGGCGAAAAGGAATACGATAGGGCTCTCGCTGTTCTAAACGACCTGCATGCGCGCTACCCGAGGAACTTCCTCCTGGAGTTGATCCAGGGATCCGTCTACGAACGCAAAGAAGAATGGGGCCGTGCGAGCAAAGTCTACCGTTCCGTCCTAGCTAAGATTCAGGCCGGGCAAGATGATTACGATCGTCTCGAGCTCGATTCTGTGCTCTTCAAGATTGGTGAGATCAACGTTCGCGGGTTCGAGACGGAGGGACTGAGCCTCGACGAGGCCGTGGATGCGTTCGAGAAGGTCGTCATCAGCGACGAGGCGGGCGACAACCTGAAGGGAAGGTCTCACTTGTGGATGGGGAAGATCTTCGACTCCGGCAATCAGCGGGCTCTTGCACTGCAGCAGTACAACGCTGTGCTCGTGCTCGATTGTGCCGACGATCTCAAGCGCAAAGCGAAAGACTACCGACGTCGGCCTTTCAAGGGTTGATCCTTCTCCGCAAGAGGCGGTAAGAGGGCTCCATGCTGCGACAAAAAGCGAAGGCCATCTTCGAAGCGGGTCTCGCACGGATGGAGCCGTCCCGTTTGGTGGAGGACATTGCGCTGCCGTCTCCGCCGGGCTCCGGCCGACTGCTGGTCTTCGGCGCGGGAAAAGCCGCGGCGCATCTCGCCGCTTCGCTCGAGGACCACCTCGACGGCCGGGACTACACAGGACGCGTCCTCGTCAAGCACGGGCACGGCGCGGCGTTGACGCGTCTGAGGGTAGAGGAGGGCGGGCACCCACTTCCGGACGCCGCCGGGCTCGACGCGACGGCGCGGCTTCGTGACGACCTGACGAGCACTAACGCCGACGACCGCGTTGTCTTCCTGCTCACGGGCGGCGCGTCGGCGCTTCTCGTGGCACCCGCCCACGGACTGAGTCTCGAGGACAAGGTTTCCATAACGGGGCTACTCCTGCGTTCGGGCGCGACCATTCAAGAGCTGAACGCGGTGCGCAAGCACCTTTCGGCGGTCAAAGGAGGACGCCTTCTCGAGCAGCTCTTACCGGCAAGGGTCCTGACGCTCGTAGTGTCCGATGTTATTGGTAACGATCTCTCCTCGATCGGGTCCGGTCCGATGACGGCCGACCCATCGACGTTCGAAGAGGCGGCGGCGATCTTGGACCGATACCACGTTTCCGACGAGGCGCCCGAGCGGGTGATGCAGCATCTGCGGGAAGGAGCGCGAGGCGCTATTCCCGAGACCCCGAAGCCAGGCGCGGCGTCGCTCGAGAACGTGGAGCACATCATCCTCGGCAGCAATCGGGACCTCGTGGAGGCGGCGCGCGCCGCCGCTTCGGCGCACGGCTTTACTGTCGAGATTTTCGCCGAGGACCTCGTGGGCTCCGTCCACGAACGGGCCCGGGCATTTGCCAAAGCACTTCGCGCGTGCCAAAAGAGGCCGGAGCCCGTCGCTCTCATCGCCGGCGGCGAGCTCACCCTTGAAGTTACCGGCAGCGGATTGGGCGGGCGAAGCCAGGAATTCGCGCTCGTCACGGCCCGCGAGCTTCAGGGTGTGGCGGGCATCACCGTGCTGGCGGCAGGGAGCGACGGCACCGACGGTCCGACGGACGCGGCCGGAGCTTTCGCGGATGGCGACACGTGGGCGCGGGGCCGCGAGGGGGGGCTAGAGCCTGACGAGTATCTCGCGAACAACGACGCATATTCTTTTTTTGATGCCCTGGGCGCTCTGTTGAAGACAGGCCCCACGGGCACCAATGTCAACGATTTGATGATCGGGCTGACTAGCGGGTCCTAGGGCAGGGTTGTCAGCTTAGCAAGGTCGTAGGCAGCTTCCTCGGCCCATTGGGACGCCTGGTCTTTGTCGATGTAGCGCCGAAGGGCGCGGACCGCCGGGTAATGCATATCCATCGCCTGATAGAACTTGCCGTAGTTGTAAAGCACGCTCAAGTCTTCGGGATCGAGCGCTTCGGCTTCGCGCAGAAGAGCAAGACCTCTCTGGTGGAAGGCGTGGCCTCCATCCGGGTCGATGCGCGCGCGTTCATAGTGAATTACGGCCAAACCGTTGACCGCGCTGACCGAGTCCGTGTCCTGATCGCGGGCACGGGTGAGAAGCTCTTCCGCCTCGTCGAGTTGCCCGTCGTCGAGAAGTAATAAGCCGAGCACGAGCAGCGCCTCGGTCTCTGGAGCCCGCTCGACGGCGGCACGAAGATTCGCCACGAGCTGGAGCTCATCGTCATTGACGGTGTCGAACCCACTTCGGACCACGCCGGCCCGCTCGAACTCCGTGATGTAGCGGAGCGGTATACGCCCCGTCGCCTGGCGCCGTTCGACGAGCGCCGCGAGCGTTTCCACCGCAGCACGACGACTCGCAGCTGGGAGCCAATAGCGCGTCCGGACGATGGATCCTCCGGAAAGAATCAGTGCGGCGAGAACGAACGTAAGGATAAGGGGCTTCCATTCGAAGCCCGCGCTTGGTGGCGCCGACGCCTCGATATGCGGTCGCAATCGTGCGAGGAGCTCGTCATTGGAAAGCCTGGGAACTTTGGCGAGGATTTCTTGTTCTTCACGAGAGGCGGGACGCTCGGCGCGAAGCACCATGGCGAGAGTTTCGACACAATCGGCGCAGTCCGCGAGATGCGCTTCGACGACTTTCAACTTCCGCCGCGAAAGGCGGTCTTCGACCAGCTCGTAGAGCTCTTCAGCAGAGAGGTGATCGGACGGGGCGTTTCGTGACGACGGGCTTTCAGGACGGGCTTCACGTGCTGGCTCTGCTGCCATGGAATTCGGCCTCCACTCATTAATAGACGAGTTCTTGGAGCCTTTACCTCCCTCACTCGGTCGAAAATCTTACTTTTAGTGCCTCTCGGATGCGGCGGATGCGCTTCTCGACGCCGCTCGCCGAGAGCCGGATCGAGCGTTTTCGAGCGATTTCATCGACGGTCAGACGCTCGACGAAAAAGAGCTGGAAAATCGACCGATCCCGCGCTACGGTCGACGCGCTCGGCGCCGCTTGATCAATCGCGACCCGGATCTGCTCACGGAGCTCTTTCGCGGCGATGAGGCGCTCGGGCCCTGTACCCTCACTTACGAGCGTTTGTGCATAGTTGGGGCCTTCCGCCGCGATCTCCGGCGTCACCGGGTGGGAGAGCGAGGCGGTGACCCTTGGCTTCTTCAGCGAACGGAGGCTCTTGCAATGGTCGCGTACCAGATTGACGGTAATCGTATTCAAATAAGTATGGGCCGAGAGCTCAGTCCGTCCCTGGAACCGCGAAAGGGCGCGACGATTCCACTCGAGGAGCCTGACGAAAACTTCCTGGGTCAAGTCCTCTATCAGCTCCGGAGACTCGTTCGCGTCGACGCCAGGCGTTCTTTCCGCCTCCGTCCGAAGCGTTCGGAGCACGGTGATCCGGATGCCCGTGCGGAAGCGCGCGATGAACTCCCGCCACAGAGGATCGTCCGCGCCGGCTTGGGTGAGCTGCTGGATGAGGTCACGGTTGGCAAGGCGCTTCAGGTCGGTCATGGCGTCATCACATCGCGGTACTGGGAGTGCTTCTGGATTTGCGGTTTTGTCTGTCGGGAGTCGTCTATCCATAATAGAGGATGGGATGGGGTCTGAAAAGTGCGTCGCGGACGAGGTGCCGTCCGAGTTCAAGGTATACTCCTGAGATGTCTCAATCGGCTTCATCCACGCGCACGCGTTCGACGACGGTACTTGCCATCACCCTCAACGGGAGAACGGCCGTGGCCGCGGACGGTCAGGTGACACTCGGCGACACGGTGGTCAAACACGGTGCGAGAAAGCTCAGGCGCTTGTCGGATGGAAATGTCGTGGCCGGATTTGCGGGAACGACCGCCGACGCGCAGGCTTTGTTCAGCAAGTTCGAGGCCAAGCTCCAAGAGTTCAGCGGCAATCTCGAGCGCGCGGCCGTCGAGCTCGCCAAGGACTGGCGAACCGATCGCGCGCTCCGCCGTCTCGACGCTTTGCTCCTCGTCGCGAACAAAAAGCACATCCTGCTCCTGTCCGGCAACGGCGATCTCATCGAGCCTGATGACGGTGTTCTTGCCATCGGCTCGGGTGGACCCTTTGCGCTCGCCGCGGCGCGTGCGCTAATCGCCAATACGTCTCTCTCTGCGGCAGAGGTAGCGCAACAAGCGATGAAGATCGCCGCCGAGATTTGCGTCTACACGAACGACCGCATTTTGATGGAGGAGCTCTGAGCCGAGCTCGGAGCCAAGAAGGATCCATGGTGTTTTATCTACCCGAATCGGCGGACGGAGAGCCGGGTCTCGACGATCTGACGCCCCGGCAAATCGTTCGTGAGCTCGACAAATACGTCATTGGCCAAAACGCGGCCAAGCGCGCGGTGGCGGTAGCGCTGCGCAATCGCATGCGGCGGTTGAAGCTGCCTCCGGAAATGGCAGACGAGGTCGCGCCCAAGAACATCATCATGATCGGCCCGACCGGTGTCGGCAAGACGGAAGTTGCGCGACGTCTCGCTCGTCTCTCGAACTCTCCATTCACGAAGGTCGAGGCGTCCAAGTTTACCGAGGTCGGATATGTGGGCCGGGACGTCGAGTCGATGGTGCGCGATCTCGTCGAGATCGCGGTCGACCTGGTACGCGAGGAAAAGCTCTACGAGATCCAGGACAAGGCGGAGGAGAGCGCTGAAGAGAGGCTGCTCGACTTGCTCTTGCCGCCGAGTCCTCCCGTGAGTACACCCTTGGAGACCTCGGAACCCTTGAAGCCCTTGAAAGACGTCAAGGAAAACAGCGACCGAGCGCCAGCAGCGGCGCCCCGGACCGATTTCAAATCGACGCGGGAGAAGCTGAGAGTGCAGCTTCGTGACGGCAAGCTCGACCATCGCAACGTTGAACTCGACGTCCGCGAGCGTGTCACGCCGTCTTTCGAAGTTATCACCGGGTCGGGCGTCGAGGAGATGGACATCAACTTGAAGGACATGCTCCCAGGAATCTTCGGCGGCCGGACGCGCAAGCGCGAAATGAAAGTGCCAGATGCGCTCGAATATCTCATCCAAGAGGAAGAGCAGAAGCTCGTGGATCCGGAACAAGTCGCGCGTCTTGCGGTCGAGCGCACGGAACAGGCGGGTATTATCTTCATCGACGAGCTGGACAAGGTCGCGGGGCGCGAAGGCGGACATGGACCCGACATCTCGCGCGAAGGCGTGCAGCGCGATCTCCTGCCCATCGTCGAGGGCACCTCGGTCAACACGAAGTACGGTATGGTGCGCACCGATCACATTCTTTTCATCGCGGCCGGCGCCTTTCATGTCGCGAAGCCCTCGGATTTGATCCCGGAGCTCCAGGGACGCTTTCCAATCCGCGTCGAGCTTTCGTCCCTCAACCACGAAGACTTCGTGCGCATTCTGCTCGAGCCAAAAAACGCGCTCTTGAAGCAGTACCGAGCGCTGCTCGCAACCGAGGGCGTCGAGGTCGATTTCACCGATGACGCCGTCGAGGCGATCGCGTCCTACTCGATGATGGTGAACGAGCGGACCGAGAACATCGGCGCCCGCCGCCTGCACACGATCATGGAAAAGGTGCTCGACGAGCTTCTCTTCGAAGCGCCCGAGCTTGACCAAAAAAAGTGGGTTATCGACGGCGATTACGTCAAGAAAATGCTGGACGAGATTGCGAAGGACGACGACATCTCCCGCTACATCCTCTGAAAAAGCGCTGTTGGCAGCGCTTTTGATGGCCGCGGTGCTCTTGGCCTGTGGTAAGCGTGGTGACCCTCTTCCCCCGTTGCGGCCACTACCGGCGCCCGCCGACGCGTTCACGATCCGTCAGGTCGGCGACGTCATCCGCCTCGAATGGACGGCTCCGTCCGCAAACCAAGACCGGACCACCGAGAACGTCCTGCTTCGCGACGTCGATATTCGCCGACGTATCATCGATCTCCCGGCACTCATCGAAGAGCAAACGAAGATCATCGAGCCCAAAGAGCCGGAGGACTCTGAGGATGCCGGGAGCGAGGACGAGGTTACCATCGACCCGCTTACGGGCGAGCCCGTTGCGGCCACCCCCGAAACAGAGTCGGACGAGGAGCCCCTGCCTCTCTCACTGGATGTGCCCGCGGGGCCGGACGATCCGGATGAAGAGCAGGAGGCTGAAGTTATCGTCGCCGTCGAGGACCCCGTGATCGATCTCGAGGAGGTCCTGGAGCGGGCAGGGCTCGAATTTCCGGATGCCCTCGATCTGCTCGGGGATGCGGAAGTGCTCGCGGCCGAGCCGCTCGAAGACCTCGGCCCGCCTCCGCCTCCGCTCATCACCATCCCGACTTTCGCGCCAAGCTCACGGCCTCTCGTCACGCTCGAGTCAACGGTGCTCGGCGAGCGCATGTCCTACGATGACCCGATCGACCCAGCCTGGATCGGCCAGCGGGTCGAATATGCCGTCATCTATACCAACCAGAAGAATCGACGCGGGCCTCGCTCAACGGTGCTTCAAATCGATCCTGCCGAGGCGCTTCCGCCTCCTGGAGCCCCCGTCGCCGAATCGGGCGATTTGCTCGTGGTGTTGAGTTGGCCGGCCCCGCCAGATTGGCCTGCTCCCGTCGAGTCGACTCCCGTCGAGTCGGCTCCTGTCGAGCCAGCGCCCGTCGAGCCAGCGCCCGTCGAGCCAGTGCCCGTCGAGCC
>SMYC01000044.1 GCA_004356105.1 Acidobacteriota bacterium | reverse complement strand
CGATATGGTTGGGCTGTGGCACGACGTGAAACAAACCTGAAAGCTACGTTCCTCAGAGCCGCCGGATTTATCGTCGCCTATTTTGTGCTCGCGAAGCTCGGCGTTCCGATGCGGATGGACGCGATTAACGCGTCTCCGATATGGCTGCCGACGGGGCTCTGTCTCGCGGCGATTTTATTGTTCGGCTGGCGTTTTTGGCCCGTGGTGGCCTTGGCCGTAACCGCTCGAACGGTCGCCGCCGATCTATCGCTGACGGTGGGCATCAGCTTGGGTCTAGCGAAAGCCGCCGAGGTGCTCGTCGCCTCTTACCTGATGAAGGGTCCCGGACAATTCAAGGGTGAGCTCGACAGCGTGCGGGCGGTCCTCTCTCTCGTGCTCGGCGCGGCTATGGCCGGCTCGATCGTCGGTGCCCTCACCTCCACGACAGCGCTTTGTAGTCTAGGGCTCGCACCCTGGTCCCGCTTCTTAGAGCTCTCGAGCACGTGGTGGCTCGGTGACGCGATGGGGATTCTCATCGCGGTACCCGCCATCTTGTTCGTCTCGCGCCAAAAACGCTGGTCGCTCGACCGGAGCGCCATGTTCTCCGCGGTAACGATAGCTCTCCTGCTCCTGGCCACCGGCGAGATAGCCTTCGGCTCTTTGTTTCCGGCACCGGGCCTCCCTCTCGCCTATCTCTCCTTTCCCTGCATTTTCTGGGCGTCCTTACGTTTTCGCGAAAATGGAGCGGCCCTTTCATCAGGGATGGTCTCTTTGCATGCAACGATCGGCACCCTTCGCGGCTTGGGACCTTTCGCGCGCGAGTCGGACGTGGAAAGTCTGGTTCTGCTGGGAACGTTTCTTGCCGTTGTCGTGGTCACGAGCCTGCTTCTCGGCGCGGTCATCGCCGAACGCCGCAAAGCAGCCCAAGCTCTACGAAAAAGCCTGATCCGCTACAACTTGGCATCGGCGGCGGGGAGCGCAGGCGTCTGGGACTGGGAGCTCTCGACGAACGAGCTCTACGTGGACCCCGTGTTCAAGCGCATTCTCGGCTATGAGGAGCACGAAATCAGGAACCATCTCGACGACTGGAGACGCTTGTTGCCCCCGGAGGACGCGGAAGCGGTACGGGCCACGTCGGCGCGCCACATCAAAGGTGAGACCGCGCGGCTCGAGGTCGAGTTCCGCATCTTGCACCGAGACGGTAGCCTGCGATGGTTCACGGTGCGCGGCGAAGCGCAACGCGACGCCTCCGGACGTGTCTTTCGCTGCACCGGGACCGTGGTCGACATCACGGATCAAAAACTCGCGGAAGAGGCACTAGAACATGGAGAGCAAACGATCCGTGATCAGCTCGAAGAATTGAATCATCTTTATCAAACGACCCCAGTGGGCCTTTGCCTCATGGATCGAGAGCTCCGATACGTGCGCATCAACGAACGTCTGGCGGCCATCCATGGCAGAACGGTAGAAGAACATCTCGGCCGAACGATTTTCGAGCTGCTCCCCGAGATAGCGTCGAGAGTCGAGCCGATCTATCGCAAGGTCTTCGAGACCGGAGAACCCGTCATCGATCACGAAGGTCATGCGCGTGACCCGAAGGATCCTAATGTCAAGGTGTACTACCTTGCGAGCTTCTACCCGCACAGCGTTTCTGGCGAAGTGCGCACGGTCTCCTGCGTTGTCCAAGACATCACGTCGCGCAAGCGGATTGAACAGGAGCTTCAGGAAAGCGAGCGGAAGGCACGTCGTCAGCTCGACGAGCTCGAGCACGTGTACCGGACCGTTCCGATCGGGCTCGCCTTGACCGATCGGGAGAATCGCTATGTCCGCATCAACGAACGTCTGGCGACGATGAACGGCCGTTCGGTGGAGGAGCATATCGGCCGCACCGTGCGCGAGGTCCTACCGACAATAGCGGATATCGTGGAGCTGAAGCTCAATCATGTGCTCGAGACCGGAGAGCCTCTTCTCAGCGACTTCGAAGGCACCGTCCCCGAATGGAAAGGAAGCGCCCTCGTCGGACACTATCCGCTGAAGGGAGCCAACGGCGAGGTCGAAGGTGTCGGCGTGGTCATCCAGGACGTGACCGCGCTCAAACACGCGGAACGGATGCAGGCGGCGAACAACCGCGTTCTCGAGCTCGTGGCGCAGGGGAATGACTTGTCCAGGGTCATGAGCCTTCTCGCGGAGGATGTCGAGACCCAAACCGATCGGGGATGCGTCGTACGACTCATGGAGCCGTCGGGTGACGCCCTGCGCGCTATCGCGGCGCCGAGCTTTCCTGGGGATCATGACGAGGTCCTCGATGTCCTGCCAGTCGGATCGCGAGGCGGTACTTGCGGACGCGCCGCTTTTGAGCGCAGAGAGGTCGTGACGACCGACATCACGAAGGACGCCTCGTGGAACGACTTCGCTGCCGCCGCCACCGCGGTCGAGCTCCGCAGTTGCTGGTCGGTACCGATCCTGTCGAGCTCGGAGGAGGTCCTCGGTACGGTCTGCCTTTACGCCGACGAGGCGCGAGCGCCGGACGAACAGGAAATGGAAATCACGCGTAACGCGGCCCATCTCGCAAGCGTGGCGATCGAACATATCCGTGCACGGGAAGCACTCACGAAGAGCGAAGCGTCACTTCGTGAAAGCCACGAAGAGATTACACAGCTCGCCGCCCGCCTCATCGCCGCACAGGAGCAGGAACGCCAGCGCGTTTCGAGAGAGCTTCACGACGGGTTGAATCAGCAGCTCGCCGCGCTGTCATTCGAGATAGGAATGCTCCGCACCGAAGTCTCGGAGGAGCAGCCTGCTATCTGCCATCGCTTGGGGGAGCTCCAGGCACGCGCGATCGCCTTGATAGAGGATGCCAGGCGGATTTCGCACGAGCTCCATCCGTCGACGCTCGAACATCTCGGGCTCGTCGCGGCGATCCGGGCCTATTGCGACGAGGTCAGCCGGCGCGGCGAGACGACCATACGCTTCGATTCCATCCATCCGCCGGAGCATATAGCACCTCCCGCCGCGCTTTGTCTTTTCCGCGTCGTTCAAGAAGGCGTACAAAACGCCGCTAAGCATGCGAGCGCAACGGTCGTCCAGGTCACGCTTCGAGGCGCCGACGATAGCCTCACGCTCGCCATCTCCGACGACGGACGCGGGTTCGACACCGACCGTACGAACGGTGGTCTCGGGCTCGTCAGCATGGCCGAGCGCGTCCGCGTTCTCGGCGGCCAGTTCAGTATTCGCTCCTCGCTCAACAAAGGAACCCGTCTCGAGGTGCGGCTCGATCCGTCACCAGTCGCCGACTAATCGCGACCACTCACCGGCCGAACGCAGCGACTCGTAAGAAACGCGCCTCCTTCTATTCCCCCTAAATAGGTATCACTGTCATATCCTGGAGCACGAAGACCGCGGGATGATGGGAGACAGGCCAATTCACGGTGAGAGGATGAGACAGTGACGAGCGCGAAGCTGAGCTTCGCCGTTTGGGCGCTCGTCGCTACGGTTGCCACCGGCGCCGCGGAGAGCCCGGCGCTCGCGCGTGAGTTCCGCCTCGGTTTGATCACACCGCCTACTCATCTTTGGACAGAGGCCGCATACGCCTTCGGCGAGGAGCTCGAGGTCGAGAGCGGCGGTGCCCATCGGCTCGCCGTATTCCCCGCGCGCCAGTTGGGCACTGAAGCGCAGCTACTACAATTGCTGCAGACTGGAGCGCTGGATTTCGCGATTCTGACGATCTCGGAAGTCACCAATCGCATGCCCCAGTTTGGCGCTTTCTACGCGCCCTACCTCGTCGCGAACGTGACCGAGGCGGCCGAGCTTCTGCGTGGCGACGTCGCGCGCGCCATGCTCGCGTCCATGCCCGAGGAAATCGGCGTCTTCGGCGTGGGGTACGGCATGGCAGGCATGCGCCAAATTCTCGGACGAGATCCGATCCGAACCGCATCGGATCTCCGGGGAAGAAAGCTGCGGATAACGCCGTTCATTCCCATCAGAGATTTTTACCAACTTCTCGGCGCCGCGCCCACGCCGATGCCGCTCGCCTCCGTGTATGACGCCCTTGCGAATGGTCAGATTGACGCGATCGATATGGATTTGGAAGCTATCTGGAAGCTGAAATATTACGATTACGCGAAAACCCTAGTACTTTCCAACCACATGATGTTTCCTTGCGTTGGCGTGATCTCGGGTAAGACCTGGCTCGTGCTTTCGGAAGAGGAGCGCGCGTTGGTAACGCGTCTCTTCCGCGAGCAGCTCGACCGCATCATGGATGAGTACATCGAGAAAGAGAGGGAGTGGGAAGCGGCCCTCCGTGAAGTGGATGTCGAGATCGTCGAAGTGGGCCCGGAGTTCTTCGGTACGGTGCTCGAGGAGTGGGAGGCAATCTGGTCGGACAAGGCACCGACGCTTTCGGATTTGAAGGCGGAGGCCGCGGCTAACGCGAGCAAAGCGACGGCGCCGTGAAAATCAAGCCCACGCAGGTTCTCACCGCGTGCCAATCGGCTCTTGGCAAGAGCGCCGATAAGTTGATGCACTGGCAGCGGAACCTTGTCGGAGCGCTGGTGGCCTTCACCGTTCTCCTGATCCTGCTGAACGTGGTTACGCGCGCGCTGAACGTGGCGCTTTTCTGGGTCGATGAGCTGGCCATCTACAGCATGATTTGGGCTTTCATGCTGGGAGCCGCAGCGACCGTGCGCGGACGGGAAGGTATCGCGATCTCCCTTGCGCACGATTACGCGAGTCCGCGGGCGCGCGCTTGGCTGGGACTGACCAGCGACAGCTTCGTCCTTCTCTTCAGTCTCTCTCTGGTGGCCTTCAACTGGCTGTGGTTCGACCCGCTCTTGCTCTACTCGGTCGACTTCGAGATACCCGCCTTCATCAAGGCCAGCTTCAATTTCATTTACAGGGAGCAGACGTCCACTCTGGGAATCGCGAAATGGTGGGTGTGGCTGATCATGCCCTTGATGGCGGGGCTCATGAGCCTGCACGCATTGGCCAACTGGCTCGATTCTCTCGTCTCACACCGGGAACAACGCCTCGTTAGAAATTGATGACGGGCGCCACGTTCTTCGTTCTGCTGCTGCTCGGGATACCCGTCGCGGTGGTGCTCGGCCTAGCGGCGAGCGTCTACATCATCCTCACCGACAACAACGTCCTGTTTCAGTCCTACATCTTGCAATTATTTTCCGCGACCGAGAATTACGGCTTGCTGGCGATTCCTCTCTTCATGCTGGTGGGAGAGTCTATGAATGCAGGGGGTATCACCGGCCGCCTCATCAAGGCCGCTTCCGTGGCAATGGGCACGACGCGCGGAGGCCTGGCCTATGTCAATTTGGCGGCCAACACCATGGTGGCGTCCATCCTGGGCTCGGCCACGGCGCAGATCGCCGTGATGTCTCAAACCATGGTGCCCGAGATGGAGAGACAAGGCTACAAAAGAGAGTTCGCCGCGGCAACGACCGCGGCCGGGGGCTTGTTGTCGCCGATCATCCCTCCTTCGATGCTGTTCATCATCTACGGTGTATTGGCCCAAGTTTCCATCGGGAACATGTTCCTCGCGGGAATCGTTCCCGGGATTCTCATGCTCGCCGGATTCATTCTCGCGGTGATATGGCTGGGAGGAAAGTACGACTATCCGAGGCCCGAGGCGTTGACGCGCGAGCAGAAACGCCGCGATCTGTTGGACGGATTACCGCCGGCGATGATTCCGGGTGTGATCCTGCTCAGTATATTCTTCGGCCTGGCAACGCCGACCGAAGCCGCGGCGCTCGCGGCTCTCGTCGCCATAGCGCTCGGCCGATGGTACTACCGCGAGCTCGCCTGGAGCGAGTTGTGGCAGGGCTTCGTGCGGGCGGGCATGAACGCGTCAATCATTCTCTTCATCATCGCAACCTCCGGCTTGTTCGGTTGGGTTCTCATCTTCGAGCAACTACCGCAGCAGCTGGCGCAGTGGATCGTCACCGTCACCGCGGACCCGTTCGTTTTCATGCTTTTGACCAACGTCGTTTTGTTGCTGATTGGCGCGGTGCTCGACGGTATTCCCGCCATGATCATGATCGTGCCCATTTTGCTGCCCATAGCGCAGAGCGTTTATGGAATCGACCCGTTTCACTTCGGCGTCGTTTTGTGCATCAACATCGTGCTCGGGCTTCTGACGCCGCCCGTGGGTACCGGTCTCTACATGGCGTCGGCCGCTGCCGGCGTCGCCCCGGCGAAAGTCTTCGTCGCCCTTCTCCCTTTTCTCGCAACGACGGTGGTCGTATTGATCTTGCTGAGCTGGCAACCTTGGCTGGTCACCGCGCTCGTTCGCTGAAGGAAAAAAGATATGACTCCACGATATCTCTCACGCTCGACGGGATGGGTCCTCGCTATTTGTCTCCTCGCGTCAGCCGCGCACGTTTTGGCGAGCAGCAACCGGCCGGCTCTGGGACATCTCGAACAGGGCCCCTGAGCCACAGTACGCTCTAACAGTTTCGAACGGCAAGACAGCCACGATCGGTTTTTGCTGGGGCGGTGGAGAAAGCTTTCGCTACGCAGTCAACCAACCGGAGCTCGACGCGGCCATCCAACTCAGCTCGGCGCCAGCTTGGACCTCAGGCTGACGCATTGTTTCATGTTGATGACATGACTGTTTTCGGTAAGACGGTCGATCAGGGCGGCTGTGAGTTGGTCGTTTTGCAGAAACGACGTCCATTGCTGAAAGCCGAGGTTCGAAGTTACCAAGGTGGTCTTCGATGTATCCGATCTCGTCGATGAGCAAGGCATCATAGGAGGCGAAGGTTTTTAACACCATGGCTTCGCTAATCGGCCACGGACTTGTACAACGTCTCCACGAGCTCGGGGAACGGAATGAATCGTCCGTTATAACCGTGCTCGATCGCTTGAATAAGAAAGGCTGTGGCAAGATCTGTTTTCCCCGTGCCCGTAGGCCCGATCCAGATCACGTTCTGGTGTTTCGACATGTAGTCGAAGGCGTCGTAGATGGCGAGGACCTTCTTTCTGCTCAGCTTCGGCTGCCTGCGAAAGGGAAACGTCTCCATAACCAACATCTCGGGAATCTTGGCTCGCTTGAGCCTCATCTTCCGTGAGTTTTCTTTCTTGAGCTTATGTTCCTCCTCGATGACATACTTGAGCAGTCTCGTATGGGAGAAGTTTCCTTTTCGCGCCACCTCCAGCCAGCGGTCCCAGTTGCCGAACAGGCCGTTGAAGCGGATGTATCTAAGTTTGTGCTTGAGTTCATCATCCATCGTCTTCGTCCAGCATCTTGTCGTAGATGGATAGATCCACGTCATCACAAAGACGGCCTTCCAGGTAGGACGGCCGCGTTTGAAGCTCCTCGTCGATGTCCACGCAAGGCGTCTCATAATGACCATGACTCAGATACAACACAGCGATACGCTCGACCGTCTCCATCTCCGTGATTCGATATTTCAACGCCCGCGCCACCGTTTGAAGGAACACCGGCCGGGCGAGCTTCCGGTATAGTTGAAACAACTCCCGGATGAACCGGTGTTTCCGGATGTATCATCCGAACCAAGGTGGAGTACCCGATATTTATCCCCTCTTCCTCGGTGAGTTTTTCGTGGACACGTTGGATCCGCCCCTCGCATTCGGCATGAAGCTTGCGGAGAAGGTCAGGTTCCACCTCTATTTTGTCCTTGCGCACCGTGTTGGGCACGGCGCCGCCGTGCTTGATGATGTCCGTCACCGCCTTCCGGCTCACCTTCAAGCGACGGCTGATCTCCCGCAAACCCATGCCTTCCTCATGAAGGATGACGATCGCTTTGCGCTTGTCCGGACCGATCATGGAACTCCTTTATTGCTTTGGAAAACATGTCAAGGCATCGCAGGATCCCTCCGGCCACCAGGTGAGCCTGAGCATAAAACGCATTACTACCGCACCTGGTGTCTTCCACTTTCGGCGGCTTAAGAGATCCCGAACGTAAACCTAAGACTTGCGCACGCACTTCCTGCGTTTTCCATAATCGCGGCAGCGTCCATAGGCCACACTTTCGCAACAGCGCCAGCCCGTGGGTTTGAAGAACAGGGCGCTCTCACGCGGTTTCTACCCACAGATTCTGCGGAAGACCCGGAAAAAATT
>SMYC01000043.1 GCA_004356105.1 Acidobacteriota bacterium | reverse complement strand
CGAGGACGTTGGGGAACGCGCTGACGGGCAGACTGAAGCTCCAAGTCCGGTCGGTCCAGTTCTCGGGCTCGATCATGCTCGTTCTCCCATTCACTATGCCTGTCACGAAGCATACTTATTCGGTGTATCATGTGTCAAATGTATTTTGACCATGAGAAGTTATGAGCCGTCGAAAAACCCTCCCCGTCCAGGACATCCCCTTCGTCGGCGGTTGTCTCTGTGTCGACTTCGTCAACATTACCGGGGCCCGCAATACACAGAGAGAGCGTGAACGGTTTCAGACGTATGCGGATATGCTCATCTGGAGCCGCCGCGCGGGACTCCTGACATCGGCCGAAGTACGACGATTAAACGCGAACGCTTCGAATCACCCGGCGGCGGCCAGGCGAACCTTGTCACGCGTCCGCAAGATTCGGGAGAGCCTCTACCGGGTCCTCTGCGGGGTGGCCGAGCAGACCCGCCCAAGAGCGGACGACGTCGCTTTCCTCGATCACCTCTCTCGGCTGGAAAGGCAACGCTATGAGCTCACGCATAAGGGGTCGCGTTACGAGCTGCGGCGGCGCGAGAGTAAGGAGGAGCTGGATTGCATGATCTGGCCGATCGTCGCTTCGGCAATCGAGCTCGTCACCTCTACTGAGATCGCGAGGCTCAAGCGCTGCGGAGAGTGCGACTGGCTATTCGTCGACGACAGCAAGAACCGATCCCGACTCTGGTGTAAGAACGAGTGTGGAGACCGCGTGAGAGCCCGGCGCCACTACGCACGGTATAAATAGATGCGGTGGATCATGGAGAAGCGGGCCGTAAACGCGAGGAGGCGAACGAGCGGCGCGAGCGCGGCGTGCTCTTCCGCTCCGGTCTCTTTGGGGGGGCGGCCTTCTACGGGCCGGCGTCGCTGGGTACGGGGTACTCATGACGCGGGCGCCCGAGGCATTGGAAGCGCCTGACCGGCGCGTACGAGCCCTTTGTCCCTCTTCTTCCATTAAGATTTCGGATGTGGCTGCTCTGGTGCGCTTGTGCGCGGGGGTACGTGACTCCACCTGAGACACGATTTCCACAGGATTTCCACAGACTTTGTCGGAGTTTTCCACAGAAAACGTTTCCGCGGAAACGTCCTTGGCGCGATGCGAGCAGACAGCATCGCTCGTGAAGCTTTCGCGCAGAACGGCAGTTTTTCGTCTGGACCAAGTTAAGTTGGACGGAGTCTCAACGGCGGAGCGCTTCGCGGAATGCCTTCACGGCTTGAAAGTACAGTGGGGCGATCGAGCAACGGGCAGAGTAGCCTCCCATGGCTTCTCGTCGGCATCGGGGCCGCCATCGCCCTCGTCTCCGAGCTCCTGGGTCAGCCCTCGCTGGCGTTCGCCGTCGGCATCTATCTACCCGTCGCCACCAGGACTCCGGTTTTCATCGGCGGTAGATCATGGAGAAGCGGGCCGCAAACGTGAGGAGGCGAACAACCGGCGCGGGCGCGGCGTGCTCTTGGGCTCCGGTCGGCGTCGTTGGCTACGCGGTACCCAAAACGCGCGCGCCCGAGGCCTTTGGAAGCGCGTGGGCCGGCGCGTTTCGAGCTCTTTATCCCTCTTCTACCGTTCGGATTTCTCGTTTGCTGCTCTGGCGCGCGGTGCGCGGTACGTGACTCACGTGAGACACGATTTCCACAAGATTTCCACAGGCTTTGTCGGAGTTTTCCACAGAAAACGTTTCCGCGGAAACGTCTTGGCGCGACGCGAGCAGACAGCATCGCTCGTGGACCTTTTGTGCAGAACGGCAACTACCCCAAGCCGAGCGCGAAGCCCTCGAGCGACGCGAAAACGAAGTCATCGACTGCCTCTTCGTCCTCGACGCCGAAGGACGAAGAGGAACCCCTTTAGGGCGTCGTCGGTTTTGAAGCAGGCGAAGAAAGCGCGCGGCCTGAAGCAGCCCCCCGACGCGCCGCGACTCCCGCTCAGCGACGCCTCGCAGGAAAGAACCTCAAAAGATCAGCGCGCGTCGCGAGTCCACTCGCGCAAGCTGGCCACGCAACGCTTCAGGCTTCCACTGCGCCGGGCTGCTACGCTGGGCCGCCATTTCCTGCCTGCGAATTCGATGAGACGAGCCGCGTACGCGGGACCGACACGTGCGCTTGTACCCCGCGCCGGCACGAGATCCTCTTGAATCTCTCGGCTTTTCGATCGGCGTGCCAGGTTCACAAGCGTTTGTTTGGCGTCGTCGAGATCGTCCGGATGTGATGGTATTCGGTCCGAGCTCACATGTAAGAATGCACTGAGCCGCTCGGCGTCGCCGAGTAGCCACGCTTCGACTGAACGTACGGCGATTCGGAGCCTCATGTGCGGAGCCGGCGTCGTGAGAAGCGCAGGAGTGATGTCCGGAGCACAGTCGCCATCGTGATCGAGATCGCGTAACACGAGTCAGGAGCGAATCGCGCAGCTTGGTTGTACCCTTGAAGCTGACGGTCCAGCCAGGTCTTGCCGCGTTCTCCGTGGACCGGTCCGAGCTCGAGGTGGAGCGCGCTCAGAATCCGCGCTACCACAGCCGTGTCGACGATGCCTTCCGTGGCCACCGTCACGACCATCGTGAGTATCAGCTCCCAAAGAGCGAGAGTTGCTGGGCTCGCTTGGGTGCCGTTCGCGGAAGGACCGCCTCGGCCATCGGGACACGCTGTTCATAGAGCGCCATGATTTGCTCGTCGTCGCTCGCGCGATGGACTTTCGTGTCTTCGGCGGTGACTTCGAGGAAAAGCACCTCTTCGGGTGCGATTCCCTCGTCCAAGAGAAGGTCTCCGGAATGCGTGCTGACGAGCATCTGACGCCCGTTCTTGCGCCCGATTCGGGCCATCATCGCGGCAAGGTGGCGCACGACTTGGGGATGGAGCGACAATTCAGGCTCTTCCAGCAAAAGAGGGTGGTTCCCGTCGAGAAGGATCCAAAGCAATCCGAGAAGCCGAAGTGTGCCGTCGGAGAACTGTTCTTCGGTCTGCCCAGCCAGCCTTCGGCCTCCAGTGCCTGTGAAGGCCCCGCAGATGTGGTACGCCTTTTTCGTCTCTGTGAAGCTCGAGTTGCTCCAGTTGCGGCACGGCAATCTTCAACGCTTCCGTGATGCGTCGAAGGCGGGAGGCCAGGGTTCTCTTGTTGGTCGTCGCCAGTTGCTCCAGGAAATCCCCGCCATAGGGGTCACGCGTTCGTCCCACGGAGCGATCCGGCTCTCGGACGAGATGGGGGACGAGATGGAGGTACCGCACCTTGGCGAGGAACTCCTGCAACTCACGAAACGGTCGGTTCGCGTTGAGCTGCTCGAGATGCGTCTGCGTCAACCGCTTCTCATCCTCGCGGTCATCGTCGTCCGGCCTTTCAAGGACAAGCTCCCCGTCCTTCGTGACCACTTCTCGACGGATGATGGGTCGTTTGCGATTGTCCTGATTGAATTCCAGCCGGTAGGTCCAGGGCCCATTCGTACCAATATCGACCTCGACCTCGATGGCAATGTTCGAATGGCGCCTGGCGTGTAACGAACGGATCTGGGAGACGCCGCCCCTTTTTTTATCCACCGCCCACTGAAAACCCCCTTGAGCGTCGGCGATGTCGCGCAGAAAACGAAACGCGTCAAGGAAGTTGGATTTCCCCGATGCGTTCGGGCCCACGAGGAAAACCCGGCGTTCAAGGGACACCTCCACGCCGAGGAAGTTCCGCCAATTCTCGAGCTTGACTTTTGTGAAACGCATGCGCTCTTTGGGATCCCACCTTATCAGCAAGACGTGCACTGCGATCGGCGAGTCCTTCCAGATCCAGATTTCGCCGACGCCAAGGCTGCGATAGATTTTGAGCTTGTTGATGCCGCCGCTCGTCCACACGACTTCGATAGCCAGGTCCCGGATATCTTTTCTCTGGTCGCCGACGATGTAGCACTCGTCCGGCTCGAACCCGCTCTGGTTGGCGGGCTCTTCAGCGTCCAGGCGCCGTAGGGCGAAAGGTCGCTCGCCGCGCAGGGGAAACTGAGCTTCATCGCGGCTTCAGGGCACGCCGTAGGTGACGACGCGTTGGTCAGCGGTGGGAACGCGTTCTCCTGCCGGCGTCGTCAAGGGAGACTTCGCGCCTGAAGCCAAAAGACTATGTGTACCCCCACATCACGAAGTTCCCTGGCGTTTGCGGGGGAAGGCCCGCCATCGATGGGACTCGGGTGCGCGTCGTCAACGTCGTCTTCTTGGAAAAAGAGGGTTACACGCCAGAGCAGATGACGCCATCATGGAGTCCGATCGCCGCTACTTCGACGACATGCATCAGGAATGGGAAGACTACGTCGAGCTTCCCGGCGGGAATCCTCCCGAGGTCCCTCCCTACTCCGGAAGATCGCCACATCTCTAAGCCTGCCGGCTGGAAACCCAAGCGGTAGTGGCCGGCCGGTTCCCTCTGTATACGGACGCCGACGTCAAAGGGGCCGTCATCGAAGCTCTACGCCAAAATAGTTGGGACGTTTGCGCGAGCGATTGAGGCTTTTCCAGAAGGCACCGATGATGACGTGCACTTCGAGTACGCGGCGGAAGACAATCGCGTGCGCGTCACGAATGACCAACCCCTAAAGGCGATCGCTTAGGGGGCGCTGAACAATAAGCTGGACAAATCCTCCGCCATCGGATAGCGTACGTTGCGATCTTCGCGGCTGCAATCGGATCGCACACTTCTTAATGTCCAACTAATTCTTCAGCAGCCCCTTACCGTTGGCTCAGAGAAGACCGGCACTTTAACGGAGTTGTGACGTGGCCACAGGAACACTACAAGAAGATGACGGTCCGCTATATTCTTAGCGAGTTCGAGAGGCTAGCTGGGGAAGACGACCCCTTCCGGTACCCGATCCGCCGCATTCATCCTCCGATCTAGCTTTGTTCCTGACCGCTCTCACCGGCGTGAGGAGACTTCGGGAGGCTGTTCGCGCGGAGACTCGACGACGCTCGAGGGCGCGAGCGGAGAGCAATCTCGCTGCGGGGAACGGCCGCCGACTTTCCCTACCCGGAGGTGTGCGACGCCTGGGGCATCGAGGATCTCGGCAACGATCTCCGGTCGCCCGTGCCGTCATCCGTCCCAGCCCTGTGCATCAGCGGCGACCTCGACGGCCGCACCTGGGAAGGCAAGCAGCCCCTGGAGCGCCCGAT
>SMYC01000042.1 GCA_004356105.1 Acidobacteriota bacterium | reverse complement strand
GGGCTCGACCCCGACGAGCCACGGGCCGGTTACTTTCGTCTTGGTACCCCGAGAGAACGGGCGGAACGGGGTGAAATGGACGCTGACGAGACCGCGTTTCGTCTGGCGATCCAAAGAGGCAGTCTCGACGAGATAGACCGCGGGATCGCTAGTGGTATGAGTCCAGACACGCAGTTCCACACCGACGGGGAGACGGCGTTGAGCGTGGCGGTTGCGAACGGCCGATTCGAATCGGTGAAACGCCTTCTCGATGCCGGAGCGGACACCGAGCTCGCTTCCCGCCGCGGCACCGCGCTCGAAATCGCGGTCTCCATTAACCGAGTGGACATGGCGCGGGCGCTGCTGGAGGCCGGCGCGGACCGTAACGGCGCGGAGAACGGAACGTCTCCCGTCGTCACGGCCGCGATCGCCGGAGATCACGAGACGATCCGTGTCCTCACGACGGGCATCGATCCGAGCAATCTCCGAGGGCTCGCCGAAGCGCTCTATTTCGCAGCCCAAAGAAACGCTACCGAGATCGTGACGTTGCTTCTTGAGCTCGGAGCGGACCCAGAGAGCCATCACGATCCGTACAAGGGTACGCCGTTGATCATCGCCGCCGGCAACGGTCACCTCGAATCCGCACGACTGTTGCTCGATGCGGGAGCCGAGGTCGATGCTCCGGCAGAGCAAGGAGCAACGGCACTCGGTGTTGCGATAAACAACAACTATGGAGATATCGTCCGCTTGCTCGTGGAACGAGGTGCTAACGTCAACCGTCGAGGTCCGGACGGTACCACGCCCGCGATGAGGGCCAGGTCTCCCGAGGTGCTTCGGACGCTCGTCGAAGCGGGGGCGGACCCCAATGCTCGTGACGACGAAGGCCGGACGGCGCTTTTGCGAATCCCTTTCTATCCAGGCGGCCAGGGCTATTCGGGAAGTCGTTACCGGAAGCCGCCCACTCCAAACCCTCTGGGCGCCGTCCAATTCTTGCTGTCGGCCGGAGTCGACGTGAACGCCGAGGACCAGGACGGGAAGACAGTGCTCGACCGCGCCGTGGCCGAGGGGCACGACGAAATCGCAAACGCGCTACGCGCGGCAGGAGGCCGCGATTCCAAGCCGTGAGCGCGGGCGATCCAAAGGGCTCACGAGCACATGTCGCAAGTAGGCATCGGCTCGCGGGCGAAGGTTCGGACCCACGCGTACCTAAGGTTGGGCCACTTTATCGTCGGTCGGGCTCTTGTTTTGGCTTCTCAATAAATGGCGAATTGCACGCTGATGCTCACGAGAAGATCAATCGGCGCGCCCTTCAACTTCGCCGGTACGAACGCCCTGGTATAGGGTCGGGGACTGGCGCGGTAGATGTAGGTAAGGGGAGTAGCTGTTACCGGCGGCTTTCGCCATGTGCCGGTGCCTCAGTCCTTACCATGTCCCCGTTTCCAGCCTGTAGTTCGTCATTATTAATAGGCGCGGGAACTGCGGGCTCGTGCGCCCCGGGCGACGAAGAAGAAAAGCAAGGTCGACGCCCGCGAAACAGTGTCGCCGTCACGTCGACTGCGCGCTTGATGCTCGGAAAGCAAGAAGGGTCACGGCGTGCCGCCCTCGCGAACCGCAAACACGGGCGCATCTCCATCAACATCCAAGGCGATGGCGACCTCAACTACGCGCCCGGAGTGTTGTGGACTGCGGTCCATCACAAGATTCCGCTGCTGACCATCATGGCCAACAACCGCGCGTACCATCAGGAGCTCATGTACCTCCAGCAACAATGCGCGGCGCGCAATCGTGGTGTGGACCGTGCCGATATCGGCACGACGATCACCGATCCAAACATTGACTACGGCCAGATGGCGCGGGCCTACGGGATGTACGGTGAGGGTCCTATCGAGGACCCCAACGCACTCGGCCCAGCGCTCCGGCGCGGACTCGAACGGGTCAAAGCCGGCGTGCCGGCGATGATCGACGTTCTCACGCAGCCACGCGGATAGGGGCGATGTGATTCGAATCTTCTTTGCCGTTGCGCTCCTGATAGGGGGCAGTCAGGCCGAGCCGCCCCTAGAGGGCGACGCCGAGAACGGAAAAACCCTATACAAGCAGTACACGTGCTACGGCTGCCACGGCTACACGGGTGAAACCGGGTTCGCCACCCGATTGAACCCGCCACGGATGCGGCAGGGGAGGTTCATCACGTACCTTCGAAATCCGACCAACCCCACGCGAATGCCACCCTACCAGCAATCGGAAGTCTCGGACCAAAAGCTCGCAAATATCTACGCCTACCTCCGGTCGCTTCCATCGGCATCTCCGGACGCCGAGAGCATTCCGCTGCTACAAGCGATTTTGGGTAAGCAGTAGCGCCTCACTTCCATTCATAAGCCTGAATCGCATTCTGCTCTCGCACGTACATGTCGCCGCCGGCCAGCGCCAGGTGACCCCAGGTTTCGACGTCGGCGATCGTGCGGCGCTCGAGGATGTCTAATCCTTCGGGGTTCATGCGAATCAGCATGAGCTCGCCTTCATTGCTGAGCGCCAGGATGCGGTCGCCTTGCACGATTTGGCTGATGTACATGCCCAGTCGTTCTCTCGATATCCATTTCCCCTCGCCGGTTCTCAAATCCACGGATGCCATGCGCTGATTCTTGAGATGCATGTAGGCGTGATCCTCGAACAGGATCGGATAGGATAAATATTCGATGACTTTGTTTCTCCATGCACGCTCGATTGAAAAGACGCCGTCGTCGAAGGAGATCGGGTAGTAGCCGGTCTGGCTGTCGCGCGAGCTCGTAAATACGCCGTCGCCATAGACGAATGGCGGCAAGACCAACCCTTCCGCCTGGCCGTCGATCACGATACGCCAAAGCACTTCGCCGGTTTCGGGATCAAGCCCGTTCATGGCGGGTATCGTTGAGGCGATGATTTGTGGTCGGCCGTGCAGAACGCCGAATTCGGGCGAGGAATACGAGCCGTGACCCAAGGCGTCGCGCACGACGTTGCGCCACCTACCGACGCCGGTATGTTTGTCAACACTCACGATGGAATCGGCCGCCATTGAGACAACGCTATTGCCAACGACGAGCGGAGAACTGATAAATCCGTACTCGGGAATCGGACCGCCGAATCGCTCCATGAAATCCGCACGCCAAAGCTCGCGCCCTGTCTCGGCGTCGAGGCAAACGAGCACGTCCCGCATCCCGGAAACGTAAAGGCGCTCGCCGTCAAATGTCGGCGTGCCCTTGATCCAAGAGCCGGTACGCGCGCCCATCGCTTTCACCGTCATTGCGCCTTCCCACTGCGTTCGCCAAATTTCCTCGCCCGTCTTTCGGTCGAGCGCGTACACGACTTCGTACTTCTCCTCGGCCGTTTCGTTGACAAACACTCTATCGCGCGACACGACCGGGCCCCCGTATCCGGGGCCCAATTCCTTTCGCCATGTGGGCTTCAAATGTTCGGCGCTGATCGATTCGGGCCAGGCGGGGCCGTAATATCGACTATCGCGGTTGGGGCCGCGGAATTGCGGCCATGTATCGGAAGGCTCTTGGCCATATAGCGTCGCGCTCATCATCCCGATGAAATATGTGAACGCGATGCAATGCAACGGAAGCGATCGAACTTGTCTCATGAAGCAGTGTTCCCTTTTAAATGGATTTAGGTACGTGCGGCTGACGATGAATTGTAGCCTAGGTCTACCGTCGGCATCTCCGGACACCGAGGGCAATCCGCTGCTTCAAGCGATTGTAGGTAAGCAGTAGCCCTCCACCCTTTCTATCCTTATTATTATGTTAGAGCCACAAAATCTGACAACCCTTCGCCCGAGGGGTCCGCGTGTTTAGCTTGTCCGACCACTCGGGACAGGAGAAGGTCCATGAACCTACCGATCCACGTGCAGTTCGAAGAAGAGGCGCGGGCCATCCAAGTATTCGAGGCGATGACGCTAGGTCATTACTTTGCCTTCATCGACGAATCGAAAGTACCCAAGTCTGGGCGCGAGCAGCGGCTCGTCGCCGAGCCGGCGAAGAGCCATCGGGTGCTGCCTCTCGTCGGCGGTCCCATCGAATTACCGGGATGTATCCTGACGCCCAAGTCGCGGCGCTGCACACCCGTTGGAACTATCGTTGCCGATCGAGATCTTTATCGCGCGGAGCAGGACACCGTGTATTTGTTCATCGCCGTGCCGGGCGCGACTGGCGACAATTTTACACTGCGCCTGGAAGTCGGAGGCGAGCTTCTTACGTCTCGACAGCTGAAGCTCGAGCAAGGCATCGCCGTCGATACATTCTCGACGCTGCTTCCGGGAAGCTACACCGCTTCGCTTCTTACCGACGACGGCGACCTTATCGGGACCGCGGTTCGATTCACTGTTGCCGAGTATAGCTTGGCGCCGCTTTCGGGTGAGCTCTTGTCCCACGACCTGGATCGAACAAACGACGAGCTCCGTTACGAGCTGGCCGTCGAAAGCTACCAAATGCCCTTTGATGAAGAGCTCGAAGTGGCGCTCGTCGATGCGGGACGCGAAGTGTCGTCGGAGCGACTCACGGCGGATGAGCCTGGCCGCTACTCCGGCAAGCTCTCGATGAAAGGCGAAGGCCCTTTTCGCCTCCGTCTCCTATCGACTCGAGACGCGGAGCGCATCGCCGAAGTGGCCATTCCCGGCAGTCGAGCCCGCGAGCGCGACACGACTGTCGTGAGCGAGCTGGGAACGGAGTTCTTGTTCTCCATGATGCCCGAGCCTGAGGCTCTTCCACTCCGCGGCGGCTATCTCAGTAAAGGCGACACCCTCGCGACGCCTCTTGTCGTGGAGGAGCTCGTGTCCGAGTCTTTCGAGCTTCATGTCAAGAGAGACGTAGAGTCGCTCCACTTGGTCCTCGTCGACCTCACGACGGGTGAAGCGACCGCCGTCGCACATGGCGACGCCGTCGCGGGGGAAACGATCCGCGTCGAAGGCGCTAGCGCGCTATGCACGGTGGTCGCCGGCTGTGTCGTTTCTGGGAGACCCTTCGAAGGCTACACCACCTTTGTGCGCCCGCCGCGACTGGAGCTCGGCTTGTCCGTCCCGGAAACGCTTCGCCCGGGTACAGAGATGCGCGTGGAGCTTTCGACGAAAGGCTCTGTGGGGTCCGTTCCCGTGCTTCTCGCCGTACGGGATCGACGTTTGACCGCCGCCGATAAACCCGCTACCGGCCTGGGAGCCGCGACGAAGCGCGCGGTCGCCGATGCCACGGAAGGGATGGACCAGGGTTTCATCGACACCAAAGTCATTTACGAGCCCCTTCTCGTGGAATTCGACGACATCGTGGCTCTGGATGAATCCGATGACATGATGGGTGGTGGGGTCTTCACCGACGTCGCGGCCATGCCCGCGGCCCCTGCGGCGGGGGAGATACCCACTGACGCCGGCGGTCTTATCGTTGCGGGGTATGGCACCGAGGACGTCTATGAGCTGAGTGCGGAAGCCCCCGCGACGGCGAGCCCTCGAAAACCCACGCGTTCAGAGTTTCCCGAAGTCATCTTCTACGGTGTCGTTCCGGTGGATGGTGCCAAGGAAGTGGTCATAGATGTCGGGGATTCGTTGGGAACGTTCACCGTAGAAGCCTTCGCGCTCGACGGAAGCGATTGGACGGAAGCGAGCGCCAACGTGACCGTCGACAAGCCCGTCCGCATCGATTTGGAGCTCCCTCCGGCCGTGCATCGCGGTGACGAGGTCGTCGGACGCGTGCGAGCCATGACCGCATCCGGCCAGGCCCGGGTTCGATTGACTCGGGACGGCGAACCCGTTGCGCTCCGCGGAGGCGACGGCGAGCTGGTGAGCAGCCCCGCCGAGCTTGAGCTCGACGTCGCCCCGGGCACTTACGTGGCCACCGTCGAAGACCCGGACAGTGGCGAAACGGATCGCGTCGAGCTCACCGTCGGCGAGCCCGGTCGGTTTCGATCCTACGCCAAGGAGCTCGGTCTCCTTCTTGCAGGGGATCACGTCACACTAGATAGCGCCAACGCCTTGACGCTTCGCGTGCTTCCCTCGATTCAGGAGTCTTTCGACTGCCTGACCAAGGCCACCGCGGGCTACGACCACCTATGTTGCGAGCAAACCGCCGCCAAGCTCGTCGCCGCGACGTTCATGTACTTGACGACCAAGAGCGACGGCGATCGACGCCGCGCCGAGGAGATCGTCCGTGCCGGAATCGAGCGCGAAGAAACGATGATCCGGAAGGGGCGAGGCTTTGCCATGTACCCTGACTACGATGAAATCTTCGAGCACTACAGCCGGTTGACCGTGCGATATCTCTGGAATCTGCAAAGGCTTCACAAAGCTTCGGACGTTCCCGAAAGTATGAGGCAACTGGCCTGGGCCGGAGTGCAACTGGCAAACACCGCCGGCGAGGCGCACGGTATGGACCGCAAGCCATTGGAGGCCCGCTCCCTCGAGGATGCTTCCGCGATGGCCAGCGACGCCGGCAAAGGATGCGACAAGGCGGCGGTCGAGACGTTCGTAGCTTCTGCACTCGACTTCACTGGCGATACGGTACGGCTTGCGGGAGATCACCACCGCGTCGCCCAGAGAGCGGGCCTGGCCTACGCCGCGGCCACCCTGGTCGCACTCGGCCGCTTCGAGCAGGGCATCCGCATCGCCAATCAAGTCACCCGCCAGTTCAACGAGAACGGTCGCCTCTACTCGACGGTAGACTCGGTCGCCGCCATCGCGCTGATGATCGAGCTCCGGGCCGCGGGGCTCGTGCAAGCCTCCGGCCGACTCCGCGTCAACGGCAAGGAAATGCCCGCATCCGAAGCCAACGCTCTGAACGAGCCCATCGAGTCCATCGAGGTTCTCGAAGGCGTCGCCGCCGTGGAGATCACGAGCATCAAGGAAGACGACTGGAACGACTTTGAGCTCGCTTTCCCCATTCGCATCGGCTTTCGCGATCGAGACCACCAAAAAGTCGACCGCTTTCGAGCTGGCGATCGTGTTGACCTGGTGATCGCACTTCCCGAGGGCTACCGAGCCGGAGACTTGGTGCATGTGAGCTTGCCGGCCTGTATGGCCTGGATCGAGGGTGGCGGCAAAGTAAAGCTCTTCACCATGGACTTCGAAGGAAAAAACGAGCTGGTCGTGCCCATTGTCGTCACGTCCAAGATCAAAGGCCGACAACGCTTCGCGGTTTGCGTGCGCAACATGTTCGAGGAAGAACGCGTCACGAGCCCAGGCCTTCTCACTGTCATGGCAGCGAGTTAAATGCGACAAAGAGCTGCACGCCGAAGACTCGGCGATGCGTCCGGCAACCAAGCCGGAGAGTTTTTCTTCATTCTCGCTGGGTTCGGCATCCTGGTCGCCTTTGGGCTCGGCAACTGCGAGAAATTCCGAACCCGCAAGGAAGTTCGCTCGTCGCAGTGCCTCGAGAACCTACTGCGGATCGAAAGAGGGACCGAGGTGCACGAGCTGTCCTGTCCCGTCGTGAATCTGCCCTATCGCGAGGAGGAACGAACCTCCGGTACGGTCATTGTTTGTCCTGACCCGGAGAAACACCTTCGCCTGGATAGCTACCTCGCGCGGCGTGGCGAAGGATGGGACTTCCAAACGACCTTGGCGTCGGCTTCGGGGAACAGTCCAGACAGTAGTGACCCGATCGAGCTCGACTACATCCCAGCTCCCCTTAAAGTCGACTCTTCCGGGGTAATTCTAGAGCTAGGCCCCGGTTTTTTATTTCGCTACGTGGCTCTTCCGTTCGGTCTGTTGTTCTCAATCTTGTGCCTAGTCGTTGGCTTGTCCCTGATGGTCGACGCCTTGCGAGATCCCGACCACTCGATCAAGGAAGCCCTCATCGAGTGCGCCGTCATCTTCGTCTTTGTCGTCGGTCTCATGAGCACAGTCACGGCGGCGATCGCGATCGATCTCGGGGGCTGGGACGAGCGTGTCGAGCTCAACCAAGCGGAGCGCAGTATCACTATCCGCGAGTGCCTTCTCAGCAGGTGGCACTGCACCGAGGAGCGCCTGGACTCTGTGAGGGCGGTCCTGCCGGCATTTGCTGGGGAGCGTTTCAGTGCTGTGGCGTTCTACGAAGAGGACGGAGAACTTCGCCGTCGCACGCTCTTTCGATCTTCGGGAAAGGACTGGGAGAGGGTCGCGTTGATGAACGGCGTGTTCGCACCCGCTCGCTACACGGAAGCCCGCTAGACTGCCGTCCAAGCGATGCTCCGAGCCAGGGAACACGTTGGCCGGGTTTGAGCCTCGCGTTTGTTCTAACGCGACACGGCTAGTTTTGGCGCACTACGGGTGGGTCGTCCCGGCCCGCTCACGTCTCTTCTGGCAGGAAGATGCCTTCTTCAATCAATGCTGCACGAAGCGCGATGCGGTACGGAAGGTTGATCGCCAGAACGTCGACCGTAACTCTACCGACAGGGGTCCGGGCGGCTAGCACTGGACCGTCCCACCGGAAATGGTCGCTCCAACGGTCCTATCGAGGATTGAACAAAGGAACGTGGTTTCCCTGCAAATACCCCGCGATCGCAACGGCGATTCGCGCGGGTCCGAACTAGCTCATGAAGGTCCGCATCCATCCGGAGCTTACGGTGTAACCCCAGCCAATTTGAGCGAAAGCCGTGCTTTCGACTGCATCAGCTCCAAGAGACACGAGACCCGTTCGTACTCGTCCAATTCGGAGCGTTCGTCAGTGGTGAGCGTGCCGGCTCGCGCCTTTGCAGCGAGCCCGTTCACCCGATCGTAATCAACCTGTGCCAATTGAAAATCCAATATAGAGCGCGCCGCATCAACCGGCAGGTTGCCCTCTTCAGGCTTGATGGTTCGAGCCAGTATCTCTGCTCCTAGATCTGCGGCGGGTGTGGAACTCATGACAATCGTACCAGCTCAAAGTGAATCTACAGTAATTGTATCACGACAGGATTCGGCATCAGCCATGGGCGTCAGCTGAGAGGGGCGTCCGTCTTTGTTAGCGTGATCGTGACCGGTGCTGACCATGTTTTTGAGCTGGCCGAAAGGCGAACGTTCGAGTAGAGCATGTAAGCTTGCCAGCCTGTATGTCCTGGGTCGTGGCATTCTACGAAGAGGACGGAGAGCTTCGCCGTCGCATCCTCTTTTCGATCTTTCTGAAAGGACTGGGAGAGGGTCGCGTTCATGGATGGTGTGTTCTCACCCGCTAGCGATACGGAGGCGCGCTAGACTGCCGTCCAAGGGATGCTCCGATTGAGACACTGTCGGCGGTTGAATCGAATCTCGTGGCTCTGTGCCGCGCTGGTCGTGCTTTCCGCCTGTGGCGGTGATGACCCCAGCTCCCCGGATAGCACCGCGTTCGACCTTTCGGCTCTGATCCAAGGCTTACGCGATCAAGGCGCTGTCGTCGAGAGCATAGGTTCTATTGCGCAACCTTTTTTCTCCGTCACCGGGCAGATCCTCCGCGTAAACGGAGAAGATGTTCAGGCCTTCGAGTATGCGAGCGAGGCGGAGGCGCGGGCGGAGGCCGCCAGCGTTTCACCAGATGGCTTCACCATTGGAACCACTATGGTGGGTTGGGTGGCAACCCCCCATTTCTTCCTAACGGGAAGCGTCATCGCCATCTACGTTGGAGACAACCAAGCCGTACTCGGGCCGCTCCAGGCGGTCATGGGCGCCCGGTTCGCAGGCGGGTAGTCATCGACGCTACGCCGCGGCCTATGAAGTCGGGCCGAGGTAGCGGTCGAACCAGTCGAGGATCTTGCCGATCGCCTGATTTCTGAAGCGCGAAAAAACAGCATGACCGGCCGGAAACAGAATGTGTTGCTTGTTCTCGGCGGGCGTGCCGAGCAGATCGAAAAGGGGCTTCTGGCTACGCTCGAGCGGAAAGGTCGCGTCCTCGGATCCGTTGATCATCAAGACTGGTGTCTCGACGCGGGGAGCGTAGTAGCCGATTCTGATTTCGGGCCTCCTGGGAATCGGGCTCAAACCGCCGTCGAGTAGCACCGCGGCAGAGAACCGCTGTTCCAGCGCGAGCACCATCGCTCCGATTGTCCCTCCCCAGCTGAACCCATAGTAACCGAGCTTATCGGTGTCGATGTCGTCGCGTGTTTCCAGGTAATCGACCGTCCGAGTGAGGTCGCTCA
Source organism: Acidobacteriota bacterium (assembly GCA_004356105.1). GTDB lineage: Bacteria > Acidobacteriota > Vicinamibacteria > Marinacidobacterales > SMYC01 > SMYC01. Next base: position 25,554 of record SMYC01000042.1, on the reverse strand, counting down.
TCCAGTATGTGTGGTAGTCCACAAAGGCGCGGGAGCGCATATCTTCAGGAATAGGTTCTTTCCGCTCATGCGTGCCTTTGTAAATCGGGTACGCGACGGCGCGGCCGCTATGGATCAAGAAAGCGACGTAGCGCATTTGTAGCTTGTCGGGCGAGCTCTGGCGCTGGGCAGCGACGCCGGGGAAATAGATTACGGTCTGAAAAGGCGGATCTCGAGAGGTCGGCAAGAAGAGATAGAGCGCCACGTCCTCTTCCGCATAGGCGGCCCGGAACGTGATCTTCTCTCGCCTCCAGTAAGGACTCGACACGTCCACGGAGTCCACGTTTGAGTCGAGGGGTACGGGGTCGAAATCGAACAAGGCTTTGTACGCTTCGAAAACCTCGTCGGAAACGGGCTCGAGTTTTTCCGGCGGAACGGGTAGCTCGATAGGGGCCATCAGAGCGTCGAGCTCGGTTCGACCGGCGTCGAGGAAGTCCGCACAACGGAAGCCGTTCGTGGAGGAACGGTCCATGGGAAATGCGACGTCTGATTCGTAGAACATGAACGTTGGTTGGTTCGCGGCGCCGCCGAGGATATAGCGACGCTCGCCGACCTCGTTCGAGCACCACTCCCGGACGTTTCCCGCCATGTCATAAGTTCCGCGCGGACCCGGCGGATGAATTGCTACGGCCATCGGCCCGCCTCCGAAGTTACTCATGGAAATGACGGCATCGGCCATGGATGTTCTCGTCGCGCCAAGCCAATGATAGATGCTGGGAAGCCGCTTTCCGACGAACACACAATAGGCGGCGCCCTCGAACCAGCTCACGCCGGAAACCGGATATCTCGCTCGACCTTCGGGGTAGGCGCCCACCTCCCAGGTCGAGGGACCGGGCCTCCCCGTTTCATCCCGGAACTGGCGCATGGCCACCTCCCACGAAACGCGCTTCTCACGATAGCGAAACTCGTGGCGCCACAGCTCTCGAGTCCCGTATCCTCCCTCGTCCACGAAACTCTTGAAGTCCGCGTTCGTGACCTCGTGTTTGTCCATCAGGTAAGAAGACGCCTCGACCGGGACGTTGTCGAACGCGAACAGGGAGACCGCGAGCGGGCCGGTTGGAACCCGGACCATGGTCTCGGGAATTGCATCCGTAGGGTTCAGCGTAACTTGGAAGGATAGATCCTCAGTTGGAGAAGAGATTGTGCTGCGGCGAGGAAAGAGGCTTTCAATCGTCTGGAACCCGTCTCTTTCAATCTTCAGCCAGAAGAGGCCAAAAGGCGCCTGCGTGGGCTGAAGCGGAGAGGCGCCGAGAGATTCCCACTCCGCTTCCTGAGCCGAGTACGCCCGAAAATAGATGTCCGCCCCCTCGGGTTCCGTCGCTACAGAAATGGTCTGGGCCAACTTCATCCAAAGCTCATCTAGAAGCGGGTCGTCGTCGAGCACCTCATCCAGTCGCAGCGCTAGAGAGAACGCGGCCGCAATAGTCGTCCGCATCGACAAGATCTTGAAGCTCGGGAAGTCCTGTCTCTCGCGCCCACTTCACCTCGGACGGCGCGCCGCGAGCGAACCAAAGTCCGACGAGCGCTGCCGACGCAATGCAGACCGCGGCGACTGTCACGCGCCAGGCGCGCCGCGAAGAGGCGGCGCTCGGAGCGGTCGAGCGAAGCGCGTCGAGCGATGCGACAACGTCGGACATCTGCTGGAACCGATCGTCGGGAGATTTGGCGAGACATCGATCGATGACACGCTGCAGCGATTGACGATGAGGCGTGCCGCTACCGTGCGGGAGCGAGGCGTGTGGCTCCCTGATGATCGCGCTCAGAAGCTCAGGTGCACTCGGCCCGTCAAACGGGTTCGTTCCCGTCAAGAGCTCGTGAAGGACGATGCCGAAGCTGAAGATGTCGGAGCGCGCGTCGATATCCTCGCCCCGAGCTTGCTCGGGTGACATGTAGGCGACGGTGCCAACGACTTGCCCCGGTTCCGTGGCGCCTTTAATAGCGGTCGCCGCTTCACTCTCGGCGCCACCGGCGCGCTCCAACAGCTTGGCCAGTCCGAAGTCGATGATCTTGGGCTGGCCGTCCCGGGTCAAAACGACGTTGCCCGGCTTTAGGTCCCGATGGACGATGTTACTTTCGTGAGCGCGCGCCAGGCCGCGGCCGATATCCGCGGCCAGCTCCAATACCCTCTCCGTCGGGAGGGCTCCGTCTTTCAAGGCGTCGCTCAAGAGCTCGCCCTCGACCAGCTCCATCGCGATGAAGGTGACCCCGTCATCCTCGTCGATCTCGTGGACGACGGCGATGTTCGGATGCTTGAGGGCCGCGGCGGCCTGCGCTTCTTGAACGAAGCGGCGCTTGCGGCCGGAATCGGAAACGAGCTCGGGGGGAAGGACTTTGAGCGCCACCTCGCGGTTGAGCTTCACGTCGCGCGCCCGATACACGATGCCCATGCCGCCCCGGCTGATCTCGTCCAAAATCTCGTAGTGGGAGAGCGTTCAGCCTTGCATGGCTTTTTCAGTTCGGAGGAAGTTAACGCGAGTGTGGGCGAGAAGTCAAAGTTTGCTTGGACCGAGCTCAGCGGTGTGGCGCGAGCCGCTTCAATTCTTCAAACCCGTTGATGACAACGACGAGCGCGGTGGTTGCGTATTGACTTTCGTCGAGCTTCACCATTAAAAAACGATCTCGATGGACGTCGTAGTCGTACACTCTTGCCGGATCCAGCAGGTATTCACCGTTGAAGAGGACTTCGGCGGCTCCGGGCGCAAAGGTCGGACGTTTTTCGATGGCGACGACCATCACGTCGTTCCCGTTTCGATAGAAGAGCTCTTCGCCGTTCCGCCCCCAGAGCGGCACCGTGCCGCCGGATATCTGCAGCTTGTCACCGCCTTCGGGGAATCGCTGGACGTAAAGGCGCATCACGATAAGGAGGTGGCCGTTGACCCGATGCGTAACCGCCCTATACGATTGCCCCCGCCGTCGCCATCTTATGATTGGACAGACACAACCGCTGCATATCTGGAAGGCTCACGCAGCCGCCGAAGTCGACGGCGGAACGTTACGCTCGGTCCCGCAGCGACCGAGAAAGGTTGAGATGATGCTGACGACAACGAGGCGCGCTTTTGCGTGCTTGGCTTTCACGACGCTTGTTACCGCGTGCGCATCCGAGCCGCCGCCTCAGGCAGTGTCGGACGCCGATCGTCTCGATGGGACGTTGATGGCTGCCGTCGACCGGTGAGACGTGCCCGGCGTCGTTGCGATGGCCGCGACGGCGTCAGGCGTTGTGTATTCCGGGGCGTTCGGTATGGCCGATGCTACCAATGCCGTTCCTATGAAGTTGGACACCATCTTTCGGATCGCATCTATGACCAAAGCCGTAACGTCGGTCGCGCTGATGCAGCTCGTCGAGGCTGGAAAAATAGGGCTCGAGGATCATCCTGGCGAGTACTTACCCGAGCTCTTGGAGGTGCCGGTCTTCGAGACGTTCGATAGCGAGTCTGGTGAGTACACCCTGCGAAAGGCCGAGACTTCCATGACGGTCCGCCAGCTGTTGACGCACACAAGCGGGCTCGGCTACGGCTTTTTGAGTCCAATCTTGAGGGATTTCGAACCTCGGGAAGGTGCGGTCTATCCCGCGGGCCCGCTCCTCTTCGACCCCGGCACGGCGTGGTATTACGGCAGGAGCACCCACTGGCTGGGACGTCTCGTCGAAGCCGTGTCGGGACAGTCCTTGGAGGATTACTTTCGCGAACGTATCTTCAATCCGCCCGATATGCCTGACACCCATTTCAACGTACCGAAGTCGGAGTGGTCGAGGCTCGTGACGCAACACCGCCGGGAAGCCGACGGAACCTTGAGTGAGTTGCCGAGAGAGGACCCGGAGGTCGTGACCGAGTTCAATTGGTGGCGGCGGCCTTTCCTCGACGGCCGAAGACTATATGAGGTTTCTGCGGATGCTGCTCAACGACGGTGAGCTTGATGGTGCGCGAATTCTTTCCGCGGAGACGGTACGATCGATGGCTAAGAATCACATCGGCGACCTGACGGTTCCCGCCCTTGAGACGGCCCGCCCGGAGTTGAGTCACGATTTCACATTCGTTGATGATGGACGCGACAAGTTCGGTTTGGGTTTTCTGATCAATTTCAGCGCGAAGGAGGGTGGGCGCTCGAGCGGCTCACTTGCCTGGGCTGGACTCTACAACACTTATTTCTGGGTCGATCCACAGGCCGGAATAACCGGCGTCATATTGAGTCAGTTCCTCCCTTTTTCAGATCCAAGAGCGCTCGAGACGCTGGATCTGTTTGAGCGAGGCGTTTACGACCTCATGGCCGAATAAATGGGGAGATTCCTACACGTTTGGGTGCCGGCGGTGCCAATCTGTCTCTTGCTCGTATGTGTGGCCGATGCGGCAGAGCAGGGCCTCTGCGAGGTGGTGCCCCACGAACTGAACGCTGTAAGGCAGCCCTTCTTCTGAAAACCCGCACGGAAGAGAGATGGTGGGGCTTCCGCTGAAGTCGAACCGTCCAGTGAATCGTAGTAAGTCGCCCTCCGCGGCTAGGAGGCTCATGATTTCAGCGATGGAGCCGTAAAGGCGACTCGGTGGTGCGAGAAAAGGGGGCCTGGGCATCGACGGGCACGCGAGCACGTCAACCTTTCGTAGCATCGTGCGGAATGCGCCCCGGAACTCGACGCGGCCTTTGTGAGCTTTGGCATATTGAACGCCGGTCACGTTGGCGCCCATATCCAGAAATTCTCGAAAATACGATCCGTACTCGTCGCGACGGGACGGATAGTTCGCTTCGTGCGCGGCCGCAGCCTCTGCAGAGCAGAGGGTGAACCAGTCGTCACCACTCGAGTCGGGAACTTTGACGTCAACGATGCGAGCCCCGAGCCGCTCGAGCCGTTGCAAGACATCGCCAATGGAGGCCACGAGTCCTTCGTCGGTATCCTCGGTTGCGTAGGCTTCGTCGTAGCCGATTCTCAGCCCGGAGACGCCGTCCTCGATTCCGTCCAACATGGAAGGCACAGGTTCCGCAACCGAGGTGGGATCGTTTCTGTCGTGACCCGCGATCGCTTCGAGCATGATGCCCGCATCAGCGCTCGTGCGCGTGAGAGGCCCGACGTGATCGAGCGACTCTGCGAGTGCAAGAACACCGTAGCGGCTCACCCGCCCATAGGTCGGCTTCAGTCCAACGATGCCGTTGCAAGCCGCGGGAAAGCGAATCGAGCCTCCGGTGTCACTTCCGAGCGAGGCGAAGCACAAGCCAGCGGCCGTCGCCACGCCGGAGCCGCTCGAGGACGCCCCTGCCCAGTGATCCTCTTGCCAAGGGTTTACCGGGACGTCGAAGTCGGGATGGTATCCAGCCATTGCGCCTTCAGTGAGATTGAGCTTGCCGAGCAGAACAGCGCCGGCGTCTCGTAGCTTTGACACGACCGTCGCGTCGTAGCTCGGAACGTGATCGGCGAGCACCTTGGTGGCGCCCATCGTTTTAACGCCCTTCGTAAAGTACAGGTCCTTTACGGCAATAGGCACGCCGTGCAGCGGGCCACGATAGTTGCCGTTTTGGATCTCGCTCTCACAAGCCTTGGCGGAGGCGAGCGCCTGATCCGCCATGACGGTCGTGTAGCTCTTCAAGCGGCCGTCGAGCCGCTCGATACGGGCCAGCATCGCGCGCGTGAGCTCGACCGGCGAGATCTCTTTCTTCTCGATGCGGCGCGCCACTTCCATCACGGACATGTAGTGCAGAGCCTCGGCCGGCTGCGCGATGGCGGCACGAACGCTCGACAGGAGCCCGGTAACGAGAGCGGCGCTTTCGAGAAAACTCCGCCGAGAAACACGCGTGGATCGCATCGGCATGACGTTCAACTCCTTGGCTGCATCAGATTCCGAAGGATTTCACTAAGTGTCCTGTCGGAGTGAACACGTACGCACAGACCTCGAGTCACTGGTATCGGCAAACCGTGCCTAGCGACTTCCACGATTGGGACTTGACGCAGGTAAGCCCCATCTACAAGACGTCCATCGCCGGGAGCGAGCGCGACGTGATCGCGACGGTTGGAAAGGACGGCGTGTTAAGAGTTCTCGACCGCAACACGCACGAGCAATGGTTCGAGGCAGAGGTGACCACGTTGTCGAACGTCGAGGAGCCGCTAACCCTCGAAGGTGTCCACGCCTGTCCCGGTATACTCGGGGGCGTCGAGTGGAATGGTCCCGCATATAACCCAGCGACGAACATGCTCTACGTACCGGCAGTGGATTGGTGCTCCACGTTTTCACTTGTCGAGGAAGTTCGCTACATTGCGGGAAGAAGCTACCTCGGTGGAAGCGTCGCGATGGACGCAGAGATGAAGGGGCACGTTACCGCGATCGACGCCGGTGACGGGACGATCCGGTGGCAATTCGACTCGCCGCGTCCCATTGTCGGAGCGGTAACCACTACCGCGGGTGGACTCGTTTTGGCGGGAGAGCTGACGGGCGATTTTCTCGTCTTCGACGCGCGCTCGGGGGCAGAGCTCTTGCGCTTCAACACCGGCGGGCCCATCGGTGGCGGCATCGTCAGCTACGAAGTCGAGGGCAAGCAGTATGTCGCCGTCATGTCCGGCCGGCCTTCTCCTTTTTGGACGGGAGCACATCCGGGCTCACCCACGGCATTGGTATTCGCGCTTCCGGATGAGGAGTAGTCCGAATCGGCGCGGTCCGGTAATCTATCTTACGCGAATGAGACGAACTCTCGCACACCGCACGATTCATAGGCTACGCCAAAGGCTTCGCGATTCGTCCGGCTTCGAGGGACAAGATTTGCGCTTAGCTGTCGGCGTGCTCGCTGTTTTGGTTGCCGTCCTGCTCGGCTACTTTTTGTATTACAGAAACATCGTGGAGATTCGCTCGGCGGGGTGCTTCGCAAACCTGCTGCGGATCGAAAGAGGTGCTGAGGCTCAGGGGCTCACCTGTCCCGTCGTGAATTGGCGCTATCGCGAGGAGGAACGGGCCACGGGTACGGTCATCGGCTGTCCCGATCCGAAGAAACACCTTCGCCTGGATAGCTACCTCGCTCGACGCGGTGATAGGTGGGAGCTCCAACCGAATTTCGCTTCGGCTCTAGGAGGCAGCGCATTCAGCACACACAAAATTGAAGCGATCGAGCTCGAGAATGTCGACGCTTTCCTAGAAGTCGAGCCGTCTGGGATCACCTTGGAGATTCGCCCGGGGTTTTTGCTTCGCTACGTTGTTCTGCCGTTGGGCCTGATGTGCTCCATCTTCTACACCTTCGGTGGCTTGTTCGTGATGGTCTTGGTCGTGCGCGATTCCGAACTTTCCACGAGCGATACCCTCGTCGAGATAAGTGTCGCCTTCGTTGGTCTCGTCTGTCTGTTTGGTATGGGCTCGCTGGCCTTAGCGATCACTGTCGGGGGCTGGGACGAGCGGGTCGAGCTCGACCAAGCGGAACGAAGCATCACCATCCGCGAGTGCCTTTTCAGCAGATGGCGCTGCAGTGAGGAGCGCCTGGACTCTGTAAGGGCGGTCCTGCCGGCGTTCGTCGGAGAGCGTTTCCTTGCCGTGGCGTATTACGAAAAAGACGGAGAGCTTCACCACCGCACGCTTTTTCGATCCTCGGGAAAGGACTGGGAGACGGTTCCGTTGATGGACGGGCTTTTCTCCGCCCCTTAGCCATACGCTTGGTCCAGATGGGCTAGGCCGAGACGGTCGCCGAGCTTCCGGATACGATGTTTCGCCCGAAAGGGCCACTGCGTGACGAGATCGACGAGCTCGGCAAGGAGCCCGTCCGGGACGAAATCGAGCTCTAGCTCGGCCGCTTTCTCGCTCGCTTTTTTCATCTTGTAATGACTCACGCTTCGCCACGCCAGATAGGCTAGAAGGAGATTCGGTCCGGGAATGAGGCTCAACGGCACAGCGACGGGTAAAGCTACCGTGTTTACGATCATCCACTTCTTGTGCTTGGCGGTTTCCTTTTGGATCAAGGTTTGGTAGATACGTCGCGCCCTCTTCTCGGGTAGTGACGACGGGTAAAGAATGCGAACGCGGTCGAGAGCGCCAAGTGACTTCAAAAGGAGCTCTTTCTGCCGGCGGCGCCGAGTGAGGCGGTCGTAACCCTTCCGCGCGCGAGCCCAGAGCTCTTGCGCCGTGGACTCGGAGTCGGTTACGGGCTCCGCCGTTGGTGGAGCATCGTGCTCGCCGGAATAGAGGAAGTAATCGCCGGCACGGGTGGGAAGAAGGTAAAGGTTCACGGCTTAAAGTGCTACGACTGGAGCAGGTCTGAAGTTCAACGGCGGGGCGCTTCGGGATGAGGGAACCAGCTACCATTACCTGCCCCCATCCGAGTTTAGCGAAGCAGACCAAGGTCTGATCGAACGCGTCGACAAGGAAATGGATGCATTAGCCTTCCCGGTTGTGCGCGGCGCGACATGGACGACGGATGCGCCTTTTCGGGAGACAGAGGCTGCCATCGAGGCTTCGAAATCCCTCGGCCTGCTCGCCGTGGAGATGGAGGCCGCCGCTCTCTACGCGTTTTCTCGCGCGCGCAAGAAACCGGTGATTTGCTTTGCTCATGTAACGAATCAAATGGGCCAGATCGCAGGAGACTTCGAAAAAGGCGCAACCGAAGGTAGCGAAGACGCGCTTCGCTTGATCGCCATTGCCGCGTCTAGCTGGATGAGCTCGGCGGATCCAAAACGTTTGTCGTCAGGATTCGACTAGGTTCAAGGGCGCGGAAATCGCGAGCTGGTCCAGCGGTGCTTCCTTCCGTCTTCGGATTCCGTCCAGAATGCGCGGAAGCCGTCTCCGGTTGCCACGACGCGAGGATAGCTTGCTGAAGCCTTTGTCTCGGAAAGGATACTGTGGGAGCTCCAGCTTTTTCCCGCATCATGCGACAGCACTCCGATGATGACCGTGCGGGTGCCCCGTTGCTCCTGCCAGACGACGGCGACTTGGTCGGACGTCGCTGCCAGATCTACGTAATGTCCTTCTGCACCCACGAGGCGATGCAGGTCGGACCAGTCCCGGCCTTGGTTCTCGCTGACCAGGTAGTAAATGCCGGCCTCGCTCTCTTTTCCCGTTTGAACGACGGCGTGGAGCCACGATTCGGTCAAAGCAAGACCGCCGGTCGTGTGCGGGCATCCCTGCTGCATCCAATCGAACCGGCCCGCGACCGAACGCTGTTCCCAATGGCTGCCGCGGTCAGGAGAAAAGGCGAGCCGCATATCGCTCGGCTCCGGGTGCTCATCACGGTAGAGAAGGTAGAGAGCCTCGTTATCCGTGCGGAGGTGCGTCCAGCAGCAGCCGCAGATGTGGTCGTCGACCGTGGCATTGGCGCTCCAGTGAGCGCCGGAATCCGACGAGCGCGCGTAGCGCAAGCCGCGGCGAATGTTTTCCGTCTCGTCCCGATCATCGATGAAGACGAGATGAAAGTCTCCGTCCGCGTCGACCGCCAAGTCGATGAACTCGTGAGCCGTCGTCAGGCCGTCGTCCGAAGGGTCGGGTCCTGGATGCCAACTCGAGCCTCCGTCCAAAGACCTCGCCGTCGCGAGAGGTCCTGTTCCGTAGCCAAAGACGTCGTCGCCTGCCGTCGTCCAGATGGCGACGATGGCGTCCTCGAACGCTGCAATCTGAGGGTCGACGCCGCGATAGGGCAGGTAGGCCGGCGTCGCGTTCTCGTCGATGCGAACCGGCTCGGACCAGCTTTCGCCACCGTCCTCAGAGCGACGATGATGCAGCTCGGGCGCTTTCGACGCTCCATCGTACTCCGCGAGGACGAGGTGGATCGTGTTGGCATCGACATAGACGTCGAAGCTGAACGTGCCGCTTCGACGCGGCGCCTGGTACTTCTCCGATGGGTCGGAGTCCACGCCGCCGCAAAACGCCCCCCCGAGAGAGAGGAGGCCGAGACATGTAGCGTACCAAGGCTTCATAGCGAGTGCTCCGACTTTCGTAGTATACATGTGCGTCACATTTCGGAGGACTCTTCGTCGTGTCCTGTCACCGAAGAGCCACGCGATGCTGAGCTTGCCCGAGTGCTCTACGAAAGGATAAAAGAGGTGTGAGTACGCAGATGGTGTGGATAAAGAATGAAGATCACCACGTGTTAAAAGAGCTTGCCGAACTGGCCGGGGAATCTATGTCGAACGTGCTTGCCAACGCCCTCGACGACTATCGCCGCAAGCATTTTCTCAAAGGACTATCGGACGATTTCGCGTCACTCCGTTCGAGCGAGAGCGAATGGACCGAGGAGCTCGGGGAGCGCGAGTTGTGGGCTAGCGCAGTCAGTGACGATCTCGAGGAAAGTTGAACTATGGTGCGTGTTAGTTGCGAGGAGCACCGGTCGAGAGCGCGCATCTCGTTCAAACGAGATGGAAAAAAACAAACCCAGCCGAGTGTGTTCAAGTGACGTAGCCCGCGATGACGAATGCGATGGCGGCGAGACCAGCAGCGACGAAGCCAAACGGCATTTGTGTGACCGCGTGGCGATAGTTGTCGCACCCCGCCGCGGCCGAGGACAGGATCGTCGCGTCCGAATAGAAACAGATATGCGCTCCCCAGACGCCCGCCGATAGAACGGCGGCGACGGCGAGGACCGGGTCTGCACCGATTGTTTGCGATAGAGGAATGACGATAGGTAGCGCGATGACGTACATGCCCCAGTTGGTGCCGGTGATGAACTCGGTGATGCCGAGGACGAAGAATGTGATGACCGGCATCAGCGCGGGCGACATCAGAGGCGCGGCGCCATGGATGACATAGGCGGTGAAGCCGATCTGCTCGTTGGCTTCGGCAAAGGTGAAGGCGAGCACCATCATCAAGAGCGGGAACAACATGTTCTTGATGCCCTTGACGCTCAATTCCGCGAACTCCGCCGCGCCCACGAGATCCTGCACGACATAAATCGCAAACATGAAGGCCATCGTGCTGACGACGCCTCTCGCCATGTCGACGTCGAAATAGATCGTCGCGGCGACAAGAAAGATCATGGGGGCGAAGAAGTTCACGAGTCGCGGCCGCTTGGGAACGTACGGCGCTTCGCCGGCTTTGATGTCGATCTTCTCCGAGCCGGGCGGCGCGAGAACGCCGGTCTCGGATGCGCGTGTTTCGGCGCGTTTCATCGGTCCGAAAACGGGAATAATGCCGAGGATGACGAGCGGCACGATACCGGCTGCGAACCACGCGTAAAAGTTATAGGGGATCGTCCTCATGAAATAGACGAGACCTTCGCCCTCTGCGGCAAGGCCGTTCGATTCGAGCAGCCGCCCGACGAAAACACCCCAGGTCGAGATCGGGATCAGCACGCAGACGGGCGCGGCCGTGGAGTCGACGACATAGGCGAGCATCTCGCGCGAGACTTTGTGGCGGTCGGTGACGGGCGCCATCGACGATCCCACCGTGAGCGAGTTGAGATAGTCATCGATGAAAATCGCCATCCCGAGCACCCAAGCCCAGAGAAGAGAGCTCTCTCGGGTCTTCGCTCTCCGTGAGACCCAATCACCGAATGCGAACGAGCCGCCCGCATGCTCGATGAGCGCGATGATGCTTCCCATCAGTCCGCAGACGAGGAAGAGCCACGCCATGTCCTCGCTCATCAAGACTTTCAGCACGGCGTCGTTGAAGGCTTCGAAAAAACCGCCGCGGTGAACCATGAGGAAACCCATGAGCGATGCGAGGATGAGCGCTTCGAGAATGCGCTTGGTCCAAAAGATATAGACGATCAGGAAGAGCGAGGGAACGAGGGTCAAAAGACCAAACGCTTGCGGATCTTCCGGCAGATAGTGCCCGAAGACGCTAATGACGATGATGACGATACTACCGACGAGGAGTGCGCGGCGCATGGGTCGAGTCGAGAAGCGTCAGTCGGCGAGCGCCACTAGCTCCTGGACAGCGCGATGCGCTTGGTCGATAGCGCAGTCCGCGTAGGCTTCACCGCCTGCGTCGGAATTCGCGATGGCCATCCGCCCGAAGGGCTTTCGGCCCAGGACGCAAGGCTTGTTCTCGTCGGTCCATTCGGGCTCGCCGAGATAGGCATATTCGTAGGCGTAGCCGTGCGGCCAGCGGTTCACGGTGATGGCTTCGATGTCGCGGGCGGGATCGAAGCCGCCGGGCGAAAGAATGCGGTCGAGCTGATCGCGGATATAGCGCTCGAAATCTTCGAAGCTCGTCGAGAGCATCTCGTAGCGCCCGGTCTGGAATTGCTCTTTGGGTGCCTGGCCCGGGCTCGTGTAGCTCCGCGAGAGGTGGAGCACCATGGGCTCGTCGGGTGAGCGGGGATGGACGTAGTCTCCGAGCGCGACGGGGAAGTCGAGCCCCACGCCGGACCAGTAGCTGCCCAGGCAGGAGACGCGGCTGATGCCTAACTTCGCGAAGGACTGCCAGTTGCGGATCTGGACGTTGGTGTAGTTGAGGGGCACTTTGACGGCGTATGAGAGCGCCTTTTTCTGCTCTTCGGGAAGCTCGGGGCACAGGTACGGGATGACCGAGTTCCAGCACGCGAGCACTGCGTAACGCCCGCGCACTCTCGACGCTTGGCCGCCGCGAAGATAGGTGACGTTCACGCCCTCCTGGTCGCTCTCTGCCCGCACGACAGTGCTCTCGAGCCGAATGCGGACCGCGGAGCTCTCGTCGTCGAGCCGGGCATAGTCGAAGCGCGCCGTGACAACATCCTCCATCGTGTTTCCGGAGGCGACCGTCGGGATCAGCGAGCGGACGAGGAGACGCGGGATGGAAGCATTCCCATCGGGAAAGTGAAAGATGTACGGGTCTCGTTTCTGGGCAGGCTCGAGCTGTCCCATCCGCCCCACGGCGCCTGTGGGAAGATCGATCCCCTTCATTCCCGGAAAGCCGAGGCGCCAGCCGATGAGAGCCGAGACGCCGTCGATACCGATGCCAAATTGCCCGTTGGTGCGCGTCTGAAAATAGAGAAGCACTTGCTCGTGGACCCGCGCGTGCTTTTCGAGAAATTCCCGGTAGCTGATGGCACGGAGTTTTTGCTTCTTCTCCGCGGGCGCGAGCTCGGCGAGATAATCCTTCGGCTCTTCGTGCAGTCGAACGAGATCCCTTTGCGCTTCTGGGTCGAGCGGCATGAGTGCGGCGAAGTCTTCCCACGACAAATCGCGGCGGATGACGAGCCGGTCCGTCCCGAAGCTCTCACGGTCGAAAAACGTTCCTCGGCTCAAACCCAGCGAAGAATAGAGCTCGCCATCGAAGGCACTGTGGAAGCGCTCGAGCTCGATGCCGAGCTCTTCGAAGAGTCCTATCGTCTCGTCGCTGAACCCGGACGGAGTATCGATGGATTGGCTGCCGCCATAGCCGATGAGAAAACGCCCATTGCTGCTCGTGAACTCGTTGCGCTTGGCGTGTCCGCCGAAGTCGTCGTGATTATCGAGAACGAGAATACGCGCCTCATCGCCGACGCTCTTTCGGAAGAAGTGCGCGGCCGCGAGCCCGCTGATGCCGCCCCCGACGACGATCAGGTCATAGGTCTCGCCTGTATCTGTTGCGCTCGCCCACGTGGCGCCGTCTATCATCTCGTGCGCCGCCTCCCAAGACCCATCGTGAGAGCCGCGCATCCCCGTAAGAGCAGGCGGATAAGGCGCGTCGCTGACGGAGGGCGTCTCGCCGCGACAGGAGAAAAGCGAGCTCGTCACGGCGATGGAGACACCGTTCAGAAAATCCCGGCGCGTGATGTCGCGGCCCATTCCTAGCTGTCGATCCCGACCACTCATGTTGCCTCCAGACGCAGGGGGCGAGATTACCACACGGTCGAGAAGACTTGCCTTGCGGCGCACGAACGTGGTCTACTTGAACCTTCGAAACGACAATTGAAATGAGACTCCAGCACGGAGCGTTGCCGCTCGACTTTGCGCGAGAGCTCGTGGAAGAAGTGCTCGCCGTCGCGGCCAAATGCGCCAAGGCCGACGAACGAGAAAGCTTTCGAGAAGAGAAGGCCGATATCGACGGGATCGAGATCGTGGATATTCGCGAGGACCGTCTCAACGCACTCGACATTCGTTGGATGGAGCAGTTTCACGTCTCGGATTCTTTCGAGCGCGTGCTCGAGAGCCATCCTGGGCTCGGAGACTCCATTTCGGAATGTGTGCTCCGGCTCACGCGTTCGATGGAAGACGAAAAGGCCTTTCTCTACGCGTCGCACAGAACCTTGAAGAGCGATGACAAGAAGCCCGTTCTCGTCGTGCAGCTGATGGCCCGCAGCCTACTCTCGATAGAACGGCTCGAGGAGATTTTGGCGCTCCCGCTCACGAGTGCTCGGCCTCAGCGCTCCTGAGCGACGTTACCGGCCTTCCCCAGCGCGTCGGGAAGGCTGGGCTTTACGTCGGCGGGGGTCTCGATTTGAAAGGCGTTCAACGAGAACGCCACCAAAGTGTAGTAGCCGATGAGCAGTGTGAGCTCAGTGATGCCGCGTTGCTCGACGTGGCCGAGCGCGGCCGCGAATACTTCGTCGCTGACGAAGTGCTCGTGCAGCAACTCATGCGTGTACAGGTAGACGGCGCGCTCGTCCGAGAGCTCGAAAGACGGCGTTTCGCGGCGGCGTATGGAATCGATCGTATCGGCCGAGAGACCTGCCTCGAGGGCCGGGGGCTCGTGAATCGACCACTCGAGCTGTGCGTCCCAAAACCGCGCCGTCACGAGGATCGCAAGCTCGCTGAGACGCCGATCGAAGCTCGTCTGGTAGCGCGCCAGCTCTCCAAGTCGTTGAGCCCGCTCGGCAAATTCCGGGCTGTGAAGCCAGGCGCGAAACGGCCCGTGGAGGCTCCCCCGGGATGCGAGGACGGCGTCATAGACCTTGGTTTGCTCAGGGGAGAGCTGGTGTCTCTCGAGCTCGGGGATCCGACTCACGGGGGCACCTCCTCACTTCGGAAACCGTGTGGTCAATATTAATAGAAGATTACCGCGAGGCCCAACCCCCTGACGTGGTGGGGCTAAATGATACTGTACGAAAATGAAGCTCAAAGCCTCTGCCGGTCTCGTCCTCATCGTGCTTTTGATCCTTGCTGGCTGCGCGCCGCCGACTCCGGAATGGGAGCTCGCGAATCCCATCGAGCCGCTTCCCGAGCCGCCGCTCGGCGTCAAATCGAGGAGCTTGCCGACAAAGGCCGCGGCGAGCCCAACCCCCACCTCGACCCCAAGATCCAACCCCTCGATTTGACCGAAGAGGAGATCGACGCCCTGGTAGCGATGATGGAATCCCTCGAAGGCGAAGGCTACTTGGACACGCCCCCGACTATGTTCCCTCAGTAGGACTAAAAGCGGATCACGATGCCGCCGGTCACCTGAAAATAGATAGGCTCGAGCTGGATCGGGTCGAGCTCGTTCTCGAGCTGGTCGAGCAAGAGCTCTTCGATCGCCGTCGTCGGCGCCTCGACCCCTTCCCACGTGAAGGTGTGTTGCTTGAAGCGATAGACGCGCCCTTCGATCGTGATCGCGATCTTTTCGGAGACGTCGAACTCGAGGCCCGCACCGCCGTTGAATCCCCACCGACTTTCGTCGGGTGTGGTTGGAGCGGCCACCGCCGTGACGCCCACACTGGCTACCTGAAGAAGCTGAAATCCCAACGCTGTCACGCCGAGGCCGAGCTCTTGAGAGGCATCGAGACGAAGGCTCGGCAAATAGCTGAGGCCTCCGGAGACCACGAAGCGCGCCGCGCCCGGCGTGCGCAATTTGAGATTGACCGAGAACGGGTAGAGCCGTTCGACGTTCACTTCACCCTGACCGAGATCGAGCGTCGTGCTCACGGGCGGAAGCGGCGCGGGAAGCTCAGCGGTGGCGATGAAGCTGGGCGCGACCGTATCGATCTGGAAGTCGACGGAATCCACCCGGCCTTCGATGCCGAAGAAGTCCGTGAAGTAGTAGGCGATGCTCCCACCAAAAGCAAAAGAGCCGCGTGCTTTCAAGGAGAACTCGCCTTCCTGACGAATGTCGATGCCCGGAAAGGTGGGGAGAGCGAGATCGGGTTGATAGGTGAAGGTCTGCTCGAAGGTAGGGGCCGTCCAGCCGCCGAGAAACGCAATCTCCCAGCCGGCTTCGGCGACCGAGGAGCCTGTCACGAAGAGCAAAGCAATCGTCGCAATCTGTCGCATCAACTTAGTACCTCTAGCTTGTGGTCGAGCATGACGTCGTCGTCGAAAAGGTAGCGTCCTAAGAAACGCGTGCCGCTAAGCACCAAAGGGACCCACAGATAGTCGTCTTCCCACATCTCTTCGTAGGGAATCGCGTCGACGGGCACCCAAACCGGAATGGCTTCATCGGTCTCGGTGGGCTCGCCTTCAAAATCACCGGACCAAAAAACGTGCACGTGTATGGAATAGCCGTCGACGAACTGGAACAAGTTCTCGCCGCGATAAACGGGTGCTACAGGCGTGATGTGGAGCTCCTCCTGAGCCTCGCGGACCGCGCACTCGACGGGAGATTCACCGGGCTCGATACGGCCGCCCGGGGCGTTGATCTTACCGGCTCCCAGCCCACGTTTCTTGCGAATGAGGAGTATCTGAGCGTCCTTGACGACGAAGACCAACGTCGCACGATCCTTCGCCGTCCACGACGCCCAGTCGATGTCGTGAAGTTTTTTCAAGTGTTCTTTCATTGTGGCACAATCGTGTCATGGGTAAAAACGGATGGGCTATCGTGGCCTTCACGGCGGTGCTTGTCATCGGCTTTTTCTCGTGGGAGTGGTACCTGTCGCCAGAAGCGCGAGTAAAGGGGACCTTGAACGCGGCCGCCGCCGCCGCGGCCGCCGCCGATGCGGCAGGCTTCGTGTCTTTTCTGACTTTCTATTATTCGGACTATCGGCACCTCGATCGCGCAGCGCTCGAAACGAGCTTCGCGACCGCTTTCGAGCGGGTGGACCGTCTCAAGGTGACGATCCAGTCGGCCAAGGTCGAGGTCGATGATGCCGAGGCCACCGTGCGCTTCGATCTCATCGTCGTCGCGATCAAGGGGGAGCAACGCTACATCGTCGTGGGAACCCCGTTCCAGCCCGACAAAGTCGTCGCCACGATGCGGCGCGAGGCGGACGGCTGGAAGATCGCTCGCATCGATCAGGCTGGTTACTAGAGCGGTTGAGCACCATGGCTAGAGACGTCGTGCTTTTCGACGGTGTGTGCGCGCTCTGCGACAGCTCGGTGCGCTTTCTTCTCGCACGGGACCCGGAAGGGAAGCTCGCTTATGCGCAGCTTCAAGGTGAGACGGCGCGCGCCGTTCTCGCGCGTCATCCGGGGGCGGACGGAACCTTGTCGACCATTCTCTACGTCAGAGGAATGGGTACGGAGAGCGAAGAGCTCTACGAGCGCTCGGACGCGGCTTTCGAGATTTTGCGCGATCTCGGAGGCGTGTGGCGGTTGGTGGCGTGGCTTCGTTTGGTACCGCGGCCGATCCGAAACGCGGTCTACGATTTCATCGCGCGGCGCCGATACCGCTGGTTCGGCAAGTACGATGCGTGCCGGCTCCCCGAGGCGGGCACGAACGAGCGCTTTCTGCCGTGACCGTGACCGTGGCCTTGGGGATCAAGTACTACTTGGTCCAGACCAAGTTGCGCCGACCACGTGCGCTAAAAAAAGACTTTTGGCTTGACAGCTTTTTTCGGACAAAAGGCTCGTGCGCGTGCTTCTGCCCATAAATGACTGACGAAACTAGGAGTTTCGTTCGCGAACGCGCCGCTGACCTCTGTGAGTATTGCAAAATCCACCAACGCTACTATCCTGACAGCACTTTTCATATCGAGCACATTGTTGCCAAGCAGCACGACGGTTCAGACTCTCAAGATAATCTGGCGCTTGCATACCACTTCTGCAACGGCAAGAAGGGTCCGAACCTGTCCGGCATGGATCCGGACACTGGCGAGTTGACTCGATGGTTCCACCCTCGCAATGATTCTTGGCACGAGCATTTCCGACTTGATACAAACGGGGAGGTCGTGGGGTTTACGGCGATTGGGCGGACAACCGCCAGTGTGCTTGGCATGAACTCTAGAATCCGCGTACAGATCCGTCGGGAAATATTTAGATTGCAGGAAGGCTAGGCTGCTCTCACCCCCTAAATCTTGTCTTTAGCGCCTCGCTACTTTCTACTTCGAGTACGCCGTCGGATCCATTAGCATCGCCTCGCGAATCAAGCTCACCGGGATCGAGCCGTGTGACAAGAAGCGATCGTGAAATGCTCGTAGATCGAATCGAGACCCGAGCGTCTCGGTCAGCTCGCGTCGCAATGCGTGAATGCCGTTGGCACCTACGAGATATATGAGCGCGGCGCCAGGGAACATGCCGTTTCTCGTCACTTCGCCGCGCGCGGCGCCCGGTGACATGTTGGTGGTGTCGACGTAGAACCGCTCGGCTTGCTCGAAGCTCATCTCGCCGCGGTGAAGGCGGATATCCACAACGGCGCGCGCCGCCATCCGCAAATGGGCATGGTGCTGCGAGAAGCTCTCGAGCGGCGTGAGAAAGCCAGCCTCGTCCATCAGGTCGGTTGCGTAGCAAGCCCAGCCTTCCGCCATCGTTCCGCCGCAGAGCATGGCGATGCGGGAGGCGCCGTCCACCGCGGCTATTTGCCCGATGCGCGACGCCGCGCGCTGCGCATGCCAGTTCTGGATGTGGTGGCCGATGCCGCCGTGATGGACGACGTGATTGAGCTTGATGACGCTGTCATTCGTCGCGCGAAGGAAGTCCTCCGCTGCTTCATCGGAGAGATCGTCCGCGAGGGGTGTCAGGAGGTAATCGACGATGGGTGCGCGGTCGAACGGCGCGGGCGAGCGGTAGAAAAGAAAGTAGAGCCTGTGGGCAGCGTCGCGCGCCCATGCCGGCCGCGGGACGTAATCGACAGGATAGTCGGGCCAAGTGACGAGCTTTCGATCTTCGGCGAGCGCGCGGCTTTGTTCCCATAGCTCGCGAAAGCGTTTGTAGTAGTAAGCGCGCGGCGGATGGATCTCGGCGAGCCCGTCGAGCTTCGCCCGCCAATCGCCCTCGGTCGCGAGGGCTTTCTCGCACCGTGCGATCTCGTTGGTTGCCACTTCGAGGATGTCTTCGGCGTCGACGTCGAGATGGTGCCCGTCGCGCAAGAGTCGCGCGAACGCCTCCTCGCCGCAGGCCGCGTCGTTCGATTCACGAAGAGATTCGAGGTGGGCGCGATAGGCCCTGAACGCTTCCGCCGCACGCGCGGCGTCCTCGTCGAGCTCGGATGCATGGTCGACGTATTCCCACCCGGACTCTAGAAACGCGAGCGCTCCGTCGCACTCGTTCATCGCGCGCTCCGCCCACGACTTGGGAGAGGCTCGCACCTCGGCCGAAGCCTGCTCCAAGAATGCCGGAACGGCCGCGAGTCGGGCGCGCAGATTCTGAAGGCGCTCTTCGATAGGGGCGAAGTCGCGGAGCAAAAGAGCAAAGGCGCCGAAGATGGCCTCCCCCGTGTACCAAGCGGGGTTACCGAGGCAACGTTTTGCTTCGAGCTCCCACTGCTCGGTCGCGAGGAAACCGCGCGCGAGCCTCCGGTCGACAGACGAAGCGGCCTCGAGCGTTTCTTCTGGAAGCTCGTCGAGCGTGCCGCGAAGCGAACGCACATCGTCGAGCGCGGCCACGGGATCTCCGGCGAGCTCGCTGTCATATGCGTGGTGCCCGATGAACGTCGCCGTGACAGGATGGTCCCGATAGAAGACGTCGAAGAAACGATCGAGCCAGGCTTCGAAGTGCGGCGCGTCGGTCATCGCGGCAGCGGGAGCGATACCCAGCGTTTCTCGTGATGGGCGATCTCGACAGCGTTAATCGTCTCTTGCACCCAAGCGCCGTCGACGAAGTTTCCTTGATTGCGCTCGCCTTCGTCCTGGATCTCATCGATGAAGTCTTTGATGAGATTGGCGTAGAAGAGGCTGCGCCACGATTCCCGCGCATGCCCCGCGGCAGGGTAGAAGCGTTCGGGGATCGTCTGCTCTTTGAACTCCACGTCGTCCGGCGTCGCGATGCGGATGGTCTCGGCGACGCCAAACTCTTCGACGAGCCGGCAGATGATGGCGCCCTTCTCACCGTAGATCCGCGCTTCGACGCCGGGATAGTTCCCAATCGTGACGAAGCTCGATTGGATCGAGGTGAGGGTGCCGTTCGTATACTCGCCGATGAACACATCGCCGTCGTCGATGTTCATGCGGCGCCGGCCTTCGAAGCCGCGCACCCGTCGCTCGGGGATGAAGTTCTGCATGATGCCCGTGACTCGCGTCAAGTCGCAGCCGACCCACCAATGTCCGATATCGATGATGGGGGCGCCGTAGCCCTCGAGCGACTGGGTTTGGATCGTCTTGGTGTCCGATTCGATCTGCGCCTGGCGGAGCGGCTCGTCCGGGTCGAGCCATTGCGAGTTCTGCTCGTAGCCGTTGAAGAAATAGGGGCGTCCGACGAAGCCCTCGTCGATGAGCGACTTGGCGTATTGGATACCGGGGCTGTAGCGAAAAGTGAAGCCGAGCTTGGTCTTGAGACTCCTTTTTTTGGCGAGCGCAGCGGCTTCGAGCGTTTCGCGAAAATCGTAGGCCACGGGCTTTTCGCATAGAACGTGTTTGCCCGACTCGAGTGCCGCGCGCGCGAGCTCGTGATGGGTATGCGAGGGCGTTACGATATCCACGACGTCGACGTCGGCGCGCGAGATGGCCGCTTGCCAATCGTTGGTCGTTTCGGGGATCGCAAAGCCGGATGCGAGCGCTTCGGCGCGCTGCGCCTCTACGTCCGCGAGCACGACGACTTCCGCACGCGGGTCACGGAGCCAGCCCGGAATATGGGCGAATTCGGCCCATTTCCCAGCCCCGAGGACGGCGACGCAAAGCTTCTCTTGGGTCATGCGGGGGATGGTAGCTGAAACGCGCGACGCGACGCCAAGCCAACTTTACGCAAGCCTCTCTACCCCGTATCATAGAATTAGTCGAATTAGTCGAATTAGTCGAATTAGCCGAATTAGCCGCCCCGGACCCAGGTTTAATGAACCACATGAACGACACAACATCCATCGAAGCCTTCATCCGCGGCCTTCCGAAAGCAGAGCTCCACATCCACATCGAAGGCTCGCTCGAGCCCGAGCTCATGTTCGAGCTCGCCAAACGCAACGACATAGCACTTCCGTTCGCCACCGTGGAAGAAGTGCGAAACGCATACGCGTTCAATGACTTGCAGTCGTTTCTCGACGCCTATTATCAAGGTGCGGCCGTCCTGCTGCACGAGCAGGACTTCTACGAATTGGCTTTCGCCTATCTCGAGAAGGCCGCGTCTCAGAACGTCTACCACACGGAGATCTTCTTCGATCCCCAAACCCATACGGCGCGGGGCGTCGCATTCGAGACCGTCCTTCGAGGCCTCCGGCGCGCGCTCGACGAAGCGGAGCGAACGTGGGGGATGTCTTCCGAGCTGATTCTCTGTTTCTTGCGCCACTTGAGCGCGGAAGCGGCGATGGCGACTCTGAAAGAGGCACTGCCGTTCCGAGGCCAGATCGCTGCCGTCGGGCTCGACTCTTCGGAGATGGGTCATCCACCCTCGAGATTTCGCCGCGTGTTCGACGAAGCCTGCAAACAGGGATTCCGCACCGTGGCGCATGCGGGGGAGGAAGGACCACCCGCCTACATATGGGAGGCGCTAACCGACCTTCACGTCTCCCGGATCGATCACGGTGTTCGCTGTCTCGAGGACCCGGCGCTCGTCGATCATTTGCGCGAGCGTCAGATTCCACTCACGGTTTGTCCGCTCTCGAACGTCAAGCTCCGCGTCTTCGACCGCCTCGAGGATCACAACTTGAAAAAACTTCTCGACGCGGGATTGTGCGCGACCGTGAACTCTGACGATCCCGCTTACTTCGGCGGCTACATCGAAGAGAATTTCTTAGGCGTGCAAAAAGCGTTGAACCTCGAGCGCGCCGATCTGCACGGCCTCGCCCGCAACGCATTCGAAGCGAGCTTTCTCACGGCGGACGCCAAGGCAAAGCTCCTCGTCGAGCTAGACGAATACGTAGTGTCGGCGAGCGTTACCACGATGAGTTGAGTCACCGGCGCCCGTTTACGAGCGAGTTCCACAAATCGATCGTGGGATTGCGCCGCAGCTCTACCCCCTCGCGCTGCGAACGGGCGGTCGCCTTGACGTCGTGCTCGTTGCCGAGGATGAAGGTGTCGAACATCTGGTCCATCGCGATGAGCGATTTCTCCACCGAGTCTGGGCGCCAGTGGTACCAGCCGTGCGGCTCAGCGCCGTAGACGACCCAGTCGAACCAGTTGCCGTGGATGAGCGCTTGCACGCCGTATTGCTCGATCTGCTGGAATCGGGCCGCCGCGTCGCCTTGCGCGTACAAGAACAAGAGCGGTGTCGTGACGCGTGCGGCGTGATAGATGATCGAGCGGCTGTAGTAATTCTCGGGGTTCTCGAGCGGCGTCTTGCCGATGAGATAGCGGTTCCAGCCCTCCATGCTGCCGTAAGTGGAGAGGGTGACGAGATCCGTCGAGCCGTACCATACGACGCCGGCTTTGAAACGCTCGGGGTCTTTGGTGACTGCGCTCGTGGTGAAAAATCCGCCCGTCGATCCGCCGAAAGCACCCACCCGATCGGGATCGACCCACCCATCCGCGGCGAGCCGGTCCATGCCGAGAAAAGCGTCGCGCAAATCGTGGTCGCCGCCATGGGTGTGCACGGCTTGGCGATAGGCTTTGCCTCGGCCCGTGCTGCCGCGAAAGTTCGGCGCGAAGACGAGATAGCCGCGGCTCACGAAATATTGAACGTAGGGGTGCCACTGAACCGGATGCTGCCCGTTCGAGTTGGCGCGGAAGAAAAAAAGCGCCGGTAACTCGTCGCCCGCATGGCTGCCTTTGGGTTTGTACACGAGGCCGGCGACTTCGAGGCCGTCGAAGCTTCGATATTCCATGAGCTCGGGCCAGACGAAGAGCTCGGGATCCCTCAAGGCTTCTGCCTGATGGTTCGTAATTTGTCGTGCCGCTCCGCCCGCGGCGGGCAGGATCCACAAGTCTCCCGTCCTGCTTGGATCGGAATGCGTCGTGACGATCTCACGGCCGTTGGGATGCCACCGATGATTCCCACGCGTCTGACCGGTCGCCGAGGACCCGCCATTGACCCCGTCCATGGTCGTGATTCTGTCTGCCGCGCCGCCGTCCGCCGGGATGCGAAAGAGGTGGTAGTGATAGTCGAGGTTCTTCGTGAAAGAGATCCACTTTCCGTCCGGGGACCAACGCGGCTCGCTGTGCTCGACGGGCTCTTCGAGCAGCATATGCGTCTCGCCCGTGACGACGTCGATGACGCCGAGATTGTTCCACCCATTGCGGTCGGAGATGAACGCGACCTTGCGGCTGTCGGGAGACCAGACGGGTGCGGCGTCGAGCGCATCGAACGTGTCAGGTGTGAGCAAACGCGCCTCGCCGCCGCTTGCCGACATCACGTAAATATCGCGATTGCTTTGATCGTCGTCCTTTGGTTTTCGGTTTGCGGTGAACACGACCATCTTTCCGTCCGGCGACACGGTGCCGCCTCCGGGACCCACGCGCTGGATCTCGCGGGTCGACACGTCCATTACCACCAAAGAACGATCCCAGAACATCTGTGTCGTGAAATAGAGCGCGCCGTCCGGTGACCAGGACGGGTCGCGGTCGTCGAGAGGATGGTCGGTGAGCCGCTGAGGCTCCCCCCCGCCGGTCGGGACGAGATAGAGGTCGCGGACATTCGTGCCGCCGAAATCCGCCTCGAACACGATGTGGCTACCGTCCGGGCTGAAGTGCGGGTTCATCTCCCGGCCCGGCATCCGGGTCAGCTGTGTCGGCGCGCCGCCCGCGGTCGGCACGGTCCAGATGTCATAGGTGCCCGCCTTCGCGGATTTGAAAGCGATGAGCTTGCCATCGGGAGAGATGTCGAACTCCTCGATCCAGACCGTTCGAGCCAGGGCGTCGATTGGAAGGGGAGAGCTCTGGGCGAGAGCTCCGGCCAAAAGGCAACTCATCAGTATCGTTCGAACGTGCATCGTCGCGAGCTCCTGTATAGACGTGCCGACTCTAGCATCCCGACGCTGAGCCACCTCACTTATCGAGAAAAAATATTCCGTACTCGAGCTCGTGTTCCGAGTGGCCTTCACTCCAGTTCTTCAAAGCGTGCGCGATGCGCTCGGGCTCGTTGTTGGGAAGCGTGTGGGGAATGATGATGAGGCCAGAGTGCGCCCTCCCTGCTTGGTAGAAGGCTACCGTCAACCGAATGAAATCGTCTCGGTTGCGAGTGACGAGAATCCGTCCCTCTACGACAGCGAATTCGAGCTGGTCCTGGTCGCTCTGGCCGCGGCGGTCGACCTCGTGAACGCTGACCACATCTAGGCGGAGACCGCGACTGGCGTGCGCAACCGCCGGATTGACATCCTCGTCGAGCAGGAAGCGCAGAGTAGCTATCGTCGCGATCTCTCGCGCACGGCGAACGGAAGCTCCTTTCTCACTTTCTCGGGAGTCCACTCACGTTCACGAGCAAGGCGCGCGTCGATCTCGGACGGGTAGCGTTTGTAATACGCCACCGCCGTTCGAAGCTGCGCCTCCGAAAGCCAGTCGAAGTTCGCGCGTAGCTCGCCATAGCTCTCCGCATCATTGAGTTCCTGCCACACCGAGATGACCTCCCACACATCCAACCCCGTGCTGGCGAGGGCGGCTCGGCGGCCGGAAGGCCCGTCCACGAAAACGATCCCGGGAACTCTCCGAAGCCGTATCGCCTCGGTAAGGAGCTCGTTTGCCATCGCGGACCAGGACTTTCCGCGGGTCTCGGCTTCACGAGCGATCTCGGCTTCTAGAGCCGATTGCAGGCGCAGGCCTTTAGCTTTGGTTGTCATACGCTGTACACTAATCCAAATAATGTGCACAAAGTATGACAATAATGTTCCCTCGATACAAGCGGCCTACCGCTAGCATTTATTTAAGTAAACCCGACTTCGGCGTAATGCGTCACCGAACAGCAAGGACAGCATGGACCAATATCCTCGCGCCCCCGCGATGTGCGTGGTGATGGCGATGTTGGTCAAGTCCGCGCTCCCGGATCCCGTCCAATCATCCAGACATGCGTGCCCAAGAACCTCCCGGCCTCACCGCCTTGTCTTACTACGTACCCTTTGCTATTGTCGCCGGTACTGAATGACGTGACGCCACGTCGCAAGCTGGAGAAATTCTAGTGGAACGTCCCGACCAGGCTTTGAAACTTCCTATCCTTTCCGTCGTCTCCGGCTTTGAGCAATTCTGAAACCCACTGTCTTAACAACTCTGGGAGGAATGAAGATGAGAACAGTCCCGAGTCGCCTTCGGCGCAGAACCCTCGAAGTTTCTTTAACCCTGGCGCTCGGCGTCCTCGTCGCCGTACCAGCCGTGGCCATCGCCCAGGATCGAGGCAGTCCGGAGGGGGAGTGGCGCTACCAGAGTGGCGATGCCTGGGGCACCCGCTACTCGTCCCTGGACCAGGTCGATGCCAGCAACTTCGAGGACCTCGAGATCCAGTGGGTCTGGCGGGGCGACAACTTCAGCCCGCACCCTCTCTACGTGTCACGCTCGACGCCGAGCTACATCGACGGCGTCCTCTATACCGTCGCC
>SMYC01000041.1 GCA_004356105.1 Acidobacteriota bacterium | reverse complement strand
TAGGCCCTAACCCGTCAGAAGCGAGGATTTTGTTCACACTTCGAACTTCGTCCAGCACAGCCTGCGGTCGCAACCAAAAGGGATGGCCACAGAGGCACAGAGGCATAGAGAAAGCGTGAGCGAAGAGCACTCGGTGTTTTCGAAACTCTGTGTCTCTGTGTCTCTGTGGCCATTCTTAAGGCGTCTCATGCGGACGGCGGAGCTTTCAGGTTTACCTGGCTAGAATTAGGGGCTAGTGAAAGCCGCGAGCCGGGAGCTTGGCCAGGTAAATCTAAGAACTCTTGAACCGCAGAGACGCCGAGGACGCAGAGCACAATCCAGCATTTCGTTCAATTTGAGGCTAGAAATTGCCGTTGAAAATGACACCTACGAACCGCGCGGGAGATCGAGCGCACCCTTTTCTTCTCTGCGCGCTCTGCGTCTCTGCGGTGAGATGTTCTTGCTCCAAAACGGCCGGGGCCATTCCGGAACTAGGATGAAAATCGCGATCATCACGCCGGGAAGCGAGCCGTCTCTACAGGGGCAAGTGACCGGGAACGAGGTCACCGCTCAGCGATGGGAAGAGTTGTTGCGAAAGCTTGGCCACGACCCCGTCATGCTCGAGCAATATGAGAACGAAGAAGCCGACCTTCTCATAGCGCTCCACGCTCGCAAGAGCTCCGGGTCGATCGAAGTGTTCAAAGCGTCCTTCCCCAATAAACCGCTCGTGGTCGCGATGACCGGCACCGACCTCTATCAAGACTTGCCGGATGACGAGACCGTACTCCGCTCGCTCGAGCTTGCGACGCATATCGTCGTGCTCCAGCCGGGCGCGCTCGATATTCTCGACCGATCGCTCCGACCGAAGACGACGGTGATTTATCAATCCGCGCAGCCGATCACGCGCGCGATCACGAAAGCGGCCAATTGTTTTCAGGCCTGCCTCGTGGCACATCTTCGCGAAGTCAAGGACCCGCTGCTCGCTGCCGAAGCCATGGCCCTGCTTCCGAAAACGTCGCGGGGGCAACTCGTGCACGCTGGCGCGGCCGGGTCTTCGAAGATGGAAAAGCGTGCGACAGAGACCGCGAGCAAGAACACGCGCTATCGCTGGATCGGCCCGGTCTCGCACAAAGAAGCCAGGCTTCTTATTGCGCGGAGCCATATCCTGTTATTGACGTCGCGCTCCGAAGGCGGAGCGAACGTGCTCTCCGAAGCCCTCATTCTCGGCACCCCCATCCTCGCGAGTCGGGTGCCAGGCGTCGAAGGTCTGCTAGGCGCGTACTTTCCGGGATATTTCCCCGCCGGAGACGCGCGGAGCCTGGCAACACTTCTCGAGCGGGCGGAGCATGACGATGTGTTCTACCGGAGGCTCGAGCTCGCCGGTGAAAAGCTCGCCGCTAAGGTGGCGCCCTCCCGGGAGCTTGATTCCTGGCAAGAACTGATCGACTCCTTGGCGTGACGGTCGATCTAGAAGAACCTCGTTCGTCTCCAAAATGAAAGGGATGAAAGGAGAAACGAAATGCAATATGCGATGCTGATTTATTCCGACGAGGCGAAGGAGCCGAAACCCGGCACAAAAGAGTTCGACGACTATATGGGGGCCTATTTCGCGTTCTCGGACGAGGTCAAGAAAAACGGCATGTTCCAGTTTGGCAATGCGCTCGAGGGCGTGGGCGCGGCCACGACTGTGAAGGTGCGTGACGGCCAGACCACGACGATCGACGGGCCGTTTGCGGAGACGAAGGAACAGCTCGGCGGGCTCTACGTTCTCGAATGCAAGGATCTCGACGAGGCGATCGAATATGCGAAGCGGATCCCGACAGCGAAACACGGCTCGATCGAGATCCGGCCCATCCTGAATTTCGATCAGGAATGAGGTGACGCCGTCAACGAGGGAGGCCGCGGCACGCGTCTTTCGAGATCACTCGGGACGCGTGCTCGCCACCCTCATCCGCCAGCTCGGAGATTTCGATCGCGCCGAGGACGCGCTCCAGGACGCTTTGACGCGCGCGCTCGAGACTTGGCCCGAGGCCGGAATCCCGGACGAGCCCGCGGCGTGGCTCATCACGACGGCACGGAACAAAGCCATCGACCGTCTCCGCCGCGAGAGAAACTTTGCCGCAAAGCAAGATGAGATCCGGATGACGGTTGAGCGCTGGAGCCCGGCGCCCGACGCCGAAGACGACTCCCATATTGCCGATGATCAGCTCAAGCTCATCTTCACCGCATGCCATCCGGCACTCTCTATGGAAGCTCGGGTCGCGCTCACGCTGCGCACGCTCGGAGGGCTGACGACCCGCGAGATCGCGCGCGCGTTTCTCGTCCCCGAAGCGACGATGGCGCAGCGGCTCGTGCGGGCGAAAAAAAAGATCCGCCTTGCCGGAATCCCGTATCAAGTCCCCGACGCCTCTAGACTTCCGGAGCGGCTTGACGGCGTGCTCGCCGTGCTCTACCTCATCTTCAACGAAGGCTATGCGGCAAGCGCCGGCGACGTACTCGTTCGGCAAGACCTCTCGTCAGAAGCCATTCGCCTCTCTAAGCTCGTCTGCGAGCTCGCGCCCGACGAGCCCGAGGCTCTCGGGCTCACGGCGCTCATGCTGCTTCACGACGCCCGCCGAACCGCGCGCGTATCGGATTCAGGGGAGCTCGTGACGCTCGAAGAGCAAAACCGGGCTCTCTGGGATAAAAAGCAAATCTTTCTCGGCCTCACCTATCTCGATCGCGCGATGCGCCTTCGGCGGCCGAGATCCTACCAGCTTCAGGCGGCGATTAGCGCTTGTCACGCGAGCGCTGCGTCAGCAGAGGCGACCAATTGGACACGTATCGTCGAGCTCTACGATCATCTGTGGAAGCTCACGTCCTCGCCCATCGTCGCGTTGAACCGGGCCGCGGCCATCGGCATGGCGCGCGGGCCAGAGGACGGCCTGAAAGAGCTGGAACAGGTTGCCAGTCTGGGCAACTATTACCTTCTCCACGCCGCACGGGCGGACCTTTTGCGCCGCTCCGGCCGACTGCAAGAGGCCGCCTCTGCCTATGACGAAGCCCTCGCCCACGTCACGAACGACACCGAACGCAGCTATCTGAGGCGCCGTCGCCGCGACCTGCCGGGAGTGCATTGACAACGAGCTATCCATCCGACTAGGATTACCCACCCGACTAACTAGGTGGCATTGCCTTGGAGGCGCATGTGAGAAGCATCAGGAGCACCGGCTCTAATGGCGACGCGGTTCGATAGACTACGAGCGATCGGACGGATGGCCCCAAGGACCCCAGCGACGGCCGCGGTCTTCCAGGATGGCCAAAAACTCGCTTACGGGGTCGTCATCAACATGTCGGTCACGGGCGCTTGCATCGTAACCGATCGCCGGCTCGTGGAAGGGCACGATATGACCCTCAAGCTTTCGCTCTACAAGCAGGCGGAGCTCTTCGAGATCCCGGCGCGCATCGTTTGGGTTCGAAAAGGCGGAGCGCAAGAGCTAGGCTTCGAAGGGCTGCAGCTTCACGGCGTCAAGTTCACGGAGTCGAGCGCGACCCTCAAAGCCCGCCTTCACACCGTCCTCGGCGGGGACGGCTTCGTCGACGTGTTCACCCCGTCGACTGAGCTCGACGTTCTTCAGAGCGAGCTCGCGGTCGAGCTCAAGAACCTCGGCGCCAAAATGAATCAAACGACGGGCGCCGAATCGTGATAGTGTTCTCTGAGTTTGCATGGAGCATCTGGGTCGATGAGGGCGTAGCGGATCATGCGGATCGCAATCGACGTCCGCAAGATCAAAGATTTCGGTATTGGGACCTACCTGCGAAATTTGATCCGGCACCTTCCCGCGCTGGACTCAGATAACGACTACTACCTCCTGGGCTGTCGGCGCGACGAGGCCCTCCTGCGCTCATTGTCCTCCCTATCCTCAAAGCTCAAGATTTACTTCGTCAAAGCGCGTAACTATTCGCTCTCGGAGCACATCACGATCCCGATCGCGCTCAAGCGGATTCGGGCCGACCTCTACCACGCGCCTCATTACGTGCTTCCCTTTTTCACGCCGTGCCGCTCCGTCGTCACCATCCACGACGTCATCCACCTCTTGTTTCCGCAATACTTGCCTTCGGCCTCGGCGAAACATTACGCGAAGTTCATGATCGGCCGCGCGCTCGAAAAAGCGCGGGTCGTCATGACAGTCTCGAAAGCGTCCAAGCGCGACTTGCTCGGATTTTTCGACGTAGACGAAGCGAAGATCCGCGTCATCCCGAACGGCATCGACCCCATCATGATGGAAGAGCTCGAGCCGGGCGCGGTCGACCGGTTGCGGCAGCGCTTTCAGCTCACGGGCAGGAACGCGCTCTTCGTCGGCAACATCAAACCTCACAAGAACGTCGAACGCGTGATCGCGGCCTTGGCCAAGCTACGCGAGGACCCGTCGTTCTCGGATGTCAACCTCATCGTCGTCGGGGACGAAATGTCGAAATATCCCTCGCTGCGGCGCGCTGTCGAGCGACACAAAGTGCGCGGCAATGTACGCTTCTTTGGCTTCGTTCCCGAGCTGACGCTCGTAGCCTTGTACCGCGCCGCCGACGTGTTCGTCTTTCCATCCTTGTATGAAGGCTTCGGCCTTCCGCCGCTCGAAGCGATGGCCAACGGCACGCCGGTGGTAACGTCCAAGATTTCGTCGCTTCCCGAAGTCGTGGGCGATGCCGCGCTCACCGTCGACCCCTATAACGTCGATGAGATCGCCGAGGCCATGAAGATAGTCCTGACCGATGAGACGACGCGTGAGCGGCTAAAGCAGAAAGGCCGTCTTCGCGCCGAACTTTTCTCGTGGGAGGAGGCGGTGGCGCAGATCCAAGAGACCTACATGACCGCTCTCTCCTGATATGCGGGTCGCCCTCGTCCACGACTGGCTCACCGGCTTGCGCGGTGGCGAGAAAGTACTCGAGGTTTTCTGCGAGCTCTTTCCCGACGCGACGCTTTTCACATTGCTGCACGTGGCGGGTGCTACGAGCCCCCGGATCGAATCACTTCCGATCCGTACCGCGTTTACGCAAAAGCTTCCAGGTGTTGCGCAACTATATCGCTGGTATCTGCCGCTCCACCCCTGGGCCATCGAATCGCTCGACCTCGACGGATTCGATCTCGTGCTCTCGAGCTCGCATTGCGTCGCCAAAGGGGTCCTGCCGGCCGAGGGCGCACTTCACATCTGCTACTGCCATACCCCCATGCGCTACGTTTGGGACCGGTTTCAGGACTATTTCGGCTCGGGGCTGAAGGCCAAGCTTCTCTACGGCCCCGTGGCAAAGAAGCTTCGCGCCTGGGACCGCGCCTCGGCCAGCCGCGTCGATCATTTTGTCGCTAACTCGACGCATGTCGCAGAGCGCATCGACAAGTATTACGGCCGCGCTGCCGATGCGGTGATCCCACCGCCGGTCGACACCGACTTCTACGTGCCGTCCCTGTCCGCCGGCGAATCCGACGGCCAATCCTTCTGCCTCGTGGTCTCCGCTCTCGTACCGTATAAAAGAATCGATCTCGCCATCGAGGCGTTTCGCCATCGGAAAGACGAGCTCGTGATCGTCGGAAGCGGGCCGTCGGAAGCGCAGCTAAAGGCCAAAGCACCCCCAAACGTCCGTTTTCTCGGCTGGACTGATGATGCGTCCCTACGCAAGCTGTACCAAACTTGTCGGGCTTGCTTGATTTTGGGAGTCGAGGATTTCGGAATTGTGCCTCTCGAGGCGCAAGCTTGCGGAGCGCCCGTCGTCGCTTATGGCGAAGGGGGCGCTCTCGACACCGTGCGGGATGGAGAGACAGGCGTGTTTTTCAGAGAGCCCACACCCGAAGCCCTATCGCGCGCGATTGACAAGGTATACTCGCTAGGAGTAAATAAAAAGCTGCTCCGCGAGTGGGCGCTCGGCTTCTCGCGAGAAACGTTTCGAAACCGCATGCAAGAGTTCATTAGGACCCGTGCCAAGGCGGCCGGCCTCTAACAGACCGGTCATCTAGTCATCTGCTAAATGGTCAAACAGCAAAGCCGGATTTGGACAGGCATTTACCTGGCCGGCGATCTCATCGCAACGTGCTTCGCTTTCGGCCTTGCCTATTTCGTGCGGTTCGAGCTCGGGTGGTTCCACATCACCAAAGGCATCAACCCCTTCAGCCAGTACTTGCTGCTTTTGCCGCTCATCCTTCTTCTGTGGCCTCCCCTCTTCTATGTGCACGGGCTCTACAGCTTGAAGCGAATCCGCTCGCGTACAGACGAGCTGTTCTCGATTATCTGGGCGGTGACGATGGGGACAGCCGCGACACTCTTCGCCGCCCTCTATGCCCGCGTTTACTACCTGTATGGTCCGCCCGAGGTCTCCGGACGGTACGAGTTCTCCCAGCTCGTGCTCGGGCTGTTCGTCATCTTCGACATTACGGCGCTCACCCTCGCGCGCACGGTCATCCGCCGCGAGCGAGAAGCCCGCTGGCGCCGCGGCGAAGGCCTCCGGAATATCTTGATTGCGGGCGCCGGCCAGCTTGGACGTACGGTCGCCGACAAGTTGATCGACCACCAAGAGATGGGTTTCCGGGTAACCGGATTTCTCGACGACAAGCTGCGCGGCGAGTTCACGGGCCATCGCGGCATCCCGATCCTCGGCGCGGTCGACGACGTGAGCGACATCGTCGGGAGCGCAACGGTGGACTCCCTTTACATCGCGCTGCCACTCGAAGCGCACGACAAGATCCGCCACCTCGTCGCCTTCGCGAATCGCGAGGCGCTCGACGTCAAAGTCGCCTGGGACTACTTGACCGATGCGGCGCTTCACGCTGGGGTCGAAGATCTCGACGGAATGCCAATCATCAATCTCTCCCAGCCCCCTATTCGCGGCTTCGATTGGCTCGTGAAGCGCGTCATGGACATGGCAGTCTCCGGCGGACTTCTCGCCCTCCTCTCCATCCCTTTCGCTATCATCGCCGTGCTCATCAAGCTCACCTCCAAGGGTCCCGTGTTCTACAAGCAAGAGCGAATGGGTCTTGACAACAAGTCCTTCACGATTTTCAAGTTTCGGTCGATGGAAGACGAAGCCGAGAAAGAGACCGGACCCATTATGGCCGTTACCGCGGATCCGAGACGTACCGGCCTTGGCCAGCTTCTGCGCCGATTCAGTGTCGACGAACTGCCTCAGCTCTATAACGTGCTCAAGGGAGACATGTCCCTCGTGGGGCCGCGGCCTGAGAGGCCGAACTTCGTCAAAGAGTTCAAGAGCCGCATCCCGAAATACATGCTCCGCCACAAGGTCAAATCCGGAATGACGGGCTGGGCACAAGTGAACGGCTGGCGCGGCAATACTTCCATCGAGAAACGGATCGAGTACGACCTCTACTACATCCAGAACTGGTCGCTCACGCTCGATCTCCAAATCCTCTGGCGCACTTGGCGCGCCGTTCTCCAAAAGCACGCGTTTTGACGAAACGTACGCTCATTACCGGCGCGGCTGGATTCATCGGCTCGCATCTCGTTGATTATCTGCTTGCCCGGGATCACGAAGTCATCGGGATGGATAACTTCATCACCGGCAACCCGAGAAACCTCGCCCATATCAAAAATCCACATTTCACGCTCGTCGAGCACAACGTCACGGAAGAGATTCACATTGACGGTCCGATCGATTACATCCTTCACTTCGCAAGCCCGGCTAGCCCCATCGACTATCTCGAGCTTCCCATCCAGACTCTGAAAGTCGGCTCGCTCGGAACGCACAAAACTTTGGGCGTCGCGAAAGCGAAGAATGCAGCTTTTCTTCTGGCCTCGACGTCGGAAGTCTACGGCGATCCGCTCGTCCATCCGCAGACGGAAGACTATTGGGGCAACGTCAATCCGATCGGACCACGCGGCGTTTATGACGAGGCGAAGCGCTTCGCCGAAGCGATGAGCGTCGCCTATCGCCGCTACCACGGTCTCAACGTAAAGATCGCGCGCATCTTCAACACCTATGGGCCGAGAATGCGCGTTCGAGACGGCCGCGCCATCCCTGCCTTCGTGAGCCAAGCGCTCACGGGCGAGCCGATCACCGTGTTCGGCAATGGACAACAGACCAGAAGTTTTTGTTTCGTGGACGACCTCGTTGAGGGTCTGTGCCGCCTCTTGTTCTCGGAACATCCTGGCCCGGTGAATATCGGAAACCCAACCGAGATGACGATGCTCGAGCTCGTAAAAGTCATCGTCGATATGACGGGCTCGAAGAGTGAGATAACGTTCAAGCCGCTGCCCGAAGACGACCCGAAAATACGCCAACCCGATATCACCCTCGCGAACACCCTCCTTGATTGGAGCCCGAAAGTCAGCCTCGAAGACGGTTTGACGCAGACCATCGCTTATTTTAGACAAGCGCTCGGGCTGTGAGTCTGCGATCAGGCTACCTGCGACCGACGCTCGAGGCTGACGCCTGACGGGTGAGCGTGATAACATCCTTGCCTCAAGGGGGTTGGATGGGCACACTCGGCCGAGTTACTCTCCTTGCGGCACTCCTACTTGCGCCACAGGTAGTGCAGTGTCAGACACTTTCCTTTGCTACTGGCAATCCGTCGGGAATCTATTATCCACTTGGGGGCGGGCTCGCTTCCATCTGGTCGCGTTACGTCGACGGCATCAACATCAAAGCTGAAGTGACGGCGGGGTCGGTGACCAACCTCGTACAAGTCGCGAAGCTCGAAAGCCATGTCGGCTTCGCCCAGGGGGACTCGGTCGCGGACGCGGTCGCCGGCGAGGGACGCTTTCCCTACCCGCTTCCGCTCGCGATTCTCGGCAAAATGTATCCGAACGTCGTTCACCTTGTGACGATCGAGGGCTCGGGCATCACATCGGTCGACGATTTAAGGGGCAAGAAGGTCTCGGTTGGCCCGCCCGGCTCGGGAAATTTCGTAACCGCGTGGAACATCCTCACAGCACTCGGAATTACCGAGCGCGACTTTACTGTTCGCCAACTCAATTATTCGGAAACGTCGAACGGGCTCAAGAACGGCACGATCGACGCGGGTTTCATCGCCGGCGGGCTCGGCATCGCCGCGGTCGTGGAGCTCGCGGTCACGCGCAAAATGGTGCTCGTTCCCTTCACGGATGAGGAAATGAAGAAGGTGACGGCGCACATCCCCGCTTATTCCACGTTCTCGGTGCCGCCAGGGGTCTATCGCGGCGTTGACGAGCCGGTTCAGACCCCGACACTCTGGAACCTCCTGGTCGTCCATCGCGACATGGATGAGGACGTGGCTTACCGGCTCATCAAAGCGTTGTTCGACTTTCGTGGGACGTTGGAGAAGATCTCGCGCGTGGCCCGGCTCATCGTCCCCGAAACCGCAGCTTCAATAGGCTCCCTGCCGCTTCACCCCGGCGCCAAACGTTACTATGACGAGATCCTCGGAACCAAACGGGCAAGAGCAGCCAAGTAACGCATCGGCCCGCCTCGAGGAGACTCTTTTAAGGATCGCCTTCGTTGGGGCCATAGCCCTATCTTGTTTCCAGCTCTGGCAGAGTCTCACGGGCTCGATCGGCGCCACGTTCATGCGCCCGGTCCATCTCACCTGGGTGCTCGTGCTCACCTTTCTCTATCATCCGTGCGTGAGCGATCCGGCTTCGAGCCGATACCGCCTCGGCCGCGGCGTAGACGTCGTGCTCGCGGCACTCGCGCTCTATAGCGGCTACGTCATTCTGAGCTTCGACTATCGCGCGATCGATCACATCCTGAACGGTCTGAAACCCCACGATTATTTTGCCGGGCTCTTATTCGTCGCTCTTTTATTCGAAGCGACCCGGCGCTCGATAGGCTGGGTCATGGTCGCCATCGGTGGCGTCTTCATACTCTACAACGCCTACGGAAACTTTCTCCCCGACATCGTGGCCAATCGCGGCTTTACCTTCGAGCGGATCATACGCTTTCAAGTCTTTTCCGGCGCCGGTATCTTCGGAACACCTCTCGGAATCGCCGCGAGCACGGTGTTCATGTTCGTGCTGTTCGGAGCGTTTCTCGAGGTTACGGGTGCGGGGCGTTTTTTCATCGACCTTGCTTTCGCCGCGGCGGGCCGCTACCGCGGCGGCCCCGCCAAAGCGAGCGTGGTCGCCTCCGCGGCGATGGGCTCCATCTCTGGCTCCGCCATCGCGAATACGGTCACGACCGGCGCGCTCACGATCCCCATGATGAAGAAGCTCGGCTACCGCCCCGATCAAGCCGCAGGCATCGAGGCCGCGGCCTCGACGGGCGGACAGATCATGCCGCCCATCATGGGGGCTGGCGCTTTCATCATGGCGGAGTTCACGAGAACGCCCTATAACGAGATCGTCGTCATATCGATCGCTCCAGCGATCCTGTATTTCTTGTGCACGCTTCTGTTCGTACACTTGATGGCGGCGAAGCTCGGTCTTCGTGGCCTCACCGACACGCCAAAGGTGGCGAGAACATTACGGGACGGTTATCACTTCTTCTTGCCACTCATCGTCGTCACCGTGCTCCTGCTCTTGAACTATTCGCCGCCAATCGTCGGCGCGATCGGAAGCGGCGCGGTCATCCTCGCGGGAGCCCTCCGCGCCCGCACCCGAGTCGGTTTCCGAACCATCTTCGACGGCTTGAAACGGGGCGCGGTGATGGCGCTCCCTATCTCCGCAGCCTGCGCCACAGCGGGTATCGTTGTGGGCGTTATCGGCCAGACCGGGATCGGCTTGCAGTTCACCGAGTCGGTCGTCGACCTCGCCGGCGGCGTGCTCTGGCTCGCGCTCGTCCTCATCGCCGTGGCGTCTCTCATTCTCGGGATGGGGCTTCCCGTGACCGCGGCTTACATCGTGATTGCGGTCATGGCCGCTCCGGCACTTTCGAGCCTGGGCTTGCCCGTCATCGTTGCCCACATGATCATCTTCTGGCTGTCTCAAACCTCGAACGTGACGCCACCGATCGCTCTCGCTGCCTTCGCGGCCGCAGGTATCGCCGCTGCGTCGCCCATGCGTACCGCCGTCGAAGCGCTCAAGCTTTCGGCAGGTTTTTTCATCATTCCGTTGATGATGGCCTATTCGAGCCTCCTGATGGTCGACGGCGTCTCGCTTTTAGACGGCCTCTGGTCGGTCCTCGTAACCGCGGGACTCATCGCGGTTGTCGCATTCGCCGCGGAAGGCTATGCGTCTGTTCCAACCAAGCTCGTCGAAAGAGGGCTCTTCGCGCTTTCCGCCGTCATGCTCGCCTATCCCGATACCCGT
>SMYC01000040.1 GCA_004356105.1 Acidobacteriota bacterium | reverse complement strand
CGCCGAGCGAAGCGAGGGAAGCCTTTACGCCGGCGAGCACCGTGGTCTGCTGAGGGGGCGATGGCAGACGGTTTCTACCCACAGATTTTGCGGAAGACCCAAAAATAAAAGCAGAGGAGACGGAGCGCTCTTGTCGCGAGGCGCGGCAAGCGGCACCTTTCATTTCTTGCTTTTTTTTCTTTGCGCCTTTGCGGCTTTGCGCCTTTGCGTTACGCTTTTTCTTATTATTGATCTATTGACCTAGCGGGTCGAGGCAGCCCGTGCCTAGGGACGCGCCTTCGTAGCTTGGGTCGGGGTCGAGCTCGAGCCAGTCGAGCAGGCTGGGCGCAATGTCCAGAAGCGTCGACGGGGTCTCGCATGCCAGAAAACCATCCTCGCGTCGTCGCCCCGGAAGCTTGACCAGGAGGGGTGTGGCCAACGAGCGGGCGCGCGCGGGGACGAGTGCGTCCCCACGCAAACGAAACGGATCGCCGTGGTCGCCATGCACGAGAATGAGCGCGCTGTCGAAGCGGTCGAGGTCATGCAGGCGGTCGAGAAATCCCGTGAGCAGATCGAGCGTGCAACGCGTTTGCTCCAAAGGATCCGTATCGCGCACGGCTCCCGCAAGATAGGAGCAGTCCGCCCGCAAGACATAGGGCGTGTGCGGTATCAGAAGATGGATGAACGTGTAGCGACCGCTTTTCGGCAAGTCCTTCTCTTCGCGAACGAGCTCGAGGAAGCTCGAGTAGGACGCTACCGGCGCCGAGTCGGTCAAAGCACGGCCCGCCATCGTTAGCCTGAGCTCTTGTTTCGTTTGTTCGGAGAGCCACGGGCTCGAGAAAAGCCAATCGCGCACGGGGCGCGGCACGTTGGCGACGATCCAGAGATTCCGGAACCCTACGGTGTTGACGGCGGCGCTGCGCTCGACGCGGTCTACGTGGTGAGAAAGCCGATCGAAGAGCCCTTTCTCGAAGGGATCAGACGCTGGGACGACCGCAACCGTACGGAACCCATTGGCCGCGAGGCGCGCCACGAACGACGCCTCGCCAAAGGCCGCCTCTATGAAATCGGCCAGAGTCCGGTCATACGCATAACGTTGGCCGGTGAACATCGACCCAAGCGACACTAGGGTCGAGTGGTAGAGCGCGCGGTTTTTCCGAAAGTAAGCGAAGCCTCCTAGTGCGGCGTCGAGCTCGCCATCCTCGGCGCGGAGCTTCTCGAAAACCTCCGTGTGAAAGGCATCGAGCACGATGTGATAGACGTTCGGCGCCTCGGGAAGAGACGAAGGAGCCATGGCGGCTTCGACGCGCGAAACGTCCCGGCGCTCGACATCACTGATAAAGTTAGAGGCATCGTGCAATAGCAACAGGACCCCGAAGGCGGCGAGGGGAGCCGTAATCACGCGCGGCTCCCACTGACGCGCCAAAAGAGCCGTGACGGTCAGAAGCGCGGCACAACAAAAGAGGAGCCCGGGCCCGCTATCGACGAGCCATCCCGCGCCAAGAGCCCCGAAGGCCGGGTGGTCCTCGCTAAGGCCCGTGACGAATCGATAGAGGACGATCGCGGGGGCAGCCAGGAAATAGCCCCAAGACATGAATCGGAAGAGCGGGCGCGACGCGAGCGCGAAAAGCACAGCGCCGACGCTCCACGTGATCGCGAACAGAGCCAAAAAAGGCAGCAAGACTTCGCGTTGGTGATGTAGCTCGGCTTGGTTCCCAAGGTAGAGAACGCTCGAGGATGAGATGAAAGCGAGAAGCGGCGTCGTCACGAGCGCAAGCGCCGGGACCGCCAAAAGCTTCACGCGCGTGATAGTCAGTCGCCTGCCTCGTGACACCCCTGGCTGCAGCTCGCCTCTATGGTGTCGAGCATCTTGCACACCACGTCGTAATCCGTCGGGGCTCCTTGGACAAAACCATGGGAGAATTCCGAAGCGCTCCCGGTCACCCCGCTCGCTTCGCCGCGAAAGGAAAGGAGCGCTTCGAGCAAGGACGCGCGCACAGGCTCGGGCAGGTCGCGCCGCACGACCATCGGCCGCGACGCGATCGGCGACGAGACGTGAAGCGCGCGCAAGCCTTCGAGCGCGGTCTCGTCGATCAAGTATTCCGGCGCGACACCCGCGTCGAAAGCACCGCTCTTGATCGCTTCGACAATCGCCGACTCGCTCTCGAGATTCTCGACCGTACCGGGCTCGACGGATGCCAGGGCGAGCTCGTATCTGGGCACGAGGTGGCCAAGCGTGGAATGAGAGGGCCCGAGCGCCAGGCTCCGTCCGCTCAAATCGGACAGAGCTCGCATATCGGACGCAGCAGGCACGAGAAAGACGCTGCGGTCGAGCGCCTCTCCGTCGCGATTGCGGTGCCGCACGAGAGCGAGCGCGCCGAAGCGATCGTCGGCGAGGCAGTAGCTCAAAACGCCGAGCGGCGCGATCTCGACGAGGCGTTCCTCGATGAAGGTGACGAGATCCTGAGCCGTGGGCGCGAGCTCGCTGCTCTCCGAGCTCCTACCGATCCGGAACTCTACACGATAGGGTGTATGCGCATTCAGGTAGTCCACCAGAGGCTGAGAGCTCCGATAGGTGCGTTGCGGGTCTTTATGGGCGGAGACTCCGAGTCGGAGCAGTACCCTCTGGTCTTCCTCGGAGTCGTGTTCGCCCACGAGCGTCGAGTCGTCCGTCTCGACCTCGAGTGAGACATCGCCACACGTCAGCAGGCCGAAGGCCATGAATCCGGCCGCAAGATCTTTTCCGGTAATCTTCAAGGAACGATTCGCAGTGTGAGCTTTTTTGTCGAGTGGTTCAATTCTCGACCATGGGGCATGCACTGTCAACATGTAGCGACCGTGTTACCATAGAGTCAATCACTCAAAATTCCGTTACTTACGGCAATCGAGAAGGGTACGAGTCACTCATGAGGCGGTGGTCTTCACGCCGCGGCAGAGCCGTGGTTCTCCTGATGTTGTGCCAATGGCTTTTCGCGAACACGGCACACGCGTACTCGGCTACCGAGCATCACTCAGGTGGCTCGGGAAACGCCGCCACCAAAAACGCAAGGCGGCACGTGATGTCTCACGCGGAGCAGGTGTCTCGTCGGCAACGAGGAAGCTCGGGTCCCTATTGGGGTCGACGAATCCTGCTCCCGTTTCCATTGGAAGCTGAAGCGGCCCGACAAACGTAACCACATCAGGCTCCCCGTCGATGCGAATCCGAAGGGGGGCCCGCGGCGGGCTCGTCGAGACGTAGTAGAGTCCACGATAGCCCGAGAAGGCGACCTCGAGGCGATCGCCCTTCTGAGAAAGACGAGACGCCCCAATAGCGTCGAGCCCGTAAATGGTGCCGGAAGGTCCGTAGTCAACAATGCGCCCCTCGTCCACGGTAATGATCACCCGCGCGGCGTCGAGGTTCATCGTCGCGAAGACGAGGGCGTCCTCTGCCGCGAGCCTCTCCTCGAGCCAAGCTTCGTGCTGAAGAATCCACGGGCGGAGTCGCGCTGGCGCACTCCGCTCGGTTGCGACCCGCTCGAGGGCCGTCCAGAGCTCACTCTCGTGATCGAGGGGCTTTCCACCTTCGCTCAGCCGGCACCCTTGCACCCATCGGATCAATTGCTGGTTGCCAACAATTAAAGAATCGGAGCAAAAGCCGTAGGACACGAACGGACCCTCGCGAGACGCGCCCGGAAACGAGAGCGGTAGCGGCACGCCGTCCAATCGCGCAAGCGGAGCGCGTCCGAGTATCGGCAGGAGCGTCGGCACGATGTCGAGGCCCGAGACCGCGCCGCTCCACCGAGCCGGCGTGATGCCTTTGCCGGCGACGATGAGTGGCACATGCGTCTCGACAACGTGGCAGCTCTTTCCATGGCCCCGATCGAAACTTTCATAGGCGACGCGAGGCACTCCCACCGTGAACGTGGAGAGCTCGTTCGCAATCTTCATCCCCTCGCCGAGAAGCTCGCCATGATCGGCCGTCACTATGTGAAGGACCTCGTCTTCGAGACCGTAGGCCGAAAGCCCTTCTAGAAGAACCCCGAAGGCTTCGTCGGAGTGGCGTGCGCGCGCGTCGTAGGAGCAGCCACACTGCGCGTCATCCCCGAGCTCAGCGCAGGAGAGCGCTTCAACGAGCCGCCGCGGCGTGTCCGAATGAGCGTGGGTCGCAAGGAGGTAGTACACGAGCATGACACGCTCGTCGCCGTAGCGGTCGAAGAGCGCTGGAAGGGCGCCAACGATATCGGAAGTGCCCATGTCCGAGCGGGACCATCTCGAATAGCGTGACGAGGTCGGCATCCTTCGGAAATCGGGGTTGTTGCCGAGGAAGATCGAGTGATAGCCCACGCTCTCCGCAATTTGTGTGATGGGGACATTAGCGCGTGCGTAGATCGATTCGAGCGGCGTTTCGAAGGGCCTCGTCTGCCGGCGCCTGAGCGGGTCGATACGCATCAAATCGCGACCCGTAAGAAGGGGCCAGACCGCCGCGCGCGTGTGGCATCCGGGCGAAACAGCGTTCTCGTAATCATGGCCAGAGCGGCTCAACTTCTCGAGGTTCGGGACGAGCGCGCTCGCATCACCACCAGTGCGTCGCAGAACGTCTCCACGCAAAGCGTCGATGATCGTGAGCACGATAAAACGGGGACGCGGATCGAGTCCCGGCTCTTCGGGAGCGAGGATGCGCGCTTCACCGATGGCGACGGCGCCACCCTCGGCGTGAAAACAGACCTTGCCGCTTTCTTGCTCGAGCGCGACATCGCCGGGCTCGGATTCGCCGAAGCCTCGGGGAAAGGGAAGCTCCCGTCGAAAGAGATCCGCCTCGGCGGAAGCGACGCGCAAGGTGGCCGGACGATCGCGCTCGAGCGAGAAAGCTTCGAAACGCAGACGTGCGCCACGCGGACGCGCGAGCGACGACGTGCACCAGGACTCCCCCGCTTTCAAGACGAGAGCGGGCATATTCTCGTCGTTTTGTCGCGCTCGGCCGCGCCACGTCAAGAGGCGCATGTGCCCGCGGCGCTCCGCATCGATTTCCCACGGAAGCGGCCGCGTATTGACGTCGATGGCGAGAACGAAACTCGCCGTCTCCTTCGCCTTGAGATCGCCATCCCCTTCAGAGAAGCGCTCGAGCAGCCGGTGCAACCCGCGCAGCCACGGTCTAGAGCCACCGGCAAATGACGCTGTCGGCACGGGAACGTCAGTGATGCGGCCACACGTATTAGACGCGGTGTCGAATCCACTCGCTGGCAAGGCGAGCCCGACCACCACGGCAAGAAGAGCCATTACCGATTTCGACATGTGCGGGCGTCCCGGGATGGAGCTTAATTGTAGCAAAACACCCGCGAAGGAGCCTCGCGCGACTCGAGCTAGTCTCGAGTCTCGACAGGTTACAAACTATGTGATGCCGAGCCGTCGCTTATCGGGAAGCCGGGCCTCCTTTGGAATGGACTTCATCCACTGGCAGACGCGGGCGACTATCCTGTCTTTGGTTTTTTCTTTTTCAAGTGCGTCTGGCGCCTCGTGGAGGTGGATGTCCAACTCGATCCGGCCCGCGGCCGCATCTGCGTAGACACTTCTCTGTCGAGACCATTTACCCTTGACTCGCCAAAGCCGGTCTCCACCCATCCAACCTTTTTCCTCAACCCATTTCAGGCTGTGGATTTTCATGAGGCTTACTTCGATGTCGCGCTCAAACAGCTCCCATCTTTCGGGATCGTAGGTCATCTTCACAACGCCTCCACGGGAAAACGACTGGAGGAGAGCTGAAACGCTTGCGCCTTGACCCACTCATGCGCCTCGCTCAGCTTGGTCCAGGCAAGTTGATTCTCTGACATAGACGCTCCAATTTAGCATAACTTGCTGCTCTTCCAACCTCGCCGTCAAAAAAAAAGCAACACTCCCGTCCATCCGTTCCCCAAGACTCTGTAATTGGGTCCCAGTTTGCCAAAGAAGGCTTGACAAGCGGCTCGTTTTGAGTAACTTACAGTCGTTCTCGAGGCAACGCGTGGATTCGTTTTGTCCGAGTCGGTGATGCTCGCTCTCGCGAAAAAGGTGGGAAAGCAAACCGCACATCGGCTCGTCTACGAAGTAGCCATGAGAGCGCATCAGACGGAGGATGGCCGCTCACTCAAACAAGCGCTTCTGGAGTCTGCAGCCGTCCGCGAGCACCTCAGCGAAGACGCGATCGAGTCGTTGCTGGACTATCGCGCGAATACTGGAATGTGCCGAGAGCTCGTGGACCGCGTGCTGAATCTTTCGCAGGTCGAACGCGATGATGAAGGTCAAGGCCGATGAATCGGAAGGCGTTTCTCCCAGCAGTCTTTGTGCTCGCCGGTTGCGGCGGCGGGAGTGCCGTCGTCGAAATCGTTCCCGTTCCTCCGGGAGACGCCCAACGTGGCCGCGACGTCTTTCTCAGCACCTGCCGCGAATGCCACGGCGCTGATGCAAAGGGGTCCCTGGCGCTGGAGACAACCTCACGGTGAGCACTTTCATCCCCGCGAAAAGCGATGCGGAGCTCGTCGCTTTCGTCAAGACGGGCCGCGTGATGAACGATCCGATGAACAAGACCGGCATCGCGATGGCGCCCTATGGATCCAACCCGAAGCTTACGGATCAAGAGATCGTCGACGCCATCACCTACATTCGCTCGCTCGCAGTCGAGCCCCAGGCGGCCACGAATGGAAGCAACGAGGGAGCCGAGGAAAATTGTTCATTGAAAGATCAAGGAAAGCTAGCCTCAGATTCAACGAAATCTCGGATTTTCCTCTGCGTCCTCTGCGCCTCTGCGGTTCGAACGCTTTTCAAGTTCGCCTGGCTAGCCAGCCTAGTTCGTGCCGGCTTGGACGTAAATCGTAAGGCGCTCTCCGGTCACGATCTGATCGGAGCTCATCTGATTCCACCGGCGGATTTCTCCGACGGTGACGCCGAAGCGTCGGGCAATCGTCGAGAGGGTATCGCCGCGCCGAATGCGATAACGCGTCGAAGCTTCGTCTGCTGTCACAGCTTCACGGACACGCAGCCTCTGGCCGGAATAAATCCGCGTCCGGCGGCTCGAGAAACCGTTCAAGCGCCGCAGCACCGAAAGACCGAGGCCGTGCGCTTCAGCGATGTGCCCGAGTGTGTCTCCGGGCTGCACGATGTAGATGTCGGTGGCGCTCCGCACCGGCGCCGAGGACGGTGTCGAACCTATGTTGCCCGCGGCTCGCTCGGTGACGACGAGCCTTTGACCCGGATAGATGCGGGTCGAGCGTGGCCGCATTCCGTTCAGCTCGCGTAGCCATCGAAGCGACATGTTGAACGAGGTGGAGATCGCACCGAGCGTGTCGCCCCGCTGCACGACGTAGACTTCTTGACCGTTCTCGGCCACCGCTTCTCGCCTCTGCACGGCGCGGATACGCTGGGCACCCGTGCCCGGAGGCACAGGAACGGTGAGCACTTGTCCAGGATGGATGAGCGAGCGCCGGCTGATGTCGTTGGCGGCGGTGAGCGCTTCTATGGTCGTGCCATAGCGGCTCGCGATCTGGGACAGCGTGTCGCCGCGGCGGACGA
This sequence comes from Acidobacteriota bacterium, assembly GCA_004356105.1. Lineage (GTDB taxonomy): Bacteria > Acidobacteriota > Vicinamibacteria > Marinacidobacterales > SMYC01 > SMYC01. The sequence goes on along the minus strand of SMYC01000040.1, from coordinate 4,735 downwards.
CGTGCGTCCCGAAACGCACCCGCTCCGCCTCCGGGATTTCCGCGAGCGCGGCGCGAAACACTTCGGTGGTTCCTTTGGGGACACGCAGGGCGTAATTCTTGCTGTCGAGCGGCGTCACCCAGCGGCGGAGCTCGGGGTTCAGAAACTTCATGTCGTCGACGGTCACGCCCGCGGACTTGGCCGCCGTCGCGAGGTCCACGGGATATTCGACGCGCACGACCTCATATTCGAGCGGCGTAGTCGTGGGCGGCTCGAAGCCATACACCTCGGGGTTCTTGGCGATCACGATCGCGGCGAGAATGAGCGGCACATAGCTGCGCGTTTCGCGCGGCAGCACGCGGCGCTTCGCGTGCACCCAGAAATCACGGCTCCCGGTGCGCCGGATCGCGCGCTCCACGCGCCTCGATCCGGAGTTATAGGCAGCCATCACGAGATACCAATCGCCAAACTGTTCGTAGAGGTCCTTCAAGTGGCGCGCCGCCGCGCGCGTCGCTTTTTCCGGATTGAAGCGATCGTCGACCCAAAAATCCTGCCGAAGGCCGTAACGCCGTCCGGTGCCCCGGATGAACTGCCAGATACCACGCGCACCTGCTCGCGACATCGCGCGAGATTTGAAAGCACTCTCGACCATCGCAAGGTAGAGCAAATCCTGGGGCATCTCTTCTTCGGCAAAGATCTTTTCGATCATCTCGCGGTAATAACCGGAGCGGTCGAGAGCCTCTTGGAACCAATCGTGGCGGCGAAGCTGGTACATCTCGATGATGGAGCGCACCCGCGCATTCAGCTCGATGGGGATGTCGTAGGTGGTGGTGGGCAGATCGGCATCCGCCGCAAGAACGATGTCTTCGGGGAGCTCCTCGAGCTCTTCGCTCGTCAGCTCGTCGACGGCGGCAAGCTCGAACTGCTCCTGCGCATCCACATCGAGGGCGCCGCGCTCCATTTCCTGAATGGTCGCGATGATCTCGTCATAGAGTCGCTCCGACTCGGGGTAGGCGGCGATGCCACCGGGAACACCCAGAAGCAAGTCGACCGCGCGATCGAGCGCGAGCCGCGCTTCGTTCCAATTACCGCGATGCGCGAGCTCCTCGCCATAGTCGAGCTCGATGCGCGCTTCTTGCACGGCCTGACGCTGGAGCGATGCTGTGACTTCCGCGGTCGGCGGCGGCTCGGGTCCACCTGCCGGCTTCTTAGACGAGCAGGACGCCGCCAATAGGCCTAGAGCACAAATCCATATCAATCGGTGGGAAAGCTCCGGCACGCGCAAACCTCCAAGTAATCTTGCTTTCACACCCGCACGAAAATATTGTGTTCGTTCCCGAGCTCACGCGCTGATGGCGTGATGACCGTCGCGGGACTAACGGGCAGCTTTCGCCCGTTGCTCACGGCGCCCCGCACATCGTCCTCCGAAACGAACTCGAGCGCAACCACCGCTGGGGCCGGCGCTTCGCTCGACGACGCGGTCATTGCCTGTAAAGCCTCACCCTCGAAAGAAGCGTCGGCGCCACTGCTCCGAGGCGACGTCACGCCCCTGCTTTCGAGAAAGGAGGACACGCGAGACTCGAGAGAGGACGGTCGCGTGCTCATGGCCCGCGGCCGCGGCGCGGTAATCTCCCCGGGATAGCCGTAAGCGGCGAGCGCTTCATCGACGTCGACGGCGCGAATCTCATAAGCGAGCCGCTTCACGTTGATGAGGTGAAGCGGCGTGATGTTGTCGGAGGTGATGTTCCCTCCGTAGGAGCCGCAGCCGAGAGTCATCGCGGGCGCGAGTCCTGTGCTGAAGCCCACCGCTCCATGAGTGGCCGGCGAGTTCGCCACTATCCGGGAGGCCGGGGTTTGAAGCGCAAACTCGCGGATGATGTCGTCGTTTTTCGAGTGGATGGAGAGGGTGTGTCCCATGCCGCCGTAGCGGAGCACTTGCTTGGCGCGCTCGCAGCCTTCTTTCCAGTCGTCGACGACGTAGAAAGCCAAGATGGGCGAGAGCTTCTCGATCGAGAGCGGATAGTCTCGGCCCACTCCGTCGAGCTCGACCACGAGCACGCGGGTGCCTTCGGGCAGTGAGCCTTCGGACGCTGAAAAAGAGAAACCCGCCAAGTCGGCGATGAAGCGCGCGCTCTTCCCGACGATTTCCGGGTTGGCCAGCCTCGACGGCAAGACGGCGAGTTGCGCAAGCGTCGCCGCCTGCTCTTTCGAGAGAAAGTAGCCGCCTTGGTGTTGCACTTGCTCCCGCACTTCCCGCTCGACGGCGCGATCGCAAATCAACGCTTGCTCGGAACAGCACAGGGTTCCGTTGTCGTAGCTCTTGCCCGTGATGATGTCGCGAACCGCTTTGGGAATGTCGGCCGAGGACTCGACATATGCGGGTACGTTTCCAGGACCGACGCCGAATGCCGGTTTTCCCGAGCTATAAGCGGCGCGGACGAGCCCCATCCCGCCCGTTGCTAGAATCACGGACGTGCGGCGATGGCTCATCAGCTCTTGCGTTCCTTGCAGGGAGACCTCGCTCAAGCAGGCCACGAGCCCTTCGGGAGCTCCCGCAGCGATGGCGGCGCGCTTCATGACTTCGGTCGTCTCGAGAATGCAGTTCTTGGCCGCCGGATGCGGTGAGAGCACGATGCCGTTGCGTGACTTGAGAGAGATGAGGATTTTGTAGATGGCGGTCGAGGTCGGGTTGGTCGAGGGGATGACGGCCGCGACGACGCCCACCGGCTCCGCAATCTCGTACACTTTGCGCTCAGGAATCTCGCGGATGATGCCGACCGTTTTCATGTCGCGGATGAACGCGTAGACGTCTTCGGAGGCGAATTTGTTCTTGATGAATTTGTGCTCGACGATGCCGTAGCCCGTCTCTTCGACGGCGAGCTTCGCAAGCTCGTACGACGCATCGGAAGCCGCTACAGCACTTGCAGCGACGATGCGGTCGACTTCCTCCTGGCTCGAATGCGCGTAGCTCTCCCAAGCCTCGTGGGCAGCGAGCACCAAATCGCGCGCCTGTTGTATCGAGCGGAGATCCTTGTCGCTGGCCATGTCTAGGCTCGCGTCTCTCAGGGCTTGGGTAACACCTTTTCGACGTCACCGTAAGGTCTCGGAATGACGTGCACCGCGATGAGCTCACCGACGCGGCGCGCGGCGGCGGCGCCCGCATCCGTAGCGGCCTTGACCGCGGCGATGTCTCCGCGCACCATGACCGTCACATAGCCGGCATCGATCGTCTCATAACCGACGCACTCGACGCGCGCCGCCTTGACCATCGCATCCGCAGCCTCAATCGCTGCTATGAGTCCGCGCGTTTCGATCATGCCGAGTGCGTCACCCTCTTCAAATTGTTTGGCCATTCAAGTGGTTGTGCCGGACTCTGAGTTGTTCAAAATGTTGGTCCCTTCGATTCGCGACGACTATAGCAAAGCGGTCGAAACCAGGTCAAGAAAAGGAGCGCTCAAACCCCTGGTCGCGCGACACATTGACGGAGGCAAGCCGCTGTGACATACTTCCGGGTTTGCTTGCGGAGAAACGCACGAAAGCCCTATCCTAATTCGCGGGCAACCCAAAAAGAGGAGATTTGTAGCGCATGACAACACAACAACCGAGATTCGAGATCTTCCGCGCGACGATCTTGGCACTCAGCCTCGCCGGCCTGGTCATGGCCGCATGCGGTGGAAAAGAACCCACCGAGAGCCGGCCCATCACGGTGAGCTTCGAAGTCAACAAGCCCCGGGCGCCGATTGGAAGCCCCATCGAGATCACCTATAGCTTCGACATCGCCGCGGACTCCGAGCCGATTTCGAAAGACTACACCGTGTTCGTCCATTTTCTCGACTCCCACAACGCCCAACTCTTCACCGACGACCATATGCCTGAGATAGCCACGAGCAAATGGAAGGCCGGGTCGAAGGTCGAGTATAAGCGGACGCTCTTCATCCCGCTATATCCTTATCTCGGCACCACGACGGTGGAGATCGGTCTCTACCTCCCCGGCGAAGGCGGCGTCCGCCTCGGCCTCGACGGCCCCGATAGCGGGCGCCTCTCCTACCGAGCCGGACGACTCGAGCTTCTGGACCAAAAAGAGAATATTTTTCTCGTTTACAAAGAAGGCTGGCACCAGCTCGAATCCGCTCCCGAGAACCCCAACTTGGAGTGGCAGTGGACCAAAAAAGAAGCGGTGTGCTCGTTCCGGAACCCGAAAAAGGAAAGCGTTCTCTATCTCGAAGCTGACGCGAACGTCGAGGCCTTCGACGAGCCCCTGAACGTTTCCGTCATGATTGGCGAGACCGAGATCGCCACGTTCGAGGTGTCCGGAAGGGATCCGTTCCTGCAGAAGCTCACCATCCCGGCCGATGCCCTCGGGGACGAGGATTGGGTCGACCTGCGAATCGTGAACAGCGCGTCGTTCATCCCATCGGATGCGGGATTGGGAGACGACACGCGTGAGCTAGGGCTTCGGGTTTATCACTTGTACATCGATACGTTCACCGGAACCTAGGCCCTAGCCAGGGAAACCTGAAAGCGTTTGAACCGCAGAGGACGCAGAGGAAAATCCGGGATTTCTTCTTCTCCGCGTGCTCTGCGCCTCTGCGGTGAGATTGTCTTGCTCTAGATTTAGCCAGGTAAACCTGAAAGCGTTCTAAATCCAAACCACACAGCTGACTCTCATCCCCACATCCCCTTGCCTTTAAAAACGCCGCTAAAAGCAAGGAGAGGTGGGGATAGGAGGGGATGTGGGGATAAGAAAGAATTTGCT
>SMYC01000039.1 GCA_004356105.1 Acidobacteriota bacterium | reverse complement strand
GAGTACATCCGAAACCAAGAGGAAGAGGAAAAGCGTCAGGAACAGCTGAACCTCAGGGGGCTTTAGCCCCCTTCCGTACGGTGGAGGCCCCTTCGAGGGGCCTTCATCAAACCACCCGCTATGCGGGTGGTAGTTGATTTGAATCCTATGGGGATACCCCCTGTGGCGTCGCGGACCTCCTCGGCCACTTTGCGAAAATCCTCGACTGTGCCGAGATCGGGAAAACGGGACGGGCTGATGGCGGGCTCTCCTGGTTTCAGCCCGCGCACGGCAGCGATTTTCTCGGAGACTTTCTTGCCCGGCAGGTGTCCGCCGGTTCCGGTCTTTGCACCTTGGCCGCCTTTGAAATGAAATGCCTGGCACTTTTTGACTTTCTCGAGGCTGTAGCCGAATCTCGCCGAGGCGAGCTCATAGAAATAGCGGCTTGCGGCCTCTTGCTCCTCGGGAAGCATCCCGCCTTCACCCGAGCAGATACCCGTCCCCGCCATCGTAGCACCCGTCGCGAGCGCGATTTTGGCTTCTTGACTCAGCGCGCCGAAGCTCATGTCGCTCACGAAGAGCGGGATGTCCAAGACGAGGGGCTTTTGGGCGCTCGGACCGATGACGAGCTCGGTGCCGACGGGAGCGTCGTCGAGAAGCGGCAAGCGTGCGAGCTGCGCCGTCAGGATTTGGATGTCGTCCCAGCCCGGGAGCGTGTCGAGGCGAACGCCCATGGCGGTGACCGCTCCGTGATGCCCCGTTTTCGATAGGCCGTCGCGGGCGAGCGACTGGATGTAGACATTTTTTGGCTCTTCGGAGCCTCCATGCATGTCCTGATAGAGCCCGAGATATTCGTCGCGTTTGAAATATTGTGGATGGACGGACTCGAACGCGGCGATTTCCGAAGCGTCCACGAGCACCGCGTCTGCATCGCGGTCGATGAACGTACTGAATTTCTCGAGGCGCTCGGCGTTGTTGTACTCGCTCACGCCCGTGTCGTACCGGTAGTCCCAACCGTGGACGCCGCAGATCAGGTTGTGTCCATCGATGTGGCCGTCGGCCATGAGCGCGTCGCGGTGCTGGCAACGCCCATATAAAACCGAAACCTCGTCATCAAATCGAATGACCACGAGATCGACGCCCCCGACAAGTGCATAGACCGGTTGGCGATCCTCGAGCTCGCTCAAGGTCGCGATTTTGGTATCGTGTTCCGTTCTCGGCAAAGTGCTCAATGAAATCCCCCCCTCAGGTTACGGAGAAAAGAACTCTCGCGAGTCTGATCGCCCGTGGATTGGCCCTTTTTTTCAAAAATGCTTGACTGTCCGCGCTTTATGTTCTGGTGTCCTTTTCTGCGGCGCGTGCCTCGATTGCGATAGAATATCGTCCATGAAATTGTCGGTGTCCCAGCGCGTTGTTCACGAAAAGTACGGCCTCGGGGTCATCTCCGAAGCCGATTCTCAATATACGATCATCGAGTTTGATGAGCATGGCAGCAAGAAGTTTCTGACACGTCTCGTTTCGTTGCAGTCGAGCGAGGAGCCGCCTCCGAAGCGGCGACGCGCGCGAAAGAAGGCCGCGACCACCACCACCAAGAAGGAGACCACCAAGAAAGCGGCGGCCAAGAAGACAACTACCAAGAAGAAGACCACCAAGGCTTCCAAAGCCACGAAGAAAACCACAAAGAAGGCTTGAGCCCCGCGAAGCGGGACGGGACGGGACGGCTTAGCGCCGCGTGCTAGCCGCGATCTCGGACATTACGTAGGAACCACTCTTCTCGTCCTTCGTGATCTTGAAAAGCCCGAGCCGCGCGCCATCTTCGACGAGCTCGCTAAAGTTTGAATAGCCGTAAGTCGTCTCGCTGAACGACGGCTCCTTCCTTTTCGCGGTCTGTTTGACCATCGAGCTCCACAGAATTTGCTTGTCTTCGCGGCGCAAAGCTTCCATGGCGTCGAGGAGCATCGCGAAAGGCTTCTGTTTCTTTTTCGGGAGGCTCGCGAGGCCTCGAGACACGCGCTGGGACTTGGACTTCTCGATGAGATCGTCGTAGAAAATAAACTCGTCACATGAGGCCGCGAGCAAGTCGGATGTCGATTTCCGGAGTCCGAGGCCGATCACCGTCTTGTCGTTCTCCTTGAGCTTGGCGACGAGCGGCGCGAAGTCGCTATCGCCTGAGACGAGCACGAAGTAGTTGATGTGGTCTTTGGAATAGCAAAGATCCATGGCGTCGACGACCATCTTGATGTCGGCGCTGTTCTTCCCGGTATAGCGCCGCTGCGGGATGTCGATGAGCTCGATTCCCGCTTCGTGGAGCGATTTCTTGTATTTCTTGTGTACGCCGAAATCCGCGTAGGCTTTCTTGACGACGATCTTGCCTTTCTCGACGATCCGCGTCAAAACGCGGCTAATGTTGAACTGATCGAACTTGGCTTCGGTAGCACCTAGCGCAACATTTTCGAGATCGATGAACAGAGCGAGCTTCGGCTCTTCGGCCATAGGTGCACTTTAACAGGAATCAGCGTTCGGCATCCAATATTCTCGAGGTGGATGCGAAGTCGCGGACCCTCAGGGCAGGTCGAATTGCTCGAGACGGATTCGGATGCGCTCCAGGAACTGGAAGCCGGTCGCGCCGTCAATGATGCGGTGATCGAACGTGAGGGCGAGGACCATGATCGGCCGGATCGCGATGGCGTCGTCGACGACGACGGGTTTTTTCTGAATGGCGCCGAGGCCGAGAATGGCGACTTGAGGTTGCGCGATCATCGGGGTTCCGGTAAGTCCGCCGAACATGCCGGGGTTGGTGATGGTGAACGTTGCGCCTTGCACGTCCTCGGGGACGAGGCCATGACGCCGCGCCTTCTCGGCGACCTTGTGAATGCTTCTCGCTAGCCCGACGAAGTTGGCTTCGTCGGCGTCGCGGATTACGGGAACGATCAAGCCTTGTTCCAGGGCTACGGCAATGCCGAGGTGCACGTGTTTTTTGAGTGCGATTTGGTCGCCTACGACGGAGGCGTTGAAGATAGGGAATTCTTTGAGAGCGCGCACCGTCGCTTCGGCGACGAAAGGTGTAAACGAAAGCGGTACCCCTTCAGCCTCTTCGAAATGTGCCCCGTGCTCGTCGCTATGGCGCGCGATGCGATGCATGTCGCATTCGGTGAAGGACGTCACCTGTGCTGAGATCTGCTGGCTCCAGATCATGTGATCGGCGATTTGCTGTCGCATGCCGCTCATCGGGATGAGCTTGTCGTCCGGCTCGGGGCGATAGAGATATTGTGGCGGGGGAAGCGGCGCGGTTGCAGACGCTGCCACTGGAGGCGGCGCCGGTGCCTGTAAGGCCTGTAGGGGAGTCGCGAAGGGCGGACTCGTCGGCCGGCGCTCAATGTAGGCCTGCACGTCCTTCTTGGTAATCCGTCCGCCGGCTCCGGAGCCTGAGATCGACAAGAGCTCTCCCATAGGCAGCCGATGCCGATTCGCGAGCGAGATCACGGCAGGGGAGAGTCTCTGGCCCCTTTCCGCGTGCGCAGACGCCGCCTCCGCCGCCGGTGGCGGCGGTGGCTGGGGAGGCGGGTTCGCGGCCTTCGCCTTGCGCTGAAACGTCTTGGGTTTATGCGACGAACGGAAATGCCCTGCGCTTTCTTTTGGTTGTGCCGAAGCCTCGGTTGCCGCCCCGGCGGTGGCGTTCCCGAGCGTCGCGACGACGGTACCGACAGCCACGGTCTCGCCTTCCTGGACGAGAATCTGCTCCAACACGCCGGCCGCCGCTGCCGGCACTTCCGTGTCGACCTTGTCGGTCGTAATCTCGAATAGCGGCTCGTCCCGTTCGATGCGCTCGCCGGGCTTCTTGAGCCATTTGACGATCGTGCCTTCCGTGATGCTCTCGCCCATCTGCGGCATCACGACTTCTGTCGACATGGTTTCAATACTCCAATAGTTCGCGTGCTGTCGCTTCGATTTTCCCTTCCGACGGTAGAACGGCGTCTTCGAGCGTAGGGCTGAAAGGGATGGGTACGTCGAGCGCGCCGATCCGTTTGACGGGCGCGTCGAGCGCGTCCCAACAGCTCTCGACGATGATGGCGGCGACTTCGCCGCCAATGCCGGATGTGAGCTGTGCCTCGTGGACCACGAGCGCTTTGCCCGTCTTCGAAACGCTCGCAAGAATCGTGTCTTTGTCGAGCGGTGCGAGACTCCTGAGGTCTACGACTTCTATCTCGGCGCCTTCGGCGGCGAGCCGCTCCGCCACGCCGAGGCAAGTATGCACCATGGCGCCGTAAGTCACGATCGTGAGATCCGTTCCGTCGCGCTTGACATCGGCCACGCCGATCGGGATCTCGAAATCCTCGTCCGGAACCTCTTCGCGAATCCGACGATAGAGATGTTTGTGCTCCAAATAAATGACCGGATTGTTGTCGCGGATCGCCGCCTTCAGGAGTCCTTTGGCCTCGTACGGCGTCGAAGGCTGCACCACTTTGAGCCCAGCCACGTGAGTGAACCAGGCTTCCGGGTTTTGCGAGTGATAGGGCCCGCCCCGAAAACCTCCACCCGACGGTCCGCGAAACACGACGGGAACGGGAATGCCCCACCGGTAATAGCACTTGGCAGCGAAGTTGACGATCTGATCGAAGGCGCAGGCGATGAAGTCGGCGAATTGAAATTCGACCACGGGCCGGAACCCCATGATCGCGGCGCCGCAGGCCGCACCGGTGAAGCCGGACTCCGAGATCGGTGTATCGATGACCCGCTCCTCACCAAACTCTTCGATGAAGCCGCGCGTAACTTTGAACGCGCCGCCAAAAACCCCGATATCTTCGCCCATGAGGAACACGGTAGGGTCACGCCGCATTTCCTCCCGCAGTGCGTGACTGATCGCATCCAAATAACTGATGACGGCCATAGCAATCTCAAGAAAACGGCGAAGTATAACACGCGCGCCTCGAACAAGACCCGCTCGAGCAAAAGCAAGGAGAGGTGGCGATAGGAGGGGAGGAGGGGAGACCTTCACTTTTATCCCCACATCCCCGTTCTTATCCCCACCTCCCCTTGCTTTTAAAGACCGTAAAAAGAAAAGGAGAGATGGTGATAGGAGGGGAGGTGGGGGATGAAAAGAAAGATCAGGTCTTCACTTTTATCCCCATATCCCCGTTCTTATCCCCACCTCCCCTTGCTTTTAAAAGACCGCAAAAAGACAAGGAGAGGTGGGGATAGGAGGGGAGGTGGGGATGAAAAGACAAATCAGATCTGAGTTTTATCTCGCATCCCCTGCCTTTAGGGCCGTTCGATCTGCCTGCGGGACACGGAGAGGCCTCGGCGCACGTTCCATCGAAGTCGCATGCCTTCCGCGGCGATGGCAAAATTTCGCACCGACTTGCCATGTTGTCGATGAGCCCGTCTGATGGCGGCATCGGACGCGGTCGGCCCGTGATGTCCCGCCAAAACGAACGTCTTCGGGAAGCGCCGTGCAAGCGCGGCCGCGTGCTCCTGGGAACCGTGTCCGAAAGCGTGCTGGGATCGGTCCGGAAAGTGTGCGTCCACAATCGCGACGTTCGCGTCCTTCAACATGCTGGCTTCGATGGACTCGGTCTCGGCCGTTGGCTCGTGGTCGCAAAGATAGGCGAACGAGAAGCCTTCGCGCGAGCGGAGGCGGTAGCCGAGTGTCGAAAGATGGTTCTTGTCGTTGCCCATCCCGCTATAGTGATTGAGCGCGAAGGTACGAAAACGGAAGCCGCGTACGACTCGGCTCTCGCCGGCTTTCCACGTCGTGAAGGTAAAATCGCGAAGCGTAGAGGAGGCGAGGATTTCGAGAGGAACGTAAGCGGGATGCCCGTAGCCTCGCTGAACAGTCTCGATCGTTTCTTTCGACCCGTGGATGGTGAGCTTCAGTCCGTTTTGGGCTTGCCAGAACCAGGCGGCATCCTTGAGGCCTTCCCAGTGATCCATGTGAGCGTGGCTCAAGAAGAGATGAATCCGTTTCACGCTGCGAAAGCGCTGCTTGCTCGACACCGCGTGGCTGAGCAGGCCTAGACCGCGGCCTCCGTCGAAGACGAACAGGTCGTCACCCGCCTTCAACGAATAACAGGACGTATAGTTCGCAATTTTGGACGTCGGCGGCGTGAGGTTGCGCGAACCGCGCGCACCCCAAACCTCGAGCTCGAGATCGCCTCTCGGCGATCCGGCCAGTGACTTGGTCGGCATGGCTCAATTACCTCCCGTGGCGATGGCTGTCATCCGCCGCAAGCGGCTGCAGAGCACGTGCATGATGCCGCTGACGACACCGACATTGTCTTCCATGAGCTCGAACAGAGTACTGCGATCCAACCGGAACAGCCGCGTCTCTTCGACAGCCTCGACCGATGCGGAGCGCGGCTCGGGATCGAGGAGCGCGAGCTCTCCGAATATCTCGCGCTCTCCGAGAAAGTTGATGGTCTTTTCTCCATCGAAAATACGCACACGACCGTGAATGATGATGTACATGCTATCGCCTTGTTCGCCTTTGTGGAAGACGGGCTCCCCGGGGCTGAGCTCGACTTCCTCGAGAATCGTTGCAACGTCGGCAAGTACGTCTTCCGACGTATGGGCGAACATCCCCACACCTTTGAGTAGGATGACCTTTTCGATGGTTAACATATCTCGACTCCTGTCACGTCCATCAGCCACTGCAGATTGAAGCGCCCAGCGGCTGGTTTCGGCGATGAGCGGGTTTGAATCTTTCGATAGACGAGCGAAGTCGTCTTTGAAACCATTGCCGGGAGACGATGTCGCCGCTCCATAGATGGCGCAGGCTTTCGTCCAGTTACGTATATTCCGATCGTTCTGTGCGAAGACATCTCTGAGCAGCCATGTCCAATGACGTGTTTCCTGAGGAAATCTACGCTCGAGCCGCTGGAGCCGGTCGCCAGGCTCCAGGTCCTCGGTGAGCGGCAGCGTGAGCTCTTTGACCTCTTGCGGTAGGGTGACTTCGAGGATCTCAGCGGCGTAGGCGCGCTTCTCCTTTTCCGAGCTTCGGAGATTGTCGCGCGCGGTCAGGATGCTCTGGCGGTCGTAGATGAAAGAGAGCAACAGCAGCACCTGGTCGCGGCTCTGGTCGACCTCGGCAAGGAGTGATTCCGAGAGAGGCTGGAATGCGGACTCGCCGCGGAGATCCCTCAAAGCCCCGAGCTCCCAAGCAACCTTCTGGACTTCGTTTTCGACACGGTCGAGCACGGCCGATGTACCTTCGTCGCGGTCGGAATAGCCGCGGGCGGACAATGCGAGGAGAGCTTCCTGCCGGACCAGCTCGCAGGAAGATTCGTAGGCTTGCCACAGCGCGGCGTGGTTATCGAAAGAGCTCAGCCTGCCTGCGAGGCGCGCCATGCGCGCCCGTGCCTGACAGGAGAATCCGAGGTCGACGATGGCCTTTGCGAGAAGCGGCGCCGCCTCGGTGGGCGCGTCCAAAAGTGCCCTTGAGGCGTCCGCTCGGAAGCGTGGCTCCTCGAGCTGATGAATGACTTTTTCGAGCGTGGATGAGCCGCCTCGTTTACCGGCGGCGCGTAAAGCGGCGCGGCGCACCTGGCGGTCACCATCCTCGAGCAGAGACAACAAGATCGAAGACGTCTCGTGCCATACCGTGTCGCCGAGAACCTTACACGCGAGCACACGATCTGCGGGCTCGGACGCGATCGCGAGCTCTTCGAGCCGTTGCTGGGCCCGCGCGGCTCCTTTCGGTCGCTCCAGCGCCTGCAGAACGCCGATCAGAGCACCCCGTTCGACGGCTCGGTCCGGATCGTGCAGGTAGCCTGCGACATGATTCGTCGGATCGCCTAACGCCGCTAGGGCTCGCAGTCCCACTGCCTTGACGACAGGAACGCTCTCGTGGCTCAGGAGACGACCGACGGCGACGACGAGTGATTTGGGGCGATGAGTCTCGATCTGTAGCAAAACGTAGCGCCGCACGTCGTCGGAAGGATGTGTCAAAAGCTCGCCCCACCGCTCTTCGAGCGAAGCGGAGTCGACGCGTTGCAGTAGGTCGAGGGCGAAGATCACGTCCTCGGGATATTCGCTCTTCAGTTTGCTGCGGATCAGCGTGACGCTCTTTTCGTCCTCGATGGAAAAAGACGTTCGATCCAGAGACCTCTTCTCGAGAGCCCGAACGAGCGCGGTTCCATATTCGCGAAATACGAGGCTTGCGACGATCGTCCAGGCTGCGAAGTTCGCGAGCATCAGATAGGTCAGGGCGGAGGTCGATGGTCCCGAGCCGCCCAGAACGATCATGAGCACGGCGGCGAGAGCGATGGCGATCGGCGTCACGATGACCTCGACGACGATCTGCGCTGCGAGTCTTTCTCGGCGCGGAAGGGGCTGGTAGAGAATCTTGAAGGACGGGTTATCGAGCGGGTGTTTCAGCGTTTTGTAGATTCCCTGGTTCGTGATGACGAGCCAGAACATCGCGGCAGGCGCGGTAGCCACGAGCGCGATGGCGATCGTGCACAAGATGTGCGCGGCGGGAAGCACGAGAAGTCCGACACCGACGCCGAAGCGATTGAGGAGACGGCTGGAGATGAAGACCCGGATTAGAAGGTTGAAGACTTGCGTAATGCCGGAGAAGAGACCAAAGAAGCTTGCGAGGTTCTCGACTTCATGTAACCGTGTTTGCATTTGCGTCAGAAAGGCGAAGTCAACGAAGTACTTGCCGAGCACGGCGCAAAAAGCGAGCAGGAAGACGAGCTTGAAATAGCGGCTACGCCAGATGGATCCTATCGACTGCTTTCTTCGCTGTCTGGTTTTTTCGCCATGACTCATCCCTTCGGTGCTCTGGCTTCTCACTTCCGGAAAGCTTCGGAGGATGGCGCCGAGAACTAGAGCACACAATAAGAGCCCTGCGGCGGAAATCCACAGGAGGTTCGCGACACCGAGCCACCTCACGAGAAGCGGCACCGAGAACGCGCCGAGGATGCGCGCGGTCACCTCGCCCGAGCCAATCAAACTGAACAGACGTTTCGACTGCTGGACATCGTAGAGTCGCGCGGCGACCGCCCAGAACTCGAGGTCGGTAAGGATCGAGATGAGCCGATAGGCGACCATCATCGAGAAGACGAGCCAGCTTGCTTGAAAAACGCTCAAGCCAAGCCGCATCACGCATACCAACACGAAGAGCATGCCGAGAGTGCCGACCATGAGCGGTGTGAATGCCAGGCGATCCTTAAGGCGGGTATAACCAAGCCCTGCTGAGATGCTGACCGCCGCGGCGGCCAAGTAAACATAAGGAAGGGCGGTCGCGTCGAATTGGGCGAGGAAGAAAGCGCTCGCCGCCGTTTCGAAGAAGACGGTCGAGATACCCATAAAAAAGGAGTGAAGCAGCATCAAGGACGCCGACTTTTCCTCGCCTGGGCGAAGATTGAGCCATGCGTAGAATCGGTTATTGCTGTTCACGAATGTTGGGTCCCGGGCTTCACGTGGCCGGTATCGGAGTTCATGGGGAAGGGGAGGCTCAAGGGGTCAAGCCGGCACCTCGACACCAACGGCTTTATGGATCAAGTCGCGCATTTCGCGAACCAACGCCTCGTGGCTCTGGCCTTTTTTCAGGAGGATCGTTGTCGAGCCTTGAAGCCGCGCTTGTTCCTCGGGGGTGACGTCTTTGGCGGTGAGCACCACGACGGGGATGCGGCTCCAATCGTCGTTGCTTTGCAACTCCTCGATGAAGGCGAATCCGTCCATCTCGGGTATCATCAGGTCCAGCAGAATCAAGCTGGGCGGAGACTGCTCGATACGTTCGAGCGCTTCGCGGCCGTTTGTTGCTTCGAGAACTTTGAGCCCGTCCTGGGACAGGGCGCGACGGATGACCTCCCGTACGGCGTCGTCGTCCTCGACGACGAGGACCGGCCGCGTGGAAGCGTTGTCGCGAAATTTCTTGAGAACCTCGACAAGGCGTGCGCGGTCCACGGGTTTCGTCATGTACTCCGCGGCCCCGAGAGCGTAACCGGTGCCCTTCTCGTCTATATTCGTCATCATGATGACGGCGATCTCTCGAAGCTCGGGATCCGCTTTGAGCGTCTTCAAAACCTCCCAACCATCCATACCCGGCATCTGAACGTCGAGCGTGATGACATCCGGGCGGTATTTGCGAGCCAGCTCGAGGCCATCTCTTCCGCTCGAGGCCGTCATCACGTCGAGTCCTTCCTTGGAAAGCGAACGTTTGACGAGCTCGCGCATCGCAGCATCATCGTCGATTACCAGAACTGAGCTTCCATCCACACTGGGCAGCTGCGGCTCTTCGTCGACCTCGAGGGTGACTTGTTTCGGGTCGATGACGACGCGCGGGAGACGCATCGTGAAACAGCTTCCATGACCCGGCTTGCTGGTGACGGTGATGTCGCCTCCCATCATCTGGCAGAATTTTCGACTAATGGCGAGCCCGAGCCCGGTCCCGCCATATTTGCGGGTGGTAGAGGCGTCCGCTTGCTGGAATGCCTGAAAAAGCCTGGCCATCTGCTCGTCTGACATCCCGATCCCGCTATCCTTTACGGCAAGAGAAATCCAATCCGTTCCATCTTTGGTCTCGCAGCTCGCGGTCAAAGTGACTTTGCCCTTCTTGGTGAACTTGGACGCGTTCGAGAGCAGGTTCAGGAGCACCTGTCGAACCTTCGTGATGTCGGTGTGGGACGATTCCCCTGCCGGACAAACGACCTCGATGGTGTTCCCGTTTTTCTGTATGAGAGGCTTTATCGTGGCAGCGACGTCATCGACGAGCTGTCGGAGCTCGACGTTCTCGAGATAGAGCTCCATTTTCCCAGCTTCGATTTTCGACAGGTCGAGAACGTCGTTGATCAGACCGAGAAGGTGGGTTCCCGCGCTGTGAATCTTGTTGAGGTCGGGGACGAAATCGTCGTGGCCTTCGTCCTCGGCTTCCTCGCGCAGCATTTCGCTGTATCCCAGGATGGCGTTGAGCGGCGTCCGCAGCTCGTGGCTCATGTTGGCGAGGAAAGAGCTCTTCGCATGGTTCGCCTGCTCCGCAGCCGCCATCGCGATTCTCAACTCTTCTTCGGCCTTTTTCCTCTGTGTGATGTCTCGGGCGACACAGACGATCCCCTGGTTTTGGTCCCGAGCGTCCGTCATGATCGAGCCGGACAGAAGAACGGGAATGCCGTGGCCGCTTTGGCCGATCAGAGTGGTCTCGAGATTGCGTACCGAATGATCGGCGGTCCCGAGCTCGATGATCGAAGGTAAATCGACCGAGCCGCCGCCGTCTTGGACTGCTTTTCCTTCGTCTTCCATGAACGAGAGGAAGTTTTTTCCGAGAATCTCCGCCTCCTCATATTCGAGCATTGAAAGCGCGGCCTCGTTGACGGTCCGGATGTTCCACTCGGCATCGGTGACGATCAATGCGTCTTGCATCGAATGGAGGATCTTGTCCAGATATGTTTTAGAGACGGTGGTTTGTTTCAGGCTCTCGGTCATCGCCCGAAACGAGTCGGTCAAATCGCCAACCTCATCATTGCTCTGGTACGGGATCTCGATTTTTGTATCGAAATGTCCGTCGGCGACCTCCTTCGTCACCCGGGACAAAGCTGCGATAGGCTCGGTGATGCGGCGTCCGAGTGACACGAGGATCATGAGCAGGATGAGGAAGGATACCGTCCCGATGGCGAGAGCGCGCTGAGACCGCGATCGAACATCGTCGACCGTGCGAGAAAGAGCCGCGGTGAGCTCGCCGCGCCGTTGCGCCACTTGGTTGCGCAGATCGGTCTCGAGCTGCGTTTTGTAGGCGGCCATCTCCTGGAACATGTCCGCAACAGCATCGTCGTTGAGCGCGCTCAGCCCTTCGTCGTCCTCGAGAGCTTCGTCTTCCGGTAAAAGGAGCAGCTCGACGAGCTGGGCGGCGAGCGTGTAGTAGTAGTTGAACAATGTCCGAAGTATCTCGACCTGAGGGTCTTCGTCATCCGGGAGGATGTGCTCGAGGTTCTCGAGGTCTCGCAGGAACATCTCGCGCCCTTCGGCGGCCCGATCGAGAAAGCTCCTCTCACCCAGAACGACGGTATCCTCGAGGAGCCGACTGATGTTCGCGAAGCGCGCCTCCATCGAGGTGACCCGAGAAAACTGCGGGAAATATTGCGTCTGTACTTGGTTGAGCTCGTTCGCAACGCTTCCCGCGCTGCGGAAATTGATGAGGAGTATGATGCTGATCGTCAGGACGAATCCCGCCATCAAAAGGCCAAATTTCCACTTCAACGTCACACGCATGGTCTTTTTCTAGTTGCTGAGGTCGACGACCTTTACCCGGTTATCGGCGAAACTCGCGTCGACGACGCCGATCGCTCCAGGATTGTCGGCGACGTAGTTCGCTACCTGTTTCGACGAAGCGAAGGTTTTGGGCGCCGTCCCCTGTCCGGAGAAGAGGCGGCGCTTCCAGTAGGCCCGATACTGACGCACCGTTTTCCGGACGCTCTCTTCGAGAAACAACTTGGTGAGCTGCGACTTCTCGTGCAACAAGGAAGGAGAAATGCGGGAGCCCGACTCCCAGAACGTCTTTTTTCCGAGGTAGATGCGCGCGAGGTCGGCTTGACTCAGGCTGCTCACCTCGACCTCGGTATTGACGATGATTTTGACGCTTTCTTGCGCTGTCGCCTGAGAGAGGGTGGTGACCGCAAGAATGGCGGCGATGAGATGGACTTTTCCGACTCTCATGAGTCCCCTCAGAACCCCAAAACCACGGCGGCCTTGATTTCGTTGTAGCTCGCATTTGGGTATTGAGCGAGCGTGCTGTTGCTGCCGCCTTTGTAATAGTTGTTCTCGGCCTTGATCATGAACCCGCCTGAAATCTCGTAATTGAGCCCCACGATGAGATCGTAGCCGTGATCGTTCGCTATGTCGGTGTTCGGGTCGACGCGCTCGAGGCGGACATAAGGCGTCAGCCCGTTCTCGAAGTAGTAGGACGGCTGAATGTACCAGCCAATCTGTTGAATCTTGTCGCCGTCCTCGGGCGTGAGCCAGCCAAAGGCGAGCTCGGCGATGATCCGCCACGTACCGGTTTGATAGCGGAGCTCCAAGCCGTCGCTGACGATCTTCTCCACGCCATCGGCACCGACCTTGTCATGATAGAACGAATTACCGATAGAGAACGACTCGGTCGGCTCGAAGCGGAATCGCGCCGTGATCGCCTTCGCGAGGTTGTTGTCCTCTTCGAAAGGATTCGTCTCCTCCTGGGCGCCGTTCGAGATGAACACGTCATAGCTGAAGTCCCTTTGGGCGATAACACCGTCGCCGCGAATAGCGACTCCCGTCCCCCATCGCGGGAAGTAGCGAAAGGCGTTCTCGACGATGCGCTCCGGTTTGTTGGTGCTCGCCGGCTCTTTGACGCTGAGGAATGCCGGCTTGGCCGTGTGGATTTCGTTGAAGATCCCGTGCGGTGTGAACATCTTTCCGACACGAACTTTGGCGAGATCGGCAAAGGCATATTCGACGAAAGCATATTCCACCGCGACGTTGCCGAAGCCGTCTTCGGTCGCCGTGCCGTGCTCCCAAGTGAGATCGGCGGAGACGCGAATTTTGTCGTTCACTTGAAAGTTAAAAACCAAGTCGAAGAGGTCAGCGTCGAAGGAGGCATTCGGGTCACCGCCGCCTTCTTCTTCGATCTGTTTTTCGAACTCAAAGCTAGAATAGCCGTTGATCGTCAGTTTGCTGAGACCTTGAGCGAGAGCTCCGTGGGAACAGGCTAGGCTCATGACGACGAGCGTCATCACAGGCTTCCATCTCATGATGATTTCCCTCCGTAGGCGGTGGCGTCTCGACAGCAGCGGGGATCGGCGTTTATCGCCTAGGACACGACGAACGCGAAGCTGCTGAGGATCGCTTCAGATTTGGAATCGATTGTTGATGCTTAACTAAAAGTTTAACACATGGTTGCGCGTCTTCGTCGTTCTCCGAAGCTCCGCGGGGAGGGGAAATTGATTGAGTATTCGTCAAAAAATAGCTACAATATTTGAAAGTCCGACTAAACCCCATAAAAACGAATTTCCCGTTCGGGAAGAGGTTCATGGCAAGAATACTGCTCGTTGAAGACAACGAAATGAATCGCGACATGCTGTCGCGTCGGCTGACGCGTAAAGGCTTCGACGTTTTAATCGCGGAGGACGGGCAGAAGGGGATGGACATGACCCGGAACGAGCACCCCGATCTCGTGCTCATGGATATGAGTCTCCCAGTCGTTGACGGATGGGAGGCGACACGCCGCTTGAAAGCCTCTGAAGAGACGAAGCACATCCCCATCATCGCCCTCACCGCGCACGCCATGGCGGGCGATCGCGAAAAAACCCTCGAAGCCGGTTGTGACGACTACGACACGAAGCCGATCGAGCTCCCCCGCCTTTTAGAAAAAATCAACACCCTCCTAAACGGCAAATAATTAGGCGACCGCCCCGATTCAACTTCTTCGCCGGCTTCAACGCCGAAAAGAATGGCCACAGAGGCACAGAGAATCGAAAACACGAGTGTTTCCACGCTCCATTCGCCCTGTCACCGGTCGCGACGAAATCCGCTAATAAGTACTCGCTTGTACCAATTGTGGTCATTCCTGCCGCTAGCGACGTCGACCAAGAGAAAGGCAGAATCCACGGAGCTTGTTCTGCCGTCCTCGTCGCTTTTCTTTGTACCTCTGTGCCTCTGTGGCAATTTTGGGCTGCGGCCTTTGGTCGCGCTCATCAAGCTACTTCGTTTGCCAGAATGCTGCGGAAGTAGCTTTTGATCTCGTCCGGCACCGATGTAAAGCGAATCGTGTAGCGACCGTTGGATGCGTCGGTGACTTTGGCGTAGAGATCGCTGGGGATGATGACGCCGTTGAGGCCCGTGCACCGCAAGCGAAGATTGGCGAGCTTGTGAAGCTCGCGGTCGCTCGAGATGAGCGCATCGCACAGGGAGAGCGACAGAAATGCGCCGGGGACGTCGTCTTCTTTGACATGCTTTCCGTCGAGAATGGCAAGATGGGTGGGGATATCCCTAACGAGGGCACGCATCTCCTCCGTGCGTTTCGGGAGCGAAAGATTGAATCGGCCTTTCATGCCGAGAAGGTCGTAGACGACCACGGGCGCTTTGAACCCTTTTGCGCCGAGCTTGAGCTCGTCGCCGAGCACGAGCTCTCCTTCTAACAGTTTCGCCGTCGCCGCGGAGACCAGGATCTGGCCACCGACGGTGTAGGACTCGATGCGCCCCGTCAAGTTGACATGGCTTCCGACCACGCCGTATTTCGCGCGCTTCTGCGAGCCGATATTGCCGACCACACATTCTCCAGTGTTGAGAGCGATACCCATCTCGAGCTCGGGAAAGCCGTTCTTCTTGTTCTCTTCGTTGACTTCCTTCATCGCGAGCTGCATCTCGAGGGCGCAGGCCGCCGCCTGCTGGACATCGTCCTCGCGCGCGGTCGGTGCTCCGAAGAGCACCAGGACGGCGTCCCCGATGAACTCGTCGATGGTGCCGTTGTGGTGGGTCACGACGTCAGCCATTTTTCCCAGATAGCCGTTCAGCATAGCGACCACTTGCTCTGGGTCCAGTTTCTCCGAGAGCGCGCTGAAACCTCGCAGGTCGGACATCAGAATCGTAATCGTCCGTTTTTCGCCGCCAAGAGCGAGCCCCTCGGGAGAAGAAAGCAGGTTCTCGACGATGTCCTTGCTCAGATAGCGGCCGAACGTCTTGCGTATGAATTGATTGTGTCGCTCGAGCTCGACGGTCAGGCGCTTTGATTGCTCCATCGCGCGTTTTCTCGATAGCTGGGTCTCGATACGGGCGAGGGCCACGGGGAAGTCGATGGGCTTGGTGATGTAGTCGTTGGCTCCGAGCTTGAATGCGCTGACGACATCTTCTCCTTCGTCCTTGGCGGTCGCCATGATGATGGGAAGCTCGAGTGGGCTCTTCTCTTTGCGGACCTCTTCGAGAACGTCATAGCCGCTGACTTCTGGCATCATGATGTCTAGCAGAACGATGTCGAAAGCTTTCTCGCGGATCATCTCGAGCGCTTCAGCCCCGCCCTCGGCTACTTCCACGTCGTAGCCGCGCTTTCCTAGTCTGCGGGACAGCATCGAACGGTTGAGCTCGACGTCGTCCACGACGAGAATGCGGGCGGGCTTCTCCGGCTCTTCCTCCTCCCGGCTGCCGGCGGGAGCCACATATTCGCCGCTCTGAACTCCCGAGACCGAGACTCCGGGGGCCGAGACTCCGGGTCCCGACCCTGGAGGGTTTTTGGCGGGTGCTCCGTTGCCCTCGTGACCATCGAGCGGAAGTGAGTCGATCTTCGCCAGGAGATCACGGGCCGCGATGCCGATTTTCTTCAGGTCGCCGAGATAGTTCTCGTGCCCGTCGGCGGCCGCTTCTTCCTCGAGCATCTCGCCATAGCCGATGATTTGATTGATGGGCGTAAGGAGGTCGTGCCGCAGGCTCTTCGCGGCGGCGGTTTCGTTTTTGTCTTCAGTCATGTTGGAGAAACAGGTCTACTCGCAACCCGTCATCGGTCAGGGCTCCAGCCACTCCGCGCGCTCCTGCTCGGCTTTGAAGAATTCTTCGAGCATCGGCAGAATGTCTTGGCCTGAAAAATGTTCTTTCATGGTCTCGGTAGCTCGGTCGAGTGCATCGGCGGTGATTTTGGAGATGAGGGTGCGTCGGAGATGCTCTGACGCGTCGCGGAAGCTCGTGAGCACATGGAACGTGGTCAGAAAGCTCTTCCAGTCCTTGACGAGCTTTAGCTCGGGAAGGGTCTCGACCATCCCGTTGAGAAGTCCTTTGACGGGAGTGACGGTCAAGGGGTGGACGTCTTCCGACGTGATGACGATAAGCAAGTTGCGGGATGCCTGACCCATGAGGGTGATGAGAATCTGGTGGCCGACGGCCGCTTCGCCGTTGTCGAAGGCTTCTTTGATGCGTGACGGAGCATATTCGACAACGACCGTGTCGTCCTCGATAGCGACCGCCGAAGCAGCGCGCCGATGCCCGTTCCCGTTCCCTTCGTTCTCATTATCCCAGCCCGAATTTATCGCGCCTTCCCCGACGACCATCTTGGGGAGTACGACCCCGACGATGCCGTCGGCGGTCCTCACGGCGAGCTTGCCCTTTTCGACGATGGCGATGTTTCTCGCCTGATCGCCCTCTTCCCAGAGATAGGCGTTCTTGGCTAGAGTCAGTCTGCGCTGCATGTCAGTCTCTCCATGCGGCAAAAACCGCGACTCAAACATATGTTAGGGCCGCTACCTGCTTTTACCGCGGGTGCCGTCGATAGATATTCGATTTTTGTGCGTTGTTCGATGTTAACACATGAAATGGAGGACGAGGCCTATTTGGGGTCGCAGGCTCGTAGACCGTGACGACGTTCGGATGGCCCAGCTGGGCGATGATGCGCGTGATTTCCCGGCTTCGGGACTTCGGGCGTGTCGTTATCGGGATCGAGATCGAAAGCCGGGCTCGAATCGCCTAGAGCTTCGAGCTCGGAGAAAGTGCTCAAAGCCGCGGGTTGCGACTTCGAGTCGGATGTCGGCTCGAGCGATCCTACCGCCCACTTGGAGAGGAACTGTAGCAAGGCGGCATCGACGCTCGGATCCGAGAGGTCGGCGCTCAGAACGTTCTTGCTCTCGTCCCGCGCTTTGGGTTCGTCTTGTGACATGGGAGCTACAAAAATCGTAGCATCCCGAACGCAACAAGAAAACCGCGGAGAAACGAGAACGTTTCTCCGCGGTTAAGAGGCTACGCGGACTTTGGCAAGCCTGTTTTCGCGATGTGCTCGAAAACGTCGCAGAAATAGTCGAGCTCGTCGAGCGTCGTGTAGATGTTTGGCGTGATGCGCAGGCCGCGAAACTCGTCGTGGTTGATCGCGACCACGATGATCTTGTGTTTGTCCCAGAAATAGCTCACCATGGCGCTCGGCTCCGTGCCTTCGAGCTCGACGGTCGCGATGGCGCAGCTCATCTTGGGATTCATCGAGGTATGAAGGCGAACTTTTGGGATCTCCATCAACTTCTTGGCCCAGTAGTCCTTCAAATAGCGGAGGCGTGCTTCTTTGGGTGCGGCCCCAATCGTGTTGTGGAACGTGATCGCTTCGCCGGTCGCGAGATAGGGCGCTTCCGAGTGCGTTCCAATCTCTTCGAACTTGCGAATGTTGTCGTCCATACGCTCGGGCGCCGCCATAAGTGGCCAGAGTTTTTCTATTTTGTCCCGCTTCACATAGAGCAGCCCTGTTCCCTTCGGCGCCATGAGCCATTTGTGAAGGCTCGTCCCGAAATAATCGCAGCCGACATCTTCTTGCTTGAACTCGAACTGACAAAAGGAATGGGCGCCGTCCACCATGACCTCGATGTCGTGCTCGCGGGCAAGGGCGCAAATCTCCTTCACCGGCAGGATCTGCCCCGTGAGATTGATCTGGTGCGACATCAGGATGATTTTCGTTCTCGGCGTAATGGCGTTCTTGAAGCCTTCGATGAGCACCTCGTCGCTCTCCGCGGGCGTCGGGATTTTGAACAGCGTCACGTCGATACCTTCACGGCGGCTACGTTGATCGAGCGTCGTGCGCATCCGGCCATAGTCCTGCGTCGTGGTGATGACTTCGTCGCCCGACTTTAGCTCGATGCCGAAGAGCAGGATCTCGAGCGCCTCGGACGCGTTGCGGACGAGGGCGATCTCCTCCGGATCGCAGCCGAAGACACGCGCGAGGCCCTGGCGAACCGACTCGCGGAACGGGGGGAGCAAGCGCGCCAGGGTGTAGGATGGAGCTTCTTCCTGCTGCCAGATATAGTCGACGACGGCGTCGGTGACGATACGTGGCGAGGGGCAGCAATAGCCGTTATTGAGATTGATCATGCGACGCGACACGCTGAAGGCCTGCTGGATTTCACGCCAGTAGGTCTCGTTCTGCCCTACGTCGATCGCGCTCTGGGTCGCCACGCTGCGCGTAGCCGCCTCGACGCGGCCTAGGGTCGCGGAATCGAAAAGCGAGCTAACACTGTAAACGCCCATCCCGGCGCCAAGGGTCTTCAGAAAGCTACGTCGTTCCATTTTCTCTCCTCGTTTTTCGTGAAATGCTGATCACAACCAAAATTCGGTTCTTATGAATCGGATGATGTCGCGGGTCCATATGTTGGCGATGAAGCTCGAGCCGCAATAGATCTTGGCGACGCCCGTCATGCCTGGCTTGAGGACGTGATCGTCGTTGCGAACATGGGCGCGCAAGAGGATCGTCGACGCGTGGCCACCCGGCGTCGCCACTGGCGCGATCTCGTCCACGGTCGCCTCGAAGCTTCGCGAGGGATAGCCGCGTACCTTGAATTTCACGCGTTGGCCCAGTTTCACGACATCGATGTCTTTTTCCGAAACCGGCATCTCCACGACGACCTCGTCGTCATCCGCTATCTCGCAAACCTCGGCGCCTTCTTCGAGATAGTCGCCGACTTTTTCTTCGAAGCGATAGGTCGTCAACGTACCCGAGATCGACGCATAGATCTTCGTACGCTCGAGCAGGTCGTCGAGCTGTGCGAGCTCGGCATCGAGCCTTTCGATGACCGCCTGCTGCGCGCCGGCGTCGCGCAAGTGCAAAACTTCCATTTGCTCGTTGCGGCTATCGGGGCTTCGTTTGCGCACGAGAGCAATCTTCGCTTCAGCCTCGCGGCGCCTTGCTTCGGCTTCTTCGAGGACGTTTTTCGTTCTCTCGAACGTTTCCTGCGAAATGAGGCCACCCGTCCAGAGCTCTTGGTCACGCTCGAAGTTTTGTTGTGCTGCTTGCTCCACGGTAAGAGCGGTGTCGAGTGCCCGCTCCTGAAGTCGAATCTCCTCCCTGGAGGTCGGGTTCGGCTTGGCTAGCAAGCGAAGTTCTTCACGCGCCTGCGTGAGCTCGGCTTTTTTGGTTCGTCTCTGAAGCTGCAGCCCGGTCGCGTCATATTCGAGAATCAAGTCGCCTTTCGTCACCCGCTCGCCCTCTCGGATATGGATTATCTCGATGCGGCCATCCGCTGGGGCTCGCACGATCTGCCGGTTCATCGGAAGCACGGAAAGTTCCGACGGCACCCGCAGCTGCCAGGGGAAGGCCGCGGTCACGAGAAACGCTCCGCCCCAGATGAAGACGAAGCGCGGCCGGCGCTTCTTCTCACCGAGATTCTTCCATTTCTCCTTGCTCACATCCTTCGCGGCAGAAGCGGCGGTCAGCGCTGGTTTGTGCAGAAGGCCGACGAGCGCCAGCGAGAAAAGCGCCAGCGCATTGGCGCCGAATTGATCGAAGACCCAGCCGCCCGAGTGGAAGACGAGAAAGCCGATGAGAGCGACTGTGTAGACGAGCGCCGCGCCGCCAAAGAGCGTCATGAACCGATCGCCGCGCATCGACAGGATGCGTCGAGCCTTGAGCTCCGCTGCCTGAGGACGCGTTTCTAGCGCCGCACCACGCCGCAACAGATTCGACAAGCCTCGGAGCGCCTCCTTTCTCAAGTTCGCGACGGCGAGATAGTCCGACAGTAAGAAGTAGCCGTCCATCTTGATGAGTGGATTGAAATTGAACAAGCTCCGGATGCCGCAAACCGCCACGATCACGAAGAGCGCTCGTGAAACAAAGGTCTCCGGGGCGACGACGCGCCACGCGAGTACGCTCCCCGCCCAGATGAAGAGCTCAAAAAAGCCACCAGCAAAGAGAACCCACATGCGCTGGCGTTTCTCTCGCATAAGATAGGTGTCGCTCACGTTGCAATAAAAGCAAGGAACGAGATAGAGCACGAGAAAGCCCATATCTGTCACCCGCCCGCCGAAGTGGCGGCAGGTCAGCGCATGGGCGAGCTCGTGCAGGACCGTGACCGCCGCAATCGTGGCGATCACGAACCCGAGACCCTCGAGGCTCACGACGTTCACCAGGCCGAAGAGCAGGTCGTCTCGGTTCGCGATCAGCACACCCGCGGCCGCGAGGATGGTGACGCCGACGAAGCCGACGAACGAAGGCGTGAAGCACCACTTCAACTTGGGATAGAGCCAGTCGGAGAGCCGCTCCGGATTCGCCAGGGGGAACTTCCACGTCAAGATGCCCGCCGGGTTTCCTGAGCGCGTGGCGGGGGTCTCGCTCTCGTCGCTCACGAGAAGCCCGATCTCACAAAACTTCGCGGCGAAGCGCGTGAGCACCTCTCGAGAGACCAGGATCTTCTTTTCTTCCGAAGCGCGTTTTCTGATCTCATCGAGGGGCGTCTTGCCATCGAATTGAGAGATGAGGTAGTGCTCGAGCGGCTTGATGCGGAAAAAGCGGTTCGTTCGCGGATCTTTGATGATGTAGTAGAGCGTCCCCTCTTCTTCGACGGGCTCCATTACAACATCGGAGCGAAGCGCGAGAAGGCGTGTTTTTGGTAACGACCGGGGGAGAGCGTCCAAGGGCGAGAAACCACAATGCGGGCAGGGGGGCTCCGTGCTCGATCCTTTGGTCGTGAAGACCTGGTGACACCGTTCGCAGCTCGTCTCGGCCGACACCTCTACGTCCCTTCGTGTTGGGCAGCTAGAGCCCTATTGAGGCGAGTATTGTAACTAAAAGGCGAACCGGACCGAAAGCTGGAACTGCCGGGGTGGACCAGCTTGGACGATCTCGAGAAAGCTCGAAAGCGGGTCCGCGGCGTTCGCACCGAAAGAGCGCAAAAACTGCTTCGGGTTGAGACGGTTGGTGAGATTGAAAACATCGAGGGCAAGGGCGATGCGGCGTCCTTCGCCTACCTCCCACGACTTGCCGATCGAAAGATCCAGCCCAGCGACCGAGCGAGCTCGAAAGCTGTTGCGCTCGAGCACACGACCGGGGCTCGACGCCCGTTCTCGCAGCTTGAGATCGCCGTCGAGGTCGTTATCGACGCGAGGGTCGACGGTCCGACCGGACCTCACTCGAGCGATGCCCGTCAACCGGAAGCCCAAAGGAGCGTCCCATACGCCGCTGACGACGAGCGCATGCGGGATGTCCACGGCGCTCCGGCCCCATTCGCCGTCGCTGTTGGCAGGGTCCAATGGGAGTGATTCGGTGATGCGAAAATCATCCCCGTCGTTCTCGCTGCGCGACCAGTGATACACGGCCTGGATGGTGAAGTCGGTCGCGTAGCGTTTCGTCACGTTGAGCTTCACCCCCCAGAAACGGCTCGAGCCCCGGGACGCGAGCAAGTAGAGATCGCGATAGCCACCGATGGGGTAGCCGCCTTGGAGCTCCGGCACCACACCGGGCGGGATGGGCGTGCCGGGGACGCCAAACGGGCGCGTCGCGTCAGCGGCGCTAACGGAGCGCGTGGTCCCGCCCGTGTAGTCGAAAAAGCTCGGTGCATTGACGTCCACCGGCAGGATGAGGTTGCTGCCGCGGATATAGCTCACATCGAGCGCGGCCGTCCACGTAGGCACGATCTCACGTTCGACGCCCATCGTGACGTGCTGGGTATAAGGTGTCCGGCGCGCGCTCTCGGCGAATACGGGTGCGTCCAAATAGAAATGGAACGCGTCGGCAGACGGGACACCGCCGGGCGACGAAGCGAGAACGCGGCGGCCAAAAGGACCATAGAGCTGCTCCAGGGAATCTACGATAGAGAAGACGAAGCTGTGAAAAACACCGTAGCCTGCCCGCACTGAGGTGCGTCCGTCTCGAGTGGCGTCCCAGTGAAAGCTGAGCCTCGGCGCGAAATTCCTGTTGCCGGGAACCGAGCTCTCTTTTTGCCACCTCAGGCCGAGATTCACGGCGAAAAAAGGCGTCAGCTGCCAGTCGTCCTGAAAGAAGAGCTGGAGGTGAGTCTCGCTTCTCTCGAGCCGCGTCTCGGCGCCCGTCGCTGTAACACTTTGCCAAAAGAGGATCGGAGCGGCGTTTTCGCCCGGGGCGAATTGCAAGAGGCCGTTGCTGAAACGTACGAGCTCCGCATCGCTTTCGATCCGTAGAAAGCTGAAGCCGGTTTTGATCCCGTGATTGCCGGCGGACAAGCTCAACGTTTCCGAGAGAACGATGTGGTCCTCGTCGACGCGGTCAAGAAGCGTTGGATTGCCGATATTCCCCTCCGTCGGATAAATCCGTACTGTTTCGAGTGGCGGCGCGACGCCATCCGCGCGGAAGCGCTCGGAGCTGAAGCCGAGGCGAAGCTCGCTCACGGCTCGTCCGAGAACGGACACGAGCTTGCCTTGAATGGCGAGATCGTCGTTACGTATCTCCCTCCGATTGTCGAAAATGTCGAAGCCGCCGACCCCATCGACGGTGTCGAGATTCGAAAAGGCTGCTTTGATGGATAGATTGTGGTTCGGGTTGAACAAATGAGTGATCTTGGCGAGCACACGAAAGCGTTCGCTCGGCAGGGGAAAGAGCCCCGCGAAGCGGTCATTGTCGTAGGGAGCGGTCACGACCACGTCTTCGTCTTGCCCTTGATATGAAAAGCTCGTGAAGAACTGCGTCCGCTCGGAATTCATGGGGCCGGACAATGTGAACCCGATCTCCTGGCGGTCGAGCGTGGTCGCAGAACCCGTGAGCGGGTCGCTAGCGTCCCAGCTCCCCGGCCTGAGATAGAAAAAGACGCTTCCGTGGAAATCCTGTTCGCCCGCGCGCGTCGTCGCGCTGACGATCCCGCCGAGGCTCTCGCCATATTCCGCCGAGGACTGCCCGCTTATCACGCGAAACTCTTCCACCGCGCCGACGTCCACGTCGACATGCACGACACCGTGTTGATCGCGCGTATTGGCAAAGCCGTCGAGCTGGTAGGACGTGTAATGCGCTCCGGCGCCGCTGAGCGTTTGTAACGGCGCGCCGAAAACGTCGCCTCCGGGCGGCGATTCGCGAAGCTCGTGAGCAGCCCCTTCGAGGTCGACGAGATTCAAGTAGTCGCGGCCTTCGAGAGGAAGCTCGTCGAGCTGGCGCTCTTCCACCGAGAGTCCGATTTGGGCCTGGCTCACGTTGATGAGAGGCGCTTCTCCCGTGAACGTCATCGACTCCTGTACCGATCGCAGTCTCAACGTGATGTTGAAGTTCGGCTTGGTATCAGCGAAATATCTCAAGCCCGCGAAACGGGACGTGGCGAAGCCGTCGAGTCGTGCTTCGAGCGTGTACTCGCCCGGGGCCATTGCGACAAACGCGTAGCGCCCGGAATCGTTTGTGTGCGTGACACGCACGAGGCTGATCGATTCGCTGAAGAGCGTGAGCTCGGCGCCTTTCAGCCCGATTCCGGATTCATCGAGAATCGTGCCGCTGAGCTCGAAGGTCGAGGCGAAAAGGCTCACGGGAGAGAGTAAGAGCGCGATGAGAACGAGACGCGTCATAGCTACTTCGTGAGTGTATGGCACGTTGGCTCGCCCAGACAATTGGAATGTTATACTCCCCAAAACGTCCGCAACTCGCGTTTTGCGTTTCTCAGTCAAGCTTTTAATTCTGCGCTTTTTCGTCAACATAGGAGGTGTTTATGGGTTTGCTGCAGGAGATGGTGCCGCAACTGGCCACGCTTTTCGGGCCTGATGTTCTGCGTGTTCTGGTTGCGATCGTTGTTCTCTTCGTCGGTTGGCTCGTTGCGAGGATCGTCGCCTGGACCGTCAAGAAGGGTCTCGAGAGCACGACGATTGACAACCGCATCGCGAAGTGGGTTCTCGGTGACGAGAAGGGGGAAAGCTTCGCGATCGAGGCATGGGTCGGCAAGGTCGTCTATTACATCCTTTTGCTCTTCGCGCTCGTTCTCTTTTTCAACACGCTGAAGCTCACCGTCGTGAGCGAGCCTTTGACCACGCTCCTGAACAAAATCTTCGGCTATGTGCCGCAGCTTCTCGGAGCGGCCCTCCTCGTCGGCGTCGCTTGGCTTGTTGCGACCGTGGCGCGAAAGACCGTCTCGATCGCTGCGGATCGCTGGCGCCTCGACGAGAAGGTCGCGTCAGAGTCGGGTCTGGAAAAAGATGCCGCGCCCGAATTGGCGAGAACGCTCGGAGACGGCATCTATTGGCTCGTGTTTCTGCTCTTCCTTCCGATCGTTCTCGGAACGCTACAGCTCGGCGGCCTGCTCACGCCGGTGCAAGCGATGATGGATCGCCTGCTGACTTTCGTTCCAAACATTCTCGCAGCAGGACTCATCCTGGCTGCCGGCTGGCTCATCGCCCGCATCGTGCAGCGGATCGTGACGAACCTGCTCGCGGCCGTCGGGGTCGATCGGCTGGGCGAAAAGGTCGGCCTCGGTACGGCGCTCGGGACGCGCAAGCTGTCCGGGCTCGTCGGCCTCGTCGTCTACGTGTTCATTTTGTTCAACGTGATTCTCTCGTCTCTGAACGCGCTCGCGCTCGAGGCGGTGACGCGTCCGGCGAGCGAGATGCTCGGACAAGTGCTCGAGGCGATCCCGAGGCTCTTTGCCGCCAGCGTGCTGCTTGCGCTCGCGTTCTATGTCGGCCGGCTCGTCGCGCAGCTCCTCGTAGGCGTTCTTGCCGGAGCCGGCTTCGATTCGGTCCTCGACAAGCTCGGTCTCGCGATGAGCTCGACCACGAGCTCGGGCAAACGGCCCTCGGATCTCGCGGGCACGGTGCTTCTCACGATCATCATGCTCTTTGCGTCGATCGAGGCTGCTGGCCTGCTCGGCTTCGCGAGCTTGGCGGTGCTTCTCGCGAGCCTGCTCGAGTTCACCGGGCAGCTCGCTCTTGGTCTCATCGTCTTCGCCGTCGGTCTCTTTCTTGCGAACTTCGCAGCGAGTACGATCCGTGCGAGCGGGAATCCGCAAGCCGGGCTCCTCGCGACGGCGGCACGGGTCGCCATTCTCGTGCTCTCGACGGCTATCGCTTTGAGTCAAATGGGTATCGCCAACGACATCATCGAGCTCGCTTTCGGACTCCTGCTAGGCTCGCTCGCGGTCGCGGCGGCCATCGCCTTCGGCCTCGGTGGCCGTGACGTGGCGGCGAAACAAATCGAGGCGTGGCGCGAAGACCTGAAGAGTTAGAATGAGTGCGCCCCGCCTCACGCGGGGCGCACTCAGCATTCAGGATTGAGGCAGCATTCAGGACATCTAACAACATGTTGAGTTGCCGAATCCGGACGCTGAATCGTCCGCATTCGGGCTCCTTCGAAGGAATCAGATGTGAGTGCGAAGCGCGAACAAATGGTCCCGTTCAAAATCCAACACCGCGTGCCTTGGGCGGATGTCGACCTCGCTAAGATTGTCTACTTTCCGCGCTATTTCAGCTATTTTGAGATGGCGGAGATGGAGTGGCATCGTAGTCAGGGACTGTCTTATGAGGACATGCTCGAAGGGCTCGGGATTTGGATGCCTCGCGTGGCGGTGCACTGCAATTATCACGCACCGGCGCGTCTCGCCGAGCTTTTGTCCATCGAGCTCCATCTCGCGCGTCTCGGACGGACGAGTTACACTTTCGGCTACGATGCCTTCCGGTTGCCGGAGAGAACGCATCTCGCGGACGGCCAAGTGACGATCGCGACGGTTCTGCGCGGCACTTTTCGCCCGACGCCCGTCCCCCAAGAGCTCGCGACACGTCTGAAGACCCTTGTCTTGCCCAGGCCGAGCACCCGCAAGAAATGACGCCCGATGCCTTCCGCCAGCGCTTCCCCATCTTCGAGCGCAAAGTCTTCTTGAACAGCTGCTCAAAAGGCGCGCTCTCGCAGGAAGTCGAGAAAGGCTACCGCGACTATCTCGACTCGTGGAGGCACGAGGGCTCGCCATGGGGGGACTGGGTCGACAAGCTAGAAGAGGTCCGGGGGGCCTTTGCGGCTTTCATCGGGGCGGCTGCGGACGAGCTCGCCGTCAGCTATAGCGCTTCGACGGCGACCGCGAGTCTCTTGAGCGCCCTATCGTTCGACGGCGCGCGCAATCGTATCGCGATCGGCGACTTCGAGTTTCCCACGATCGCCCAAAACGCAATCGTCCAGGATCGGCGTGGCGCCGAGATCGTTCACGTGCGCGCCACGAACGATCGTCTCCCGGCCGAAGCTTATGCGCGCGGTCTCGACGAGCGGACGCGTCTTGTTTGCGTCACGCATGTCTGCTACCGAAACGGCTATCGCCAAGACTTGCCGCGGGTCATCGAGTCGGCGCGTGGCGTCGGCGCCTATACACTCGTAGACGACTACCAATCCTCGGCTACGTTCCCGCTCGACGTGAAGGAGCTCGGCTGCGACTTTCTCGTGACTGGCCTTCTCAAATACATGCTCGGCTCCTCCGGGCTCGGCTTTCTCTATGTCCGAAAGGAGCTCATCGAAAAGCTCGAGCCCCTCATGACCGGATGGTTCGGTCAGGAGAAGCCTTTCGACTTCGACATCGAGCGCGCCACCTATCATGCCTCGGCGCGCCGATTCGAGACGGGCACACCTCCTGTGCCCAATCTCTACGCGGGTCTCGCCGGTATACGGCTCGCCGCCGAGGTTGGCCCCGCTGCGGTCTCCACCCATGTCGAGATGCTAGCGTCGCAACTGATGTCCGAAGCGCGCGAGCGGGGATGGTCGTTGCTGACCCCCGACGAGCCTTCGGCGCGCGGACCGCTCGTAGTGCTCGAGTCCGCCGACGCCGACGGGGCGGAAGCTGTGGTTGGAGCGCTCGCCGCTCGCGATATCGTCGTGTCGGCGCGGGACGCGGGCATCCGCGTCAGCTTTCATTATTACAATGTGCAAGAAGACGTCGATGCCTTGATAAAGGCCCTCGACGAGCAAGCCGAGCTTCTCGTGCGTTAAGGATCGGAGGTAGAGATTGGCTTTCGTATTAGGTTCTCGTTCTCTCGAGAAAGTGGGCATCGTCGGCTCGGGTCAGATCGGACCCGATATTGCGCTCCACATGACGAAGGTGCTCGAACCGGACAACGTTGCGGTCGTCGTGGTCGACATCGCGCCCCAGGCCCTCGAGGCGGGCCGGGCCAAGCTCGACAAAAAAGTCGACAAAGGTGTCGAGACGAAAGCGTTCTCGCCCGAGCAGGGTGCTGCGATGAAGTCGAACGTCGTCTTCACCGAAGATTACGAGGCGCTACGGGATGCGGACTTGGTCATCGAGGCCGCGACCGAAGACCTGGATCTCAAAAGGCGTATCTTTGCCCAGGTCGAAAATTTGGCGGCTCAGGGCGCCGTTCTCACCTCGAACTCGTCGCACCTGGAGCCGGAGCGGATCTTCGAGAGCTCGCGCGCCGCCGAGCGCGCCCTCGTCACTCACTATTTTTTTCCCGCGGAGCGCAACCCACTCGTCGAAGTCGTACCCTCGGACAAAACGGATGGCGCCATCGTCGAATGGCTCCTCGCGTTTTATGAAGCCATCGGCAAAGTTCCCATCCGCGTCGCGAGCCGCTACGGCTATGCGATCGATCCTATTTTCGAAGGCCTCTTTCAAGCTGCCGCGCTTGCCGTAGAAGAAGGTCTCGGCTCCGTCAAGGAAGTCGATTGGGTTGCGCGTAAGTGTCTCGGGCTCGGCGTCGGCCCTTTCACCGCGATGAACTTGACGGGCGGAAACCCCATCACGTCTCACGGCCTAGACGTGGCACACGAACGCGTTCATGCATGGTTCAAAACGCCCGCGCTCATGAAGGAAACGATGGCGTCGGGTAAGCCGTGGGAAGTGCCGGCGCGCGGAGAAAAGGTGGACGTCCCCCTCGAGCGTGCCAGGGTGATCGAGGAGCGGATGATTGGGGCATATTTTGGCCTCGTGAACGAAGTTGTCTCGAGCGGCATCACGAACGTTGCCGACCTCGAGATGGGCGTCCAAATCAGCCTCGTCGTGCGACCGCCCTTCGCTTTCATGAACGAGCTAGGGCTCGAGACCGCGCTCGACAAAGTGCGTGCCTATCGCGATGTGCATCCGAATTTCCCCATCGGTGATGCGCTCGTCACGCAGCAAGGCTCGGGCGAGCCCTGGGACATCCCCTACGTTTTGCGACGTGACGAAGACGGGATCGCCGTTTTGACCATCCGTCGCCCCGCGGTCCTGAACGCGCTGAACCAGGATGTCTTCGACCAAATTGGCCGCCACTTCGAAGACGTCGCGGGAGACCAAGCGATACGAGGCGTCGTCTTGACGGGCTTCGGTCGAAAGGCTTTCGTTTCGGGTGCGGACGTGTCCATGCTTGCGCGCATCGCCTCGGCGGAGGAAGGTGAGCGCACCTCTCTCGGATCACAATCCATTCTCTTGGCGATTGAGAACTTCCCAAAGCCCGTCGTCTGCGCCTATAACGGACTCGCTTTCGGTGGTGGCAACGAGCTCGGCATGGCTTGTCACGCCCGCCTCGCTCGCAAAGGTCTTGCCCCCCTCGCGGCGCAACCCGAGCCGAATCTCGGCATCATTCCGGGCGCCGGTGCGACGCAGAGGCTCCCGAGGCTGATAGGGCTCGAGAGCGCCTGGACCCTATTGCGCACCGGCCGCGCTATCTCGAGTGCCGAAGCCCTGAAGCTCGGCTTGATCCGTGAAGAGGTCGAGGGCGATCTTGTCACCGCCGCTGCCGCACTCGCACGCGACGCCGCCGATGGCAAAACGAAGCTCGAGCCGATACAAAAAGACCCCATCGACATGCCCGACGAGCTCCCCGATGTCGATATCGGTCACTTGTCCCGAGCCGTTGACGCGGTGCTCCAAAAAGCGATTCGCGAAGGAACCCAGATGTCCCTCGATGAGGGACTCCGCTTCGAAGCCAAATGCTTCGGCGAAATCTGCGCGCTTCAAGACATGCGCATCGGCGTCGACAACTTCCAAAAAAACGGCCCCCGCAAGAAAGCCACTTTCATTCACCGGTGATCAGCATTCAGCATTCAGCATTCAGGTCCGTGTTTGCTGATGAAACTCTCCAGTTCGAAAAAGAGTGCCGAAACGTCACATCGGCCCCAGATGAGCCTGAAATGCTGATCGCTGATCGCTAAATGCTGCACTAATAACGGAGATCACTTCCGTCCCTCCATCACGTGCTCCCAGGCGTCGTAGATGTCGAGACGGCGCGCTAGACCCTCGATCTCCCGGACCACGTCGGGGTGGATGGGGATGCCGCTCGCGCGACGCTCCTGGTCGATGGCGAACTCGGCCTCTCCGGGGTAGTAGACCCGGGGAGCGCCTTCCGCTTTCGTGCCGGTCAACTCGCGCATCATATCTTTGATGCCGTTGCGGAAGCGCACCCACGGGCCGAATGCCCGAAGCCTGACGACGACGAAGAAGTGCCCGATACCCGCGACCGTGCCATGGCCGCTCGCCGCCACCGCGAGGTGGCGTCCGAAAGCTCCGCCCGAGAGGACACCTGAAAGAATGTCGATCGCGAGGGCGAGCCCGTATCCTTTGTGCGAGCCCGCCTCCGAGCTCGCTCCGAGAGGCAGGAGGGCCATCGCTTCGAGAGCAGCTTTTGGATCTTCCGTGCGATTACCCGACTTGTCGAGCGCGAGCCCTGGCGGGATCGTCTCGCCGCTTCGAACAGCGTCCTCGAGTCGGTGCCGTGATGTAGCGGTCGTCGCCATGTCCAGGACGAACGGCGTCGCGTCTTCGGCGGCAGGGATGGCGATCGCTAACGGGTTCGACCCGAGCATCGGTACTTTGCCGTAGGTCGGCACCATAGCGGGTGCGTCGTTCGAGACGACGATGGCGAGCATTTGCTCTTCGAGGGCCATGCGCGCGTAGTAGCCTGCCATCCCGAAATCGTTGCTGTTTTTTGCCGCGACGGCCGCGACGCCGAAGGTTTTGGCGAGCGACATCGCCAGCTCCATCGAGCGACTCGCCACGATGTGGCCCATGCCGTTATCCCCATCGATGGTAGCGGTGGCTTCCTCTTGGTGACTCACTTGCACATCGGGGTTCGGATTGATGAGCCCTGCACTGAGGCGGGAAGCGAATACAGGAAGGCGAGCCACGCCCTCGCCTTCGACTCCCGCGAGGTCGGCCGCGACGAGAGCGTCGCCGATTTTCGACGCATGCGTCGCCGGGAGCCGCAACCTTTTGAGAGTCTCTCGAACAAAATAATGTAAGCGTCCGTGGCGGACGTATAAGGTCTCGGTCATGATGCGGGTTCCGTTCCGGCTTCTGTCGGCAGGGGATGCTACCACGGCTTCGCGCCGTCTTGGTGTGGGGTTTCTTTTGAACCGTGTAGGGGATTACCCAGGGCTTTGGAATGGGCGGAAGCTCCAAGTGACTCATTTCAAATATCTTATATAGGGCGTCACCCTGGCACTTTGCTTGCAATAGGAAAACGGTGCTTTCGAGTTTTCGAAAGAGGGGCAGATATGAGTACAGAACTCCAGAGCAGCGAGCGCGTCACCGCCGCCGACGCGAATATGTTGATCTTGGCCACGGAAAAGCAAGTATTCGGTTTCGATCTGCTCGAAACCTTCAGAGTCGCGATAGGTCGGCATGATTCGAACGACTTGTCCTTCGATTCGCGGAACGTGTCGAACTATCATGCCGAGATTCTCTGCGAGGCCGACGCACTCGTCCTGCACGACCTCGGGAGCACCAACGGCTCCTACGTCAACGAGGAGCGGGTCAAACGGCGGAAACTCCAGCACGGCGACCGTATCCGCATTGGCAATAACGAGATCACCGTCAAGCTCACGAACGAGGATGCCAAGGACCCGGAGGCGAGCACCCCGAGCGTTCCGACGCATGGGAGCTTCCAGCGCGCCGGTCCCGGGTCGACCGCAAGAGAGCTCCTGTTGAATTTGTGCGCGTCGAAAAATTCCGTGCGCCTCACGCTCACACGGGACCAGAGCGATCCGATCGTCGTTTATGTGCACGATGGACGCATCGTTTTCGCGGAGGCGGGATCGGCCCACGCTGAAAAAGCGCTCTACCGCGTCTTCGAATGGCATCGGGGCGAGTACAAGACGGAGCCGTTTCCCGCTGACGACTCGATCCCTCGTTCGATGACCGTTCCTGTTGAAACCCTCGTCGAGGAAGGTGAGCGGCAAGCTAAAGAGCTCGACGAGCTCATGAGCAAGCTACCACCGCCGGAAGCCGCGCTCAGACTCGGTGAAGGCTGCAAGATGCGCATCTGCGACTTCACTCCATCGGAGCTCGAGGTTTTTCAGGCCGTCATCCGCGCCCAGACGCTCGGCGGAGCCATAGAAAGCTGCGGCATGACCGACTTGCGCGTCATGACACAGGTGCACGCGCTGATCCGCAAGAAAGTGTTCGAGCTCGAAGAAGGCAGCTCGTTGCTGGAGCAAACGAACATCATCACCCGACACTAGAATTCAAAAGGAGTCCCAGTCTCGGGCGATAAGGTTGGCTCACGCTAAACGGTCACCGCTTTCTAGCTTGCCGGCAGCGATCGTTTGACCATGAGCCGGCGCTATTTATCATCAAGGTGTATCCCTAAAAACGACCATTAGCAGAGAAAGCGGGCGGGCGAAATGGATCTAAAGAGCGTCGAGAGCCAGCGGAGCGAGCTACTTCTCTTCGTGATTGCGCTCGTGATGATTTTTCTCGCCACGATCGCCTACGTTTCGTTCCGGCAGGAGCAAGGGCTCCTCGTGCCGGCTTTGACCATCGTCTCGCTCCTCGCCTGTCTTTACATCATCGACAAAGAGCGCCGTCTTCGAAGGCTGCAAAGGCGACTCGTCCGAGAGCTTCTGGAGGAGCAAGACAAATCGGCTTCGCTCGAGGGCCGTTTGAAGGAGCTGACCGCGCTTTATCGCGCGATCAGCACCGTGAACTCGGTGGTGGAGCCTGAGGACACGTTCGATGCCGTGCTGCGCGCCGCGCTCGACCTCGTCGAGGGCAATCGTGGCTCTTTGATGCTATTGGACGGGCTGGACGAGCGTTTGAAAATCGTGTCGGCGCAAGGGCTGCCGCAAGTGATTGTCGTGCAAACGCGGCAAAAACTTGGGCAGGGGGTCGCGGGCTGGGTCGCCGAGAGCCGCAAACCGTTGCTCTTGGTGGGAGACGCTAACGAAGACGACAGGTTCGAGGATCGCTTCCAGATTGAAGAAGAGCTCAAAGTCTCGATTTCGGTGCCGCTCGTGCTGCGGGACGAGGTGTTGGGCGTCCTGAATGTGAGCTTGACTTCAGAAGCCCCGAAAGACTCGTTCTCGGACTACGAGCTGCGCATGGCCGCGATCTTCGCCCAGTATGCGGCTAGTGCCGTCGAGAACGCCCGCCTCCGTCTCGCCGCGTCGATATTGGACTCGGCGGCGATATCGCCGGTCTGACCAATCAGTAGACGACAGCTCCGCCGTCGATATTGATCGCCTGGCCGTTGATCCCGCGCGATGCGTCCGTCGCGAGCATGACGGCGACGGACGCGACCTCTTCCGGCTCCATCAGGCGGTTCTGGGGCGAAAGTTTCGCGAGCCACTTTCTCGCCTCCTCTTCGCTACCCCCCGTTTTCGCGGCGATGTTACGCGCCGCTTCGCTCGCCATATCGGTGTTCACGAAGCCAGGGCAAATCGCGTTCACTGTCACCCCGAGCGTCGCCATCTCGAGCGCGAGCGCGCGGGTGAATCCAATCACGCCATGTTTGCTCGCACAATAGGCGGCGGTGTATCGAAAGCCGACTTTCCCCGCCGTCGACGCGATGTTGATCACGCGGCCCCATTTCTGCGCTACCAGCTCGGGAAGAAACGCGCGGGTAATCTTGAAAACACTCGTCAAATTGATGTCGAGGTGGGACTGCCAGTGCTCGTCGTCCATGTCGAGTACTTTGACGCTCTTGGCGATGCCGGCATTGTTGACGAGAATTTGAATGTCCCCGAGCTTCGCCGTCACTTCCGCGTGCGCCTTCTCGATGGATTCCGAGCTCCCGACATCGATCGCGATCGGAACCGCGCGGCCGCCCGCCCCGTCGATCTCGGCCGCGACTCTTTCCAACGGCTCCATCGAGCGGGCGCCGAGCGCGATAACGGCGCCTTCCTTTGCATAGGCGAGTGCTACCGCGCGGCCAATGCCGCGGCTTGCGCCGGTGATGAAAGCTTTTCGGTCACGAAGTCTCATGTCCCCTATTCTATTGCGGCCACCATCCATAGACGAGGATGACGATGATGGCGGCGGGGATGACCCATCGGATCCAGAAAATCCACAAAGAACCGATGGCCATCGAGCTCCCGCGATTGATCTCGGCGAGCGCCTTGCCGCGTGCGACGAACCACCCGAGTGCTATGAGTGTTAGAGCGGATCCGATCGGCTGCATGGTCGAGCCCCAGATCCGATCGTTCCATTGCAGAAAGTCCGAGCTCGCCATCGAAGGGAGTGCGACGACGAGTTGGATGGGGATCAGAACGGCAAGCGCCTTCCCGCGACTCCAGTTCCAGTAATGCTTGACTCCGTCCACGAGCACTTCCATCGCGGCGATCGCGGAGAGAAAAGCCGCCGTAAAGAGCGCGCCGAAGAAAACGCCCCCAACGACCGCGCCGCCCGGCATCGCGGCGAAAACGCCTGGGAGCGTGATAAACAAAAGGGACGGGCCGCTCGCGGGCTCGACACCCATGGCGAAGACGGCGGGAAGGATCGCGAGCCCACCGAGCATGGCGGCGGTGAGATCACCGAACGCGATCTGGATGGCGGTGCGCGGAATATTCTCGTCGTCTCGGAGATAGCTTCCGTAGAGAAGGAAGAATGTTCCGCCAAGAGACAAGCTGAAGAAGACTTGGCCGAGAGCAGCGAGAACGGTTTGCGCGTTCAGTTTCGAGAAAGTCGGGCAGGAGAAAGAAGCGAATGCCTTCAGCCGCACCGGGAAGGGTGACGGAGCGCGCGATGACGGCGAGAAGTGCGATGAAAACGAGCGGCACCACTATGCGGGAGACCGCCTCGATGCCGCGACGGACGCCAAAATACAAAACGGTGCCCACGCCCGCGAAGGCCGTCGCTGTGACGGAAACGTTCCAGATCGTGATGCCGGTGAGCATCGTCTCGAAAAAGCCTTCGGGGTTTGCCCCCGCCTCGCCGACGAAGGAGGTCTCGAATGCATAAAAGAGGACTTGACCCACGACGAGCGTGTAATACGCGTTCGCCATGAAGACGGTGAAAAAGAGCATCATGCCGATGATGCGGCCTCCCGGCATGCCCGCGGACACGAAGGCTCCCGCCGGTCCTTGACGCGTGAAGCGGCCGAGCGTCCACTCGGCCATGACCGCGGGAATCCCGAGCACAATCCCGAAGAAGATGTACAAGAGGACGAAAGCCGCGCCGCCATAGCTTCCCGCCATGTACGGAAAGCGCCAGACATTCGCCAGCCCCACAGCGACGCCCATGAGCGCCATGACGGAGCCGAATCGAGAGCCGAACGTCTCCCGTTCGCGAGCCATTAGGAATTAGGAAGAGCCTCTAGGCGTGCGTCGGCGGCGGGGCCATCCCTACGAGAAGGACGACGCGTTCGGTCGTCTCGTTCTCGACCCCATGCGGTTCTCCTGCGCGAGCGACCACGGCTTGGCCCGGCCCGGCATTTTCGCTCTCCCCGGCGATATGAAAGCGCGCCTGGCCTTCGAGAACGACATAGATCTTGGACGAGGTGTCGTGGGTGTGGACTTTCTGCTTTTGTCCGGGCTCGAGACAGTAAAGGTCAAGAAATAGCTCGTTGGTCGCGAAAAGATTGATCTTCTGCATTTTTTCGCGCGAAAAATGACAAGCGTCGAATATCGTGCGGATGTCCATGGCAGAGCTTCAGGTCCAAGTCGTGTTCAAGTAATCGCGGGCTTCGAAAGCTTGACCGGTCGTCGTCTCGGATGCGTTCGACGCGAGAAAGACGAAAACTTCCGCGATGTCTCTAGGAGTGGGCAAAGAATTGGGATCTTCGTCTGGATAGGCACCGGCGCGCATTTCCGTGCGGGTCGCACCGGGATTCACGCTGTTGACGCGGATGCCCTCCGCTTCGAGCTCGGCCGCGAGCACTTGGGTGAAGCCTTCGAGGCCGAACTTCGATACCGCATAGACGTTCCAGTTGGCCTTCCCGCGGCGTCCGACGGAGCTGCTGACATTGATGATAGACCCTTCTCCGCGGGCTTGCAGGTGAGGCAAGAGAGGCTTCGTGACATAGAACAAGCTCGAGGTATTCACCTTGAGCACTTCGTCCCAGGTAGCGACGTCGAGCTCGTTGATTTTGGCGCGCTTGCCGAGAATGCTCGCGTTGTTGACGAGGATTGAAAGGTGCTCGAATTTTTCGATGGCACGCGCTACTAGGCGTTCCGCGTCGTCCGGGTCGGCCACGTCCGCGGCGAGATGCGCGACCTCGCCCCGTGAGGCGAGCTCTTCTGCCGTTTCCGTGAGCCGCTCTTCCCCGCGTGCGCATAGAAATACCGAAGCACCTTGCTCGAGATAGGCCTCGGCTATGCCTTTTCCAATCCCTTTGCTCGATCCGGTAATGAGGGCTGCTTTTCCTTCGAGTCTTCCGGTCACGGTGTGGCCATTCTATCCTTTAAAGCCTCACAGGCCGCTAAGGGCCCGCTATTTCCTTTGCTCAATCAATTTCCTGAGCGTGGTCAGCTCTTCGTCGAGTTTTTTTTGCTTGCCCCCGAGAGCGTAGATATAGGCGAAGAGAAGGACCCAGGTCACTGTATAGGCCGCGAAGAGATAACTCATGTGAGCTCGAGCTCCTTGTGGAGGTGGTCTACCTCGCCGGACGTCGCCTCGAGCGCAAGGCGCTTTTCCATGAGCCAGAGATAGAGAAAGGTGAAGGCCAGAAGCGTAACGAGAAAAGCGTGCGTCATCGCGGGCGCGAGCCCAGAATCGTCGCCCCCTCCGATGACGGGCTGCGGGTGTTGCGTGCGGAAGAGCCGGATCGCCATGAAGACGAACGGCACGTTCACGTAGGCGATGATGCTGGTGACGGAAGCCAGATTAGCGCGCTTCGTCTCTTCGGGAACGTAGCGACGGAGCATGAGGATGGCGAAATACATCAGCCAGCAGATGAGTGCCGAGGTGAGCCGCGGATCCCACGTCCAATAGATCCCCCAGATCGGCTTCGCCCAGATGGGTCCCGTCGTGATCCCGATGGTCATGAACAAGACGCCGATCTCCGTTGAAGCGAGGGCGGCAGCATCGAAGCGTCGATCCTTTTTCCAGAGATAGAAAACGGCGCTGAAGAAAGTAACGGTGAGCGCGAGGCCTGCTATCCACCAAGCCGAGATGTGGAAATAGAAGATACGTTGCACGTCACCCATCGTGCGCTCGGTAGGCGCATAGATGAAGATGGCATAGAGCGAGACGCACATCGTCAGAAAACAGACGATCGGGAGAAGTCTCGACACGGCCGTGAGCACGGCTCCGATTATACTATGCGTCCATGGTGTGGCTTCCTTGCAGGGCTTGAAGGGCTCGAAGGCGACGCGGTCCAAGTACCTCCCGGTTGTCTTTTCGTGCCTCGGACATCTCTACATCCATCTTTGCACGGCGTTCTATTTCGTCATCGTGTTGTCGATCGAGGAGGATTGGCAACTTCCTTATCCCGAGCTCCTCGAGCTGTGGACGCTCGGCTCGCTTCTTGTCGGCGTGGCGGCGCTCCCAGCGGGACTCTTGAGCGACCGGATAGGCGCGAGCGCGATGATGGTCTTGTTCTTTGTTGGCCTGGGTGGCGCGTCCATTGCCGCGGGCTTCGCACCGTCGCCGCCCGGACTGTTGGTAGCGCTTGCGGGTCTCGGGTTCTTCGCGGCCATCTATCATCCGGTAGGGATCCCATGGCTTGTTAGGAGCGCTTCGACGAGCCGCGGGAAATTGCTTGGCATCAACGGGGTCTTTGGCGCGCTTGGCTCCGCCCTTGCGGGGCTCGCGGCGGGAGCGCTCATCGAGCTCTCCGGATGGCGAGCCGCGTTCATCGTGCCCGGGATCCTATGTGTCGCGACGGGCGTGGTTCTCTTCGCCTTTTGGGTAACGGGCGGCCTCGGAGAAAACGCGCCCGCCGCAAGCGCCAAAAAGCCAGTCTCAGCTGCCGACTCTCGCCGAGTCTTCCTGATTCTTCTTGTCACGATGTTCACAGGCGGACTCATTTTCCACTGCACCCAGACCTCGCTTCCAAAGCTCTTCGAGCTCCAGAGCGACGGACTCGCGGGAGAGGGTGCTCTAGGCGTCGGGCTTCTGGTCGCGATCGTCTATGGGGTTTCGGGGCTCATGCAGGTGCTCGGCGGTCACCTCGCCGATCGGCTTCCGCTGAAACCGGTCTATGTCGGATCGATTGCGATTCAGATCCCGACCCTGTGGCTCGCTTCTTGGCTCGGGGGCCTCCCGCTCTTGCTCGTCGCGACGACGATGGTTATGGCTGGTGCGAGCGCTCTACCCGCCGAAAACCTTCTTCTCGCGCACTACACTCAGGAGAAGCATCACGGTCTCGTTTTCGGTTTGAAGTTTGCGCTCAGCTTTGGTGCCGCGCCCCTCGCTGTCGGCCTCGTCGCCTACACCACGAGACGAACCGGGGAGCCGTCACTCATTTACGTGTTGCTTGCTTTCGTTGCCCTCGCCTCCTTTCTGTTCGCGATGTTCCTGCCCCGCGAGAACAAGCTTTCCAAGCTTTCCGCCACCCCTTGACAGATCTCGCTCCGCTTCCTAACATGGATTAACGACCTACAAAAGCGGCTTTCACAACCGCTCACCGCAGAACCCTCCACACGACTCGAGCCTAGAACTTGGGCACGGGAAGTCTGTACACGCATCGAAGGTGGTACCGTGAAAGATGAAGGTCTCGTTAGTGGCTGCGTCCTGATCCTCGCTGTAGCGACGGTCTACTTGTTAATGGCCGGCGTCGCGATTGCAATGGCAAGAGACGGCCTCGTTCTCTGGGAAGACGCAAGCGCCGCCGTCGAAGCCATCTCGACCTTCGCCGCCCTGACCGTAGGCGCCGTCGTGATAGCCCACAGCACCACTGGCCACGCCAAGGCCGAAAAAAATAGGCGCTGCGAAAAGACTGAACAAAGCGCAAAAAGCGATCAACATTAAGGAAAGCGTTACGTTTTCTTAACTTCTTAATGTTGATCGCTTTTAAGGCTCAGTGCGTCAAAGGATGTGTTGAGGATTTGGTATTCCTGCCAATCGCGGTGGTCGAAGTGCCACCACTCGAACGCGTAGACGTCGAAGCCTTGGGCTTCCATCTCACGCCTCAGGAGATTGCGGAGCCATCTTTGTCGCGACGTTCCTCCGGGATAGTCGGGGAAGGCGCGCGGGGAGAACTCGTCATAGCCGCTTACGAAGGTCGAGACTTCACCCGTTTTCGTGTCGTAGAGCGTGATGTCTGCAGCCGCGCCGCGGTTGTGGCGCGAGCCGCTCTCGGGATTGGCGACGAAGATTTTCTGTTCTTCGGGAGTTGCGTCGTAGAACATCTTTGTCACATACCAAGGGCGGTAGGCGTCGTGGATCAGGATACCGTAACCCTTTTCGCGAAGGGATTGATGGGCGCGCACGAGCGCTTCAGCCGCCGGACGCTGTAGAAAAGCGCGCGGTTCGTCGTAGAACACGGTCCCCATGAAGTTGTTGGTGCTCGCGTAGCGGATATCGAGCCGGATTGTGGCATCGAGCTCGACGGGCTCGACGAGCTCTGGCTTTCGAAACGCGCCCTCTTCGACGGGCGGCGATGCCGCGAGCGCCGCCTCTCGTAGATTCTCGGTGTTTTT
Organism: Acidobacteriota bacterium; assembly: GCA_004356105.1. Lineage (GTDB taxonomy): Bacteria > Acidobacteriota > Vicinamibacteria > Marinacidobacterales > SMYC01 > SMYC01. Next base: position 3,105 of record SMYC01000039.1, on the reverse strand, counting down.
GAGCGGCTCGATGCGAAACGTTTCGCCGTCCACCGCACCGAGCTCCCGACGGTCGAAGCGTATACTCGCCGCGACGACCGATTGCGCATGCCCAGCGGCGTCGCGTTCGAAGACGAGCTCTTCGCCGTGATAGAGCCCGTAATCCGGGAACGCGAAACGATCCGCCGCAATTTCTTCGAGCGGGTAGCTCTCGAACCACTCTATGAGTGCTTCGAGCTTTTCGTTCTTTTCGAAAATGTAGAGAATGTTGTGATCCCAGCCATATTCCCCGATTAGACCTCGAAAGTTCTCGGGAGGCTCGGGGGGAATCGTGTCGCGACGCGGCGCAAGATCGGAGAGGCTCACCACCTCGCCAAAAGAGAGAGGGGAATCGACGACGAGCTCGTCGCCTCGGGCGCGCAGCTCGACGCGTCGCGCGCCGCGCTCGACGAACAATCGATCACCTCTCGCCGCGACATCATAGGCATCCGCGATTTCTCCAGCGAGTCCTGGAGATAGCGGTTCGGTGGTCTCGAGCTCTGGAAGCGCCTCGCCGCTTTTCACGGCCAGCATGCCGCGGAGCGCATGTTCCGCGATCCGGCCAACGACAACGTTGGTGAAATCTTTCGAAGCTACGGCGACGACACCGAGCTTCTCGTCCGGAAGAAAGAATAGCTGCGTCGAAAAACCGTAGATGGCGCCGCCATGCCCCAGGCGGCGTCGCCCGTCGAGCTCCGCGATGCGGAATCCGAGCCCGTAGGTCGCGTTCTCGTCGACGTCTAGAAACTGTGGCGCATACATCGACTCCAGCGTTTCCTTTTCGAGGACGCCGCCGCCGCCCCGGAAAAGAGCGCTCATGAAGCCGCCCAGATCGAGCACCGTCGAGTACAAGCTTCCTGCGGGAGCTATCCCCAGCTGGAACGTGGGCGCTTCGAAGCGGCGGCCGTCATAGGTCCACATCTCGCCCTTGGCCAAAGCACCGCGCACGCGTGCGCTCGGCTCGAAGTCCGAATGCGTCATCGCGAACGCGTGGAGAACTTCACTGCGAACGTATTCGGCGAAAGGCGTACCCGTGACGCGTTCGAGCACGTAGCCCACCATCGCGATTCCGGCGTTCGAATATTTCACCCGCGTTGTCGGCTCGTAGACGAGCTTCTGCCCGTTCAAGCTCGCGATCGTCGCCGCAAGAGATGGCTCGCTCGGATCGAAGTAATTTCCGACAGGGGGCTCACGGATGAGCCCCGCGCGGTGCGCCATGAGCTGACGCATCGTGACGGCCGTCTCGAAGGGATTATCGAGCTCGAGCTCGGGAAGGTAATCGGTGACCTCGCGATCGAGATCGATAGCTCCGCGCTCGACGAGCTGCATGACGGCAATATCGGTGAAGAGCTTTGACACCGACCCCACCCGATAGACGGTCTCGGGGCTCGCCGGGACGCGAGCTACCGGGTCTGCGAACCCGAACCCGCGGGCCCAAACAATCTTCTGGTCGTCGACGAGCGCAATCGACAGCGCCGGAATCGCCTTTTGCTCGATCTCGCGCTCGATGACCACCTCGAGCGAAGCGGTGAGCTCCGCAATGTCGGGCGGCGCACCACAGGCCGCGAGCCCGGCAAGCCCGAGAAAAGCAAAGGATCGAAGAATTTGCGACATGTTTCCTCAAGAAGCAATCGATATTAAGAAAAGCGTAATTATTGATCGAGCCTGCGCGCAATGACGAGGGTGTGGTCGTCCTCGTATGGCGTGCCGCACGCGAAGGCGTCCAGGTCCGCGACGATGGCGGCGGCGAGCTCGTCGGCGGATTTGCCTGCATGGACGCGGCAAACGTCTTTGAGTCGTGTCATTTCGTATTCCAGGCCGTCGCAGTTGGTGGCTTCAGTGATGCCGTCGGTGTAGAGGATCAGCGCGTCGCCGGGGTCGAGGTGCAGTTCGTCTTCCGTATAGATCGAGTCGGGAATGAGTCCGAGCGGTGGGCCTGTTGCCCAGAGCTCATCGTTCAACTTTGTTCGTGCTCGAAAGCACTTTGGAGCCCCCCTGCCTTGAATAGACGGACACCTCGGGAGATTTCCCCTTATAATGTCGCGCCACGAGGGACAAAGATGTTTGGTTTACCTTGGAGTACCACGCTTCTCGTCTTCGGATTTCCTCTCATTTGGATTCTCTACACCGTGGGCTTTCTGATCGTGACCCGAGATTGGGGCCGCGAGGAAGAGGAGTCCTCAACCCGAGCGGAGCGCGAGCGTAGCGAGTCGCGAAGCGAGAGCCGTGGGGGTGGGGCCCCGCGGCATAAAGAGGAGTCCTCAACCCGAGCGGAGCGCGAGCGTAGCGAGTCGCGAAGCGAGAGCCGTGGGGGTGGGGCCCCGCGGGATAAAGAGAAGCCCCGATGAACGTAACGGTTCTTGCGTTTCTCGTTCTCTACTACGTCGTCGTTCTCGGCATCGGGTTTTGGGCCATGAGGCGCGGTGCGGGCGGGGGGCTCGAGGGCTACCTCCTGGGTGGCCGCGACGTCGGGCCGCTCGTCACGGCGCTCACGCTTCAGAGCACGTCGATGAGCGGCTACATGTTCTTGGGTGCCGGCTCGTTGGCCTATACCACCGGCTATTGGTCGCTATGGTTCGCGGCCGGGGATATTGGAGGGGGGGTTCTGAACCTTTCCATTATCGGACGCCGGATGCGCAAGCTGTCGCAGATCATGGGCTCGCTCACCGCGATTGAGTATCTCGAGGCCCGATACCCCTCGCCCGCGACGCGCCTCATTGCGGCGAGTGTTTCCGTTTTCGTACTGGCGTTCTATGTGCTCGCGCAGTTCATCGCGGGGGGGAAAGGGATGGAGCTCGTCACCGGGCTTCCCTATGCCTGGGCGCTTCTCATTGCTCTCGCTATCATCATTACCTATACATTTCTCGGCGGTTATCTCGCGGTCGCTTACACGGACTTTTTTCAAAGCATCGTGATGTTGGTCGGCGTCGTTTGGATTCTCGCAGCGGCCCTCAGTCATGTGGGCGGCTTTACCGCCGCCAATCTCGCGCTCGCGGAGATCGACCCGACGCTGCTCTCGATTTGGGGCCGTGATCTGGCGTTTCAAGGTCAATGGGGCCTTGTCGCGGGCGCGGTGCTCGTCTTCTC
>SMYC01000038.1 GCA_004356105.1 Acidobacteriota bacterium | reverse complement strand
GCGGAAGCGCGCGGAGTCGCTTCACGGTCTCGTAGCCATCCATTCCCTCCATCTCCATGTCCATGAGGACGATCGATACCGGCTCCTTCTCGAACAGCTTGATCGCAGCGTCTCCACTAGGCGCTGGGACCAGCACGTAGCTTTTCTCCCGCTCCAGAAATTTCTCGATGAGCTTTCGTGTCGGCGCGGAGTCGTCGATGATGAGAATGGTCGGGGCGGACCACTCTCGTACGCGCTTCACGAGCGATTCCGCGCGTATCGGTTTCGTCAGGTAGTCGTCCATCCCGGCTTCCATGCAGCGTTCGCGGTAGCCCTCCACCGCGTGGGCCGTCAGCGCGAGCACCGGTACTCGCTCCGCCCATCCGCCGAGCGCCCGGATGCGTTTCGTCGTTTCGAATCCGCTCGCAGTCGGTAGGTCGAGATCCATGAGGATGAGGTGGTACACGCCGCCGCTGGCAAGCTCTAGAGCCTCCTCGCCACGGGCGGCCGTGTCCACGCGGCAGCCGGCTTTTTCTAGAATCTTCTGCGTCAACCGGCGATTTGGGGGGTTGTCCTCAACGAGCAGGACGCGGAAGCTCGTCGGGGTATCCCGGGCTCGCGGACGCGCTTCGCCTGCGCTCTTTTCGCGCTTCGTCGTCGAGGTCCGTAGTTTCAGCGCTACCCGTATGGTCGTGCCGCGACCTTCCGCGGTCTCGATGACGGTGACGGTACCTCCCATGAGCTCAACGAGTGATTTCGTGATGCTCAATCCAAGGCCTGTGCCGCCTTGCCGGCGGTCATCGCCAACCTGGAAGAATTTCTCGAAGATCCTTTCTCTCTGCCCGGGTGGGATGCCGATGCCGGTGTCGATGATGTCGAGGCTTAGGTCGGCCCATCCTGTCTCTTTGCTGCCGCGCTCTCGGACCTCTATTGTCACCCGTCCTTCCGGCGTGAACTTGATGGCGTTTCCCACCAGGTTCAGGAGAATCTGCTGCATTCGGTTGGGATCGCACAGAACGAGAGCGGGTACGTTTGCTTCTACCTTCGCGCCGAGATCTAGTCCTTTGGTCAGAGCCCGCAACTGTAGCGGTCGAAGCACATCTTGTACGAGCTCCCGTAGATCCACGGACTCGGTATTGAGCTCGATCTTTCCCGCTTCGATCTTCGAAAAATCGAGCACGTCATTGATGAGGTGCAAGAGCGCGTCTGAGCTCGCATGGATGGCCTCCAGAAATTCCTCCTGCTCGGAGCTCAAGCGTGTATCGAGCGCGAGGTCGGTCATTCCCAGAATCACGTTCAACGGCGTGCGAAGCTCGTGGCTCATCGCGGCGACGAAGTCGCTCTTGGTGCGATTGGCGGTCTCGGCAAGCTCTTTCGCCTCGCGAAGCGCTTGCTCGGCCCTGTTTCGATCGGTGATGTCTCGGACGATGCCCTGCACGAGCTTCTTGCTTCCAGCTGTGAACAAGCTCGAGGAGATCTCAGCGGGAAAGCTCGTGCCGTCCTTTCTCAAAAAAATCACCTCGAACCGGACGAACCCCTCTTGAACGATCGTTTGAAAAGCGCTCTTCGACTTTGACAGCTCGGATTTTGGGTGGAGCTTGGCAAGTTCCAGGCGTCTGAACTCGCCCCGGGAGTAGCCCAACATCGTCAGGATCTTTTGATTCGCCTCGAGAATGTTCCCCTCGAGATCGTGGAGGACGATGCCGTCGTTCGACTGCTGAAAAAGATTACTGAAGCGTTCCTCACTCGCTCGTAAGAACGTTTCCGCAAGCTTCAAGTCCGTGACGTCGCGTACGGCGGCTTGGACTAGTTGCCGAGCACCCGCGCTGAAGCGACTCCCCGAAACGTCCGCCGGAAAGGATGTGCCATCTTCGCGCATGAACAGCACTTCGAATCGATGCTGTCCCACGCTTTTTACCTTCTCGAACGCCTGCTCGGCTTTTTGCACATCCGAGTCCGGGTGGAGCTCCCTTAAGTGTTTCTCGTGACAAAAGTCGCTCTTTGAGTAGCGAAGCAGGGTCAGAATTTTTTGATTGGCGTTGACGACCGCACCTTCTAGATCAAAGAGGATGATGCCGTCGTTCGATTGCTCGAAGAGGTTCGTGAAATGCTCCTCACTCTCCCCGCGCTCGCGTTCGGCCAGCTTCTCGGATGTCATGTCCGTCACCATCATGAAGAAGCTTTTTGACCCGCTATTGGGCTCTGGCGCGAAAACGAGTCGAAACCGGGCGGGCTCGTTCTCGCTCGTTCGCACATCCACTTCGAGCCCCGTACCCGCTTCGCTCGCGGCCTTGGCGAGCTCGGCCCCCGCCGTCTCGACGACCTCGTCCCACCAACGCCCGACCGAGCCCCAAGGGGCGGTCATCATCTCGAGTATCGGGCTCACGTGGTCAAGTGGCTTGCCGTCTCGAAAAACGGCTATCCCTACAGCGAGCGCCCGCGTCGGCTCCTCGTTCTCGGACGGCGGATCGGGGGTCGTCATGGATCTAGTGTAATGCTCGTTCGCTCTGCGAGCATCCGCTCCTGCTGGCGCGGCGTTTCATCAGCTCGCTAGTGGACTGTTACAGTCCACTAGCTTCGCAAACCGTATTTTTTCAGCTTTCGGTAAAGTGTCGCGCGCGCTATCCCGAGCTGTCGCGCCGCCCCGGCCAGGTTGCCGCCGGTGCGGTCGAGTGCTTCTTCGATGGTGCGCTTCTCGACGTGATCGAGAAGAGGCGCGGCGCGGATTTCTGTTCTCTCCCTCGAGGCCGGCTCCCCGTCCTTCGGCGTCAAGATGCGCGCCGGGAGATCGTCTGGTCGAATCACACCGTCATTCGCGACGACCACCGCGCGTTGCAACGCGTTTTCGAGCTCTCGAACGTTTCCCGGCCATCGATGCGCCATGAACACCTCCATGGCTTCGGGAGAGACGCGAGACACGTGGCCGTCCGCGCCGAGGTCGGACAAGAACTTGGCAACGAGGGCGGGAATGTCTTCTTTGCGGTCACGAAGCGGCGGCAGATTCAAGTCGAATACGGCAATCCGGAAGAACAAGTCTTCGCGGAAGCGACCCGCTTTTACTTCCTCGTCGAGGTCGCGATGCGTGGCGGCGACCAATCGAAAGTTGGAGGGGATGTCGCGCTGGCCTCCGAGACGACGGATGACGCGCTCCTGCAGCACGCGCAGAAGCTTCGCCTGCAGTGATGGGCTGAGCTCCGCGACCTCGTCCAGAAGGAGTGTCCCGTGATGGGCTTGCTCGAAACGGCCAATGTTCTGAGTCACGGCTCCGGTGAAAGCCCCTTTCTCATGACCGAAGAGCTCCGACTCCTGAAGCGACTCCGGAATGGCGGCGCAGTTGATCGCCACGAAAGGACCGTCTTTCCAGCCGCTATGGTGATGCAAGGCGTGGGCAACGAGCTCTTTTCCCGTGCCGCTCTCGCCGTAGATGAGCACGGTGACGTCCGACGGAGCGGCGCGGTCGAGCGCGCGGAAAACGCGCTGCATCGCGGGCGAGTCTCCGATGATCTCCCGATAGCCCGTGCCTTCGACGGTGCGTTCGAGCTGCGTGAGGCGCAGCGCCATCTGGTTTTTCTCGAGCGCGTTTCGGATGGTCGTCAATAGCTTCGTACGGTCGACCGGCTTCACCAGATAGTCGTAGGCGCCGGCTTTGATCGTCGTGACGACCTGCTCGACGTCGGCGACCGCGGTGAGGATGATGACAGGTAACTGCGGATGGTGGGCCTTGAGCCTCTCGAGCGTTTTCTGTCCGCCCATGCCCGGCATCTGGAGGTCGAGCACAACGGCGTCCGCAAGGAGCTCTCGAAGGCCGGAGAGGCAGCTCTCGCCGTTCTCGAAGCCTTCGGTGGCGTAATCGGCCTTCTCCAGCCAACGCTCGAAGAGCACCCTTTGGCGTCGGTCGTCTTCGACGACGACGATGAGAGGTTTCGTGTTTTTCGAACGAGACACCAGTATCGCGACGCTCCCGCAAGGAGAATCCCTCGCATCCTCGAGGACGCCATCAAGGTACCACAAGTTCGATGCGGTAGTACTCATTGCGCGTCCACGGCCTGCCGAGAGGCGAGCTCGCCGGCGTCACTTTTCCGGTACGTGGCCTGTTCGAGGACGCTCCACGTTCGCGATGCCACGGCGCTCCATCGCAAGGCTGTGGCGCGCGCGCTTCCGGCCGCCACCAATCGACTCCGTTGCTTCTCGTCCCCGAGAAGCGCCGCGAGGATGGACTCGATTTGGTCTTGTGAGTACGGGTCGAAAAGCAGCGCTGCGCCTCCCGCCACCTCCGGCATCGATGAGGTGTTCGAGCACGCGACAGGAATGCCTGATGCCATCGCCTCCAGAATGGGGAGGCCGAAGCCTTCGTAGAGAGACGGAAAGACGAACGCATCGGCGGCGCTGTAGAGCGCGGCTAGGTCTTCGTCGGGTACGAAGCCGGTAAAGCGGATATCTTCGCGGCACCGTGCTTTGTCCGCCTCCGCGTGCACGTCTGCCGCGCGCGTCCAGTCACTTCCTGCGATGACGAGCTGGTGCGGGACTTTGACCCGGTCGAAGGCGCGAATGAGGCGGATGTGATTCTTTCCGGGACTCTCGATGCGTGAGACGTAGAGCACGAACGGTGTGCGGATCCCGTACTTGGACAGGGCAGCCGGATTCGCGGAGCGCCGCCGATATCGTGAGCCGTCGACGCCGAGCGGGATGACGTCCACGCGCGACGGGGCGACGCCGGTGATGTCCAAGATGTCCGCGCGGCTGCTCTCGCTCACTGTAATCACCCGATCCAGTCTTCGCACGAGCGCGGGCAAGAGCTTGGCAATATAGAACCCGCGCCACCCGTCATACTTTCCCTCGACTCGCAGGCTCGCGAAATCGTGGACCGTCCCTACGACAGGGCAAGGCACCCATGCCGGCAGGCGTCGATTGCCGGACGGGATGAAGACGACATCCCACCCGCGGAGGTGGCAGAGTACCGGCAACACGATCTGATGCCAGACAAGGTTCACCACGGGGTGACGGAGCCAGTCGCCATAGCCGATGAACGACCACGACACCCCTTCGGGCAAGAAGAGCTCGCGCTCGCTCTCGAATCCAACGAGCTCGAGCTCGGCGCCGGGCCGGGTCCGTGCGAGCTCGGCGAGAAGCTGCAAAATGTAGCGGCTGATGCCGGACTTGCCACCGTCCGCGCCAAAAAGACAGATGCCGACTCTCATGCGATACGCTCCTTCGGGAAGCCGCTCAGATGATCTTCGAGCTCGCTCAAGTACCGATCGAAACTAAAATGCTTCGTCACGCGCCGATAGCCCTCGCTTCCGAACGCACGCGCCAAGCGCAGATCCGAAAGGACGCACGCCATCGCGCAGGCCAGCGCGTTCGTATCTCCTCCTGGGGCGAGAAGGCCTGTGGCTTCGTGCCGCAGCCAGTCGGCGATGCCGCCGACGTCGAAACCCACGACGGGCCGTCCGTGCCACATGGCCTCGAGGCCGACCATGCCGAAGGGCTCGGGCCAACGCGAAGGTACGACCACGCAACGTGCGCCGTCGTAGAGCGTCGTAAGCTCCCGCCGGGAAAGGAACCCCGCGAAGCGCACGCGATCGGCGAGGCCAAGCTCGCTCGCGAGCTGTCTCAGCTCGTCTTCCGCATTCCCCGTCCCGGCCAACGTGGCTTCGAACGGAACTTTCAGCTGACTCAATGCCTGCAAGAGCAGGTCGACCCCCTTGCCCCGAATGAGCTGGCCGACGAAAAGAATGTGCGGCGTCGACGGGACGGGTGACGGCGTCGTTCTCGGCTTCGGGACAGCCGGCGCGAGTACTTGGATCTTCTCTACACCGAGCCCGTTTTGTGCGAGCTCGTCTTTCATGAAGCGGCTTCCGACAAGAATGCAGTCCGCGCGTCCGAGCGCATGCAAGCGCTTCAGTTTTTGCCCGATGCTCTCGTAGCGAAAACCGAATCGTGCCTCGGGATCCCGCGCGAGAAAGGCGCCTTCCAAATAGCATCGCCAGCCAGCAGCCTTGTCACAAACCTTTCCCGTGAATGGCGAGTACTTGTGGCGCCGCGGACAGCTCATGTCGTGGTCGTGCACCATCTGAACGCGGCGGAAGCGCCCTTCGGGGAGCGCTCCGATCGAGAGCGCGCCGGTTTTGTGAAGAAACACGACGTCCGGCTCGAGCTCCGAAAGCAATCGTTCGAGCCTTCGACCCTCTGCGCCGAGCTCAGTGATAGCGCAGGTCTCGTGGAATGCGGCGTCGAAGGCCTTAGTCCCGCGCTTCGTTGCCGAGCCGTAGGCGAGATAACACGCGTGCGCGCGCGCACGGAGTCCTTTCGCGGCATCGAGGATGTTCTGCTCGACACCGCCATGAAGCCCGTAGTTCTCGTTAATGAACAGGATGCGCATCGATGACCTCGCCGTAGAGTTTCAACAGCCGATCCGTGATGACATCCCAATCGTAATGGGTGTGCGCTTTGACATAGCCGTTGCGGCCAATCACCTCTTTCATCGCGCGGCTGTCGTGGAGCGCCGAGAGAAGACGAATGCACTCTGCGACGGCGCCCGGGGTGAACATCAACCCGTCGACGCCCTCCCGTACGAAGGAGGCGACGCCGCCGGTGCGACTCGCGACGACAGGAAGGCCCGCCGCCCAGGCTTCGAGGATGACGATGCCGAAAGGCTCGTGCATCGATGGGAGCAGAAAGACGTCGGCAGCCGCGTAGGCGTCTTGAAGATCCGAGCTTGCCGCGTCGAGACCCTCGATGAGGGTGACGTGCTCCTCGAGGCCCTTACGCCGGATCGTCTCGGCGAGGCGTTCCCCATAGGCGGGGTCGGTGACGTGCCCGATGAGCACCAAATGCCACCGTCGATCCTGGTTCAGGAGCGCCTCGAGAGCCTCCACCGCGAGAAGCTGGTTCTTCTGCGGATCGATGCGCCCGACGGTCAAGAGCACGTGCCGATTGCTCGCAATACCGTATCGACTGCGGAAGCGCATGCCGATTCCCGAAGCGAAGCGGTCAGCGTCCACGCCGTTCGGTAAGTGGACGACGCGCTTTTTCGGAAGACGGTGAGCGACCTCGCGCGCCTCGACCCCGCCCACGCACAAGATGGCGTCGGCATCTTCGAGGACGCGGCGCGAGCCGACCCACCAGCCCAGAGCTTTGCCCCATTCGAAGCTCCTCGCGGTGGGCGCGGTCCAGCTCCTCGCTTCTTCCGCAGGAACGTCGTAAACGCCGCCGTGCAAGCTCACGATATAGGGGATGTTTCTCTTCTTGGCCACGTAGCGGCCGATCGCTCCCATGCGTTTTCCCGTATGGAGATGGAGAAGGTCCATCGGCGTGCGACGGGCGAGCGCCTGCATGAGCCGAAAGGAGAAGAGGTTCCCGCCTTTCAAGTCCAGCCGGTGCTTCGCACGCGCGTCGAGCCCGAGATAGGGATAGAAATACGGAAAGCGTGACACGCGAATGCCGCCGATCACGTCGCGGTCGCGGGTCGCCAGAGCCTTCGAGCACAGAATCTCGGTGGGATGGCCTTTCGCTACGAGACGGCGGCTCGTTTCGAGGACCGCGGTCTCCATGCCGCCCCAAGTCTCGGCGACGAAACGCCTGGTCAATTGTGCGCTTTTCATTGAGCGACCTCCTTGATGGAAAGCTCTAACAAGTCTTCCAGTTGTCGGGCGTAGCGACGGACAGTGAAATGCTTCGCGACTTCGTCACGCGCGGTCTTCGCGAGGCGCGTTCGAAGACCGCCATCTCGGATCAACGTCCCGAGCGATTCGGCGAGACCGGCCGCATCGCCCGGCTGGAACAGGAGCGCGTTGTCTCCGTGTCGCAGGACTTCGCCCTGACCGCCATTTGCCGTGCTCACGACTGGAAGGCCCGAGGCCATCGCTTCGAGCTGGGTCAGTCCGAAGGGCTCTTCCCAAATCGATGGGAAAGCAAACAAGTCGTGGTCGCGATAGATGGCTGGAAGCTCTTCGTGGCTCTTCCTGCCCGTGAAACGCACCGCAGCCGGGCCCGACGCGGCGAGGCGTCGCAAAGTGTCTTCGTAGGTGCTCGATCCCGCACCCACGAGCGTCACCCGGATCGCGGGCAAGCTCGCATTCGAGGCGAGGGCGTGCGCGGCGTCGATGAGCGTGTGGACGCCCTTATAGGGATGGAGTTGACCGGTGTAGAGAAGACGCACGGGATCGTGCAGCTTGCCGATCTCTTCTTTCACAGGGAACCGCTCGATCGGGATGCCTTGGTAGATGACGGCCGCAGCTTCGGCCGCCACGCCGCGGCTCGCTAGCTTGCCCTTCAGGCAACGACTGATGATCGCGGCCTTTCGGAGACGCAAGGCGTGAAGCGTGATGTCCCGCATCAGAACGTTGTCGATGATGTAGCGCGCAATGCCTTTGGCCGAGAGATCGAAAGTCGACGGCGCATAGCCAGCGAGATGCTCGTCATTGATGGCGTAGACGACGGCGACCTGCGATGCCTCCGCCGCGCGGGCGGGTCCAACCGTGAGTCGCAGTTGACTCCAGAGAAAGATCACGTCCGGCCGGAATTTCGCGATTGTCGCCCTTGTGATCGAAGCGTTGGCCTTACCGACGCGGCGTCTGAGACGGCGTAGATGCTTCGGTGCGTCCGGAAAGGGTGTCTGGAGCTCGAGCCCGCGATGCACGTGCGTCTCAGGGTCGAGCCCGAGCGACGGAGTCTTTTCTCCGAGCGCTCCGGCCGCCGTCAAGACGTGGACGTCGTGGCCGCGCGCGCTCAGCTCGTCGACCACGTGCTGGCACAGGATCTCGTAACCGCCAAGAACGTCGGGAGGAAACAAGTTAGAGATGACGAGTATCTGCATGGCGCTCACACAATCGTGCGAAAGGGGTCTTCCATCTGTGTCAGGATGACGCCGGCCACTGAGCGTCGATGGCTCTCGACACGTGCTACGCCGCTTCGGATCTTGCCGCTCGGCACTGAACGTGAGGCTTCGACGAAGATGATGGACGAGCACCACGTGAGAAGGAGCTCGCTCGCCGCGCCCTCCGATAGGGCGGGTCCGTCAACGATCGTCAGCGTGTAGCGCTTACTCGCTTGCTCGAGCAAGTCCTTCATCCGAGAACCGGCGAAGACATCCGCCTCGAGGCGGCCGCGCGACTTGGGGAGGATATCCACGCCGGGAAGGACCGTGTTGATCGTCACGTTCGCGAGCTCGCGAGCGCTTCCGTCGAGAAACTCGGACAGGCCGCTCGAGCAGGCGCGCTCGCCGAGAAGGCGTTCGGTCACGCTCGCCGGAATTTTGGACTCGGTGGGCGCATCGTGAGTGAGATTGGTATCCACGATCAAAACTCGCTCTCCCTGACGGCCCAGCGCGGCGGCAAGATGAAGCAGAATCTCGACGCGATCTTCCTGGGACTCGTAGCTCGTGACGAGAAGACTTCCGCCTTCCGTGGAATCGGTGAGCCGGACGCGGCGAGCGATAGCGCGAAATGTGTCGCTCCCACTGAGATTGAGGAGCCGATCTTTGCCTAGAAGCTCCGCGCGCGACACGGCGCCGAGGACGGGGAGCTTCAGCTTGATTTCAGCATCTGCCGGGGATTTGACGCGTGTGTCGAGCACCTCGAGACCCGCGACGAGACCGAGTCCCGCGAGCGTCAAGAGCGCAAAGATGCCGATCGCGAAGAGCCGTCGCGTCGAGGATTGGGGGAACACGGGAACCTTGGCCGGAGAGACGATCCGGAAGCGGCTGCGCTCAGCGAGGTCGGACCCGCGGGGGAGCTTTCGATGTCGGATCGCGTCGAGAATCGCAACAGCGTCGGCGTCTCGACGAGCCAATACCCGAACCTTCTCCTCGAGCTCGATGAGCTCGAGTCGGATATAGAAATCCTTCAGCAACATGTCCTGAAGGACGGCTGCGGAAGGACTGGTCGCCACGTTGCTGTCCGGCATGGCGACCGATTGAAGTCGCTCCAGCTCGGTACGCCACGCGTCGATCTGATCGGTGTCCACTGTGAGTGCTTTGTGACGTTCATAGGACGTTCGCGCCTTGTCGAGCTCCAGCTGCGACAAGAGGCTCTGCTCGAAGAGCTTGCGCGCCTTCTCGTACTCGATCTCGGCCCTCGTGAGATCGGCGACGTTGGCCCGGTGCCTTTGGTCGTCATAGATGGCGTCTCTCAGCCGCTCCACGCGAATGTTGATGTCGCCGAGTCCTTCGAGCTCAGGTGGCACCTTCTGTTCGTCGCCCACACGTTTGCGGGTACTTTTCTCGAAGTCACCGAGACGTGACATTTGGAGCTCGATGAGCGCTTTTCTTTTTTGAGCGTCTTCTAGCATCGGTCCGAGCGCGTTCCTCTCGCCCTGATAGAGCAAGGTGAGGTGGCGCTCGATGAACACGTCACGAAGCGTGTTGGCGATGGCCGCCGCTCCGGCGGCCGACTCCCATCGAGTACGGATCGACAAAAGGCTCGTGCTCCGTTGGATCTGCACTTCCGTTCCGGCGCCGAGCGTTTGTACAGCAACCGGGAGCTCGAGGCGGTCCCGGACCTCTTCCAAGTTGATCGGGATCTTCACCATGTTCATGTGCGTTTCGAGGGATACTGGCCCGACATCGCCCGTTTCGACCGCTCCCGCATCCGTCTGGAACAACAGAAGCGTCTCGGCCTGATAGGTTTTCTTACCGAGGAGCCACCCGCCGCTAAGCCCGGCGAGGACGGCGAGCAGCACGAAGGCGAAAAAGATATGGCGGCGACCCCACATGCCCAGAAGCGCGGTGCGGATGTCGATAGGGAGCTCCATGACGGGACCCTCGACGGGTTGCGCCGCGTAGGTGCTCATGTTTCCTCTCCCAGGCACAGGCGTTTCACGACGGCAAGACGAAGCCGGGAGACCACCTCGTCCCGCTCATGACGGGAGAGACCCAGCGCAAAGAAGCTCCCGACGTAGAGGAGGGCACCCGGCGTTGCAACCTCGACGATCTCGAGAAGGCCCGTCGGTTTGTACAGGAGCGCGAGGAGCTCCGTCGCGACGAGCGCGAGCGCTGCTGGCCAGAGGACGGGCAGCAGGACGTCGGCGACATAGCTGCGAAAGCGGATGTTGTATTCGCGGCAAACGGGGCGCAGGACGAGCGCGAAGTTGGTGACGATCGTCGCGATGAGTGTCCCGAACGCAACCCCGATCAGACCTAGCGAGCCTACGAGTAGCAAGCTCACGAGGACGTTGACGAACGAGGCCACGACCCCGGCGCGCGCCGTTTGCTGGTGACGACCGGTCATCGTGAGCACCGCCGATGCCATCATCTCCATCACACCGAAGGTCACGGCGATGAGGAGCACAACGAGGATCGGCGCCGCGGCCACGAAATCGGGTCCAACCCAAGCTTCGAGCAACTCGTCGCTGAGTGCCGAGAGGCTCGTAGCCAGCAGCACGGCGGGAGCGAGCGCCCATTTACTGCCCTGGAGGAACAAGTTGCGGATCGCTCGGCGTTCTCCGTTAGCCGCGAGCGCCGCGATGTAAGGCGCCATAGCGTTGATGAATTGCTTGGTGAGCAAGTGCACGCTCTCCGCGATCTTGAGAGCTATCGCATAGACCGCTACCGCGGAAAGCGGGAGGAACATCTTGATGAGGAGCGGATCAGCGCGCAAGAGGACGAGCGCCGAAACATTGACGATGAGCTGCGAGCCGCCGAAGAGCGCCACTTGTATAAATGTCGCTCGGTCGCCGCCTGCCAGGGTGAATCGAAGGTCGGGCACATGGCGAAAGCACAAAATCAGGTAGGCGACGTTCTCGACGAGCATCGCGCCTAGATTTACCCAAGCGAGCCCGACCAAGCCCATGCCGTTCGACAGCCCGACGGCTGCGGCGACACCGTAGGCCACCATCCCGCACGCTTGCACGACGTTGACGAGACCGATGCGCTTCGATCCGAACAAGATGGCGCGAAACAAACCGAGCGGCAAGTTCAAGACCACCGCGCGAAGGCCGAGAATCCAGAGAAGCGTGGTCGCTTTTTCCTGCTGCGCGGCCGGGATCTGGAAGAAATCGTTGAAGACCAGACTGAGGCCCCCGATCGCCAGAGCTCCCACGGCGGCTAGCGCGAGGTACACGAGGAAAATGACGCTCAGAATCGAGTTCCGCCGTTCGAGCTTGCCCGTGCTGCAGGACTCGCCGACATATTTGATGACGGTGGTCGTCAAACCGAAGTCGAGGAGCCCGAGGAAGCCGAGCATCGAGAAGCTCAAGGCCCAAAGGGCGAAGTCGTCCCGACCGACGCTTTCGAGAACGACAGGTGTGAGCGCGAAAGAGACGACCGCGCAGACAACGAAACGCGCGTAGCTCGAGCCCGCATTCCAGGCGAGGCTCACGATAGGCCTCCGTCGAGACTAGACGCCGCCAAGCGTGGCGCGCGCCGGAGACTCTCGGCGCACGCCGTTGTGATGCCGGCAATGATGGCGCATTGAAACGTGACGGGAGAGATGCGGAGCGCCCATTCGAGAAATCCGCTCACGTGCAACGTGAGAAACCCGACGGTTGCGCCGACCAAGGCCAGCCGCTCTCGCGACAGATGCCCGATGCTAAAGCGGAAAGCTGTCCAGAAAAAACGCAGCAGGACCATGAGGAACAAGTACAGGCCGGGGTAGCCCAGCTCGGCGGCAGTCAACCAGTAGATGTGGTGAGCCACCCCAGCCTGCTCCTCGCTCGCCATCACGTCGAAATGGTCGCGATACCTAGGTGTGGAGGTGAGGACGTGCGAGAAATTATTCAACCCAACGCCGAGAAACCGGTCCGCCGCCATCAGCTCGGCCGCGTAGTTGAACTCGTCACGCGCGTCGCCGCTTTCTTTCGGCGCTCTTTTGATTCGCTCGGCGACGCTGTCATAGACCTTGACGGCTCCGACGAGCATCCCCGCTGCGACGAGCGCGGAGGCGATACCGACTTGGCGTGACGGTCGGAAGACGACGGCGAAGCACAAGCATCCAACCACGACCGCGCCCGCTATGGCGGTTCCCGCTCGCGAGAAGGTCATGACAACGGCGAAGACCATGCTCATCGCGGCGGTGATCGAGAGCCCTTTGGTGAAACCTTTCTGCGTCTGGTCGCAGAGACCCCACAGAAGAAGCATGGGGAACATCAGATTCAGATAAGGCGGGACAGTATTGGAGTGATCGAAGAAGAGCGGAATGCGGTAGATGCCTTGAAAGTATTTTTGCTGAAGAGCTAGCGGTGTGGCGAGAAGCCCAATGGCGACGAAGCCGTGCTGGATCGAAGCGAGCGGCGTGCCGATCCGGAGCGCGTTTGTGACGCACCAGTACACGAGGTAGACGCGCACGGCTTTGAACAAGGTAAAGCTTCCGAGCAGAGGCTCGGGCGAAAGGAGGGTCGATAGGCAGCACAAGACGAAGAACAGAAACATCCAGAAGGTGTTGAGAGGGATCCACTGGATCCGTCGCCGATGCTGCCACACCATGGCAAGCACGAGCGCCCAGGCGATTACATCGGTAAGCGACACTTCGTAGCCGCGATCGGGTCCTCGGTAGGTCTCCATGGACATGAAGTTGATGTTGGCTACGTCGCCCAGCATCGTCGAAAAGACGAGCGCGCCGAGAAGGAAGCCGCGCAGACGGGGCGACATCAAGGCCATCGCCGTCATGGTCGGCGTGGCCAGAAGGACGAAAACGGAGAAGACGTGATACTTCATGGAGGGTCTCAGTTCACCTGACGCCAGAGCGCGAGAAAGCGCTCGCTCCTCGAAGTCCAGTCTTTTGGGCCAGGAGCTGTGAGTCCGAGAAGCTGCGGTAGCTCGCGATAGAGCTCTTCACGCGGATACTTCACGGAGATGACGCCGCGGCGCAGGTTGCGGACGAGATTGGCGGGCCAGCATCGAAAAGTGTTGGTCGCCACTTCACGCGCCGAGTAATCGAGAACGTAATCTCTTGCTGTCGGGAAACGACGTCCCGCGCGGCGCTCCTCCACGTGAAGCAAGACGCGACCCCAGAGACCGGCCGCGGCACGAAGCTCTTTCTCGCCAAGCCCGTTGGAGGAACAGGAGTCCGGCCGAAGCTTGAACCGAAGCGCGCCCGCATAAGCGCTCTCCAGGCACATGGCGCGGACGGACGGGAGGCTCAAAACGAGCTCGGCGAAAAGCTCTGTGCGTCCGGCGCAGCGAGGAGTGTAGCGGCGATGGACGAGCAGCAAAGCGTCCCCGCAAGCTTGGATGCACTTGTAGTAGTTGCGCCGCACGAAGTCGCCGTCAGGTGCCGGCTCGACGCCCCGCACGACACGAAGCGCCCACAAGAGGCCAGCGCCGCGATTGAGAAGCAGGCGCAGCGCTTCGACGGGAGGGGGGCTCTTGCGCAAGTGCCGTGGCGCATGGCTCGTGAGCACGTCTTGTTCTCCCGCGAGCACCAGATGCCCGTCGAGAAGGTCGTGCCACATCAACCAGTGCGGCCACCGCTCGATGTCGTGCGTCGTGACCGGGCGGCTAAAGTCCACGTCGATACCGAGCTCGTTCGCGTAACTTTCCCGGATTGAGTGGAGAGCTTCACCAACGTTTCTGCGCTTGCGCCGCAAGACGAGGAAGAGATCCAGATCGTTGTAGGGGCGCTCACGCGTTTCGGACCGCACCACGCCGCCTTCGCCACGACCGTAGCCGCCGCCCAGGATGAGCGCCTCGAGGTTCGGTCCGAGAGCCTCCGCTACATCTACTCCTAGTTGGTGAAGATGTTTCCCGAGCTCGAGGTTGAAAGCGTCGCTGGCTTCCGGCGCAAAAATCATGGGCAAAACCTCTGTGAGCGCAGGCCTTTTCGGAAGCCGGCGCGGCGGCCGGAGAGCTGGGCCGTGCGGAGAACGAGCGCGTATAGCGCGTGAGCGATGGCGCCTTGCCGAAGTGTGTATTGCCAGTCTTCGCCCACCTGTCTCAGATAGGGTAATAACGAGTAACGCAGAAAGCTGCGCTGCCACGGACTCCAGTCGAAAATCGACACTTCCGCTTCGCCTTCGCCGAAATGGCGTCGATAGAACTGCTTCAGCGTGTAGTTGTGCGAGTGCTCGACCACGGCTTCGGAAACGTAGCCGATGTCGAACCCGCGGCTCCGCGCTCGCCACGACCAGTCGATGTCTTCGGAATAGGCGAGCGTTTCGTCGAAGGGCACGGCGCGCCATGCGGAGCGGCGGATGGCCGAGGATGCCATCGAGAAGCAATGACGCCATCTTGCCTGGCGCTCACCATCTCCAAAGGTCGCTTCCGTGTCCCGAGCGAAGAGCGGATGGCAGTCTGGCCTCGGAATCTGACGCCCGAAGACCGCCGCGGTCGTGTCTTTTTTGAACCCTTGGACGAGGCTCTCGAGCCACTCCGGGTGTTGCGGGACGCAATCGGAGTTCAAGAAAACGACTAGCTCGCTCTCGGTTAACGTCATCGCCTCATTGAGGACGCGCCCCGGCACATAAGCGCCCGCGGGGACGTGGATGACACGCTCCGCCAGGTCGGATAGGACGGCGCGCGTTCCGTCGGAGGAGGCGTTGTCGAATACGGTCAAGCGAAACGGCATGGATTGCCTTCGGAGGGCTTCGATCGTGCGCGCCACGATGGGCATGTCGTTGTGGCTGCGCATGACGACGTCCAAGGCTTTTCTCACTGGCGTCTCCATCAGTGAATGGCTCCGTCGAGGAGCACGTCGTGAAGGTCGATGAGGCGCTGAGGCAGGACGGGTGGCGTCTCACTGGAAGCGAACATGGCGACAGAATCTTTGTCATCGGGGTGAAACCCGTGCATACCGGCGATGGGCTGTCTTCCCATGAAGCTCGGACAGATCAGCACGCCAGGATCCATCAAGAAAATAAGTTCGCCATATTCGTGGTTCTCGAAATCGACACCGAGCTCGACGAGCTCCGAGTGCGCCAAGACGCGGCCGCGATCCTCCGTCGCGAGAAGCGCGACGATGCGCCTCCGCGCACGCTCCGTCATGAACCAAAACCTGGCCATGGTGGAGTCGTAAACGGCCGCATAGTCGAGGCCGTAGCGAAGGTCGAGCGCTTCGACCCGCAGCATGAGGTTCGACGTCTCGCGCGTATCCGTCATCCCGTGGTCGGAGAAGACGGAGAGCACGACGTCGCGGTAGCGGCGATGGGCGAGCGCTACGATGTCCCGAAGCTTTCGCTCGTACCAGGCCACCTTCACCGCGACCTGCGCCGAGCCGGTTCCCTCGGCGTGAAGCAAGCCGTCCATCGCCGCGAGGTAGAGATAAGCGAACTCGATATCGGCGCCGTCGAGCGCGCGTGCGAGCCGGCTCAGGTTGGCTTCTTCCGATAGACGCCAATTCGATACGTGGAACGGAACGCCTTTGTCATGGAGGCGATCGAAGAGCGTCTTCTGGCCCCCGTTGATGCCAAAAGGCATGTACAAGTCCCGCTTCTCCGAGTAATCGAGAAACTCCAGATGCTCGAAGGGCGTGTTGTAGATCTGAAAGTAACCGTCCCAGCCGAAGATGGCCTGTAGCCCGCGGCTAATCCAGTGCCGGACGCGCGCCCGCTCTTCTACGAAGGCGGGCAAAGCACCCAGCAAGCGGCCGAGATGTCCGAACGGGGACGCGTCCGGCGCGTAGCGGAAGAAAGCGAAGTGTCCGTGCTCGCGCGGAGGAGCTCCTGTCAGGATGGTCGGGATGCAGGTCGAGCTGTAGCCGAGCACGGTCTGGAGCGGTGCCTTCGTGACCAGAAGGTCGTCCAAAAAAGAGTGCCGCTCCAGCAGCTCCCAGCCAAAGGCATCGATGAAAACTGAAATATAAATTCTTTTGCCGTACGATCGCTGTAGCGCCATGACGGACTCTTACAGCAACTCCTGTGCCAGCCCAAAGACCTCTCTAGGCGTTTGAAATCTACCGACGTGCCTTGCTTTGAGACAGGTCTGTTCGAGCGCCGTATTGTTTTGAGCCACGACCGATTGAGGTGCTCGGCAACTCAACCTTTTTAAGGGGTTTCGGCTCTCACTAGGTCTAGGAATTGGCAAGTCCGTTGCAGTGTCTTTGCGGTGATGACAAGGACGACCTCAAGGAGACACACAATGCAAAGACAACAGACCTTGCCCGAGATTCAAAGAGTGATCGCGCCGTCGCGCGTGGAGGGCGCCGCGGCGCAGCGGCTGCAGGAAGAGATGTGTCGGCACGCAGGTGCCGGCCGTTGTCGTATCGCTCTCGACATGTCGGCCGTGGAGAGGATCGATTCGCGCGGACTCGCCGTCTTGATTCAATCCGCGAGGCGCGCGCGCGCGGAGGGCGGCGAGCTCGTGCTCGTTCTTCCGAGCCCGCCGGTGAGGAACATCCTAGAGCTCACCCGCATCCACCGTTCTGTTGATATCGTCGACGACGAGCGCGCGGCCTACGCGACGCTGACCGCTCTTCCGTTGAACGACGTCGTACACGCGGCGTAAGCGCAGGGAAGCCTCGAGGCCATCGCTATGAATCAGGAGAGACGCCATCGTCTTCGCGCTACGTGCGTGCTGTCGCTGGGGGGATTTTCTAGCGGGGCTCCGGAGCGGCTCGGTCGCTTCCTAGATATCGCGGTCTCGAGCCTGCTAGTGCTCGTGCTTTCTCCCTGGATGCTCCTCCAGGCGTGTGTGGCCTGGTGCGTGAGCGGGACCGTGTTTGCCCGGACGCGGTACTTCGGACGCGACGGCTGTTTTGACAAGCTCGCCTTTGCCCGCGTGGCCCCCGGCTCCGATTTGGCATGCTTGCTCAACGTCATCCGTGGCGATCTTGCGTTGGCGGGGCCTCGACCCGTCGCCGTTTCGGAGCTCGGCGCGATGTCCTCCGCGGCACTTCTGAGATTCGTCACGCGACCGGGGCTGATCTCCCCGTTTCGACTGCAGCGCAGTGTCGGTATCGCCCATGAAAGCGAGAGTGTGGCGGAGAACCAATATGCGCTCGAACAGTCGCTGGCCGGGGACGTGAGCCTTCTTCTGCGGTGGATCCCAGCAAGATTTGTCGCCAGCGCCCAACCTGTCGCCGCGGCACCACCGACGGTGCGGATGCTCGGCGTCTCCATCGATAACATCGCGATGGACGAAGCCGTGGCGCGGCTGACATCGCACGACCGACAAACGCCCCTGCGCGCGACGTTCGTCAACCCGGATTGTCTGAATCTCGCCTACGAGAACGAAACTTATCACGCGGCCGTGAGCTCGTCGGCGCTCGTGATGGGAGATGGCATCGGCTTGCAGCTCGCGGGACGCATGTTGAAGACACCACTCGAGGCCAACGTGAACGGGACCGACATGTTCCCCCGGCTCTGCGAGCGGGCCGCGAAAGAGGGTCTCTCGCTATTTCTTCTCGGCGCGCGCCCTGGGATCGCACGTGCCGCCGCCAAGACGATGACGGCGCGCGTGCCAGGGCTACGTATCGCTGGCTGGCGCGACGGCTATTTCGAAGAAGCGGAAGAGCCCGACGTGGTCGAGACGATCAACCGCTCGGATGCCGACATTCTTCTCGTGGGATTCGGAGCGCCGAGGCAAGAGCTCTGGCTCGAGAAGCACGAGGCGCGGCTGCGCGTTCCCGTGCGCGTCGGCGTCGGCGGTCTGTTCGATTTCTACTCTGGGCGCATCCCGCGGGCCCCGATGGCTCTGCGCGAGCTGGGTCTCGAATGGGTGTGGCGCCTTGCTCGAGAGCCCCAACGGATGTGGCGACGCTACTTGGTCGGAAACCCGCTCTTCTTGTGGCGGGTCTTGATGCAGCGACGGAAGGGAGACGCATGATGCACAGTACCCGTGCCTTCATCACGCGCGCGGCGTGGCGCGCTAACCTCTACGGATTCCACTGCGCCAAGCGCGGTATCGATATCGCGGGCGCGGCGGTGATCTTGTTGCTTCTCCTGCCGCTCTTTGCGGTCGTGGCCCTGGCCGTCCGGCTCGAATCGAAGGGTTCGATCTTTTTCAGGCAAGTTCGTGTTGGACAGTTTGGACGCACGTTCGCGATGTGGAAGTTTCGCTCGATGTATGTCGATGCGGAGGCGCGGCGCGCGACCCTCGAGAACGCGGGACATCTGAGCGGCGGTATCCGCTTCAAGATGAAGGGTGACCCGCGCATCACGCGTATCGGCCGCTTGATCCGACGGGCCTCGATCGACGAGCTCCCACAGCTTTGGAACGTTCTCAGAGGCGACATGTCTCTCGTGGGGCCGCGGCCGCCTCTCCCGTTAGAAGTGGCGGCGTACACGCTCACCGAGAGGAGTCGCCTCGACGTTCCCCCTGGCATCACTTGCACGTGGCAAGTCTCGGGCCGCTCCGAGATCCCCTTCGACCGTCAAGTCGAGATGGATATCGACTACATCCACGCGCAATCCATCCGCTTCGACCTTCGGCTGCTTCTACAAACCGTTCCGGCAGTCGTCTTCGGTCGAGGCGCTTGCTGAACCGAGGAGGCATCGTATGAAAGCTGTGATCTTGGCCGATCGCTCCCGTCCGGAGTTGAAACCACTCACGGAAAGAACATGCGCGGCACTGCTTCCGGTAGGCGGTAAGCCTCTCATCGAGCACACGCTGGAAGCACTGTTCGATGCGGATATTCGCGAGGCCTATGTCGTCATCTCGGAGTTCCCCGACCAGGTGGAGGCCCAGCTCGGCGACGGAGAACGTTGGGGGATGGATCTGCGTTATTGGCTCTCACGCGGAGACGAAAGCGTCGCGTCGATCTGCCGTCGCTTGCGCCATCAAAACGAAGACGAGATCTTGCTCATCCGTGCAGACGTGATTCGGAGCTCGTTTCTCACTCGGTTTCTGGACCTGGCTAGCATGCGGCCAGGGGCGAGCCGGCTTGCGGCCAGCGTCGGCGGTGTCGACGCGGGGCTCGAGCTGATTCGTCTGCGAGAAGATGCGCGGCCGACGAAGTGGATCGACCTCGTGGGTGAGGGACTGTCTGTATTGTCGGATCTCGGGGATTTCCACGTTACGAGCATCGAAGTCGTTCGAGGAACGTTTCCAGGGCTGAACCTCCGTGCCCGCGAAGTTTCGCCGCACGTCCATGTCGGACGACGGTCGGTCCTTCCGTCCACGAGCATTCGAGGTGAGAACGTGTTCGTTGGTTCCCGGAGCCGGGTCCATCCCAGGGCCAGGCTTTCAGACGATGTTGTGCTTTCGGAAGACGTCATCGTCGATGCGGGTGCGCGACTCCGCTCGGTCGTGGTGCTGCCCGGCACCTATATCGGGGCCTCCACGGAAGTCGACAACGCCATCGTTTGGGGCAACCAAGTGATTCATTTGGACGTCGGTAAAGCGGCGACGGTACGCGACCCTTCGCTGCTCGCGAGCATGGAACAGAACCCAGTCACACGGGCCCTTGCGGAGGCCGCCCGCCGACTCGCGGCTGTTGTCGCCCTTGGTTTATCGGCTCCTCTATGGCCGCTATTCACCGTTTGCTCTCTCGCCGCAAACCTCCGAAACCCCCTTCGGCCGGTGAGACTCATGGGCAATCGGGAAGCGGAAGATGTCGGAGGAAGCCCGACACGTCGCGCCTTCACGACCTGGGAAGGCGCGACGAAGATTCCTTGGCTTCGGCACTTGCCCCGATTACTCTCGGTGGCGACCGGCGACCTCGAGTTCGTGGGCGTATGTCCGGCGACCAAGGAGGACCGAAAGCGACCGACAGAAGACTGGGAGCGGGTGTCGGAGGAGGCGCCTTCTGGACTCATCGCCCCGGGCGCGCTCCAGCCCGCAACGGCTTCGCGCCTCGAACGCCGAATGGCCGACAGTTTCTACGCCGCGACTCGCGGAACGAGAACCGATCTGTACTGGCTCTTCCGCGGAGCTCTGTTCCTTACGACGCGACGCGCGTGGGCGAGCACACCCAGCCTTCGTTGATGGAGAAGAGGACGATCAACAGGTCTCCTCGGCAGGTCACGGTAGCGGATGGTACGGTGCTCAGTGGATGTCCTCAATCCGCTTTTGTTTCGTTATAGGAAATACGATACTTGAAACCGAAGGGTTCCGACGTCCACGGCGCCTGCCTTGGAGGGAGAGCAACATGTACGGCCTAGTCAATAAAGGGCTCCAAGATTACCTCGTCGCCGAATACGGCAAAGATGGTTGGGAAAAAGTTCGAGAGGGAGCCGGGGTTGGGGTCGAGTGCTTCCAATCCATGGACAGCTTCGACGATGCGGTCACGTACTCCCTCGTAGGCAAAGCTTGCGAGCTGTTCCAAGTCGAGGCAAGCGCATTGCTCGAGGATTTTGGCCTGTTTTGGATGAAGTTTGCGGCCAGAGAAGGCTACGGGTCGCTTTTGGAGCTGGCCGGGGGCTCGGTGAGCGAGTTTCTACAGGGCCTCGATCACATGCACACCCGGGTTGCCTTGAGCTTCCCCGATCTCAAGCCTCCGTCATTCGAATGTTCCGACATCACCAACAGTGGGCTGCGGCTCCACTACTATTCGGATCGGCCGGGCTTGGCGCCCTTCGTCATCGGCCTCGTGAAGGGCGTCGGGGAGCACTTTGGTCAGAAGGTCGATGTAACCCACGAGCGTTCCAAAGCGGACGGAGCCGAGCACGACGAGTTCATCGTGACCTTTGTGGATGGATAGCCTCTCTCCGCGCTGTGGTTAGAACGACGTCACCCTCTGCCGACCTCTTGTCATGTATTCGAGGCCGAGGATGTTCCTCACGAGCGGGCACGGCCGAACGAGAACGAGGTCCCCTCCCATTCCGTGGGCGCGCTTCGCCGTCTGGATGAGCATGTCGATGCCGGCAGCATCGATCTCGTTCACGCCCGACATGTCCAGAAAGATGCGCAAGCGCCCGCAACATAGATGACCGAACAACGTGCTTCCGAGCGCACGAGCTGCTGTGTCTGTGATAGAGGCGGGCGCTTTGAGCCTTTGGCGATCCAACATCGTCGCATGTCTGCTCATCGTCTGCTCCTTCGTTGGCTGAGCCTGCATCTAGCTTGCCTTTCGGACAACGGTAACGGTCGCGGGGCCGTTGTTGCGGGGGATTCTCTTGACGCTCTGATAGGCCTGCAACAGCTGGTAGGTGAGCCAGTGGATACCGAAGCGCAGAACGCGGGATTCATGAACACTGGCGCGCTCTACTTGTTCCAGATCTAGCTCGGCGAAAATGTGGTTCAACTGAAAATCGTGAACGGGATTGATGTGGCCATCACTCTTCACATTGATGTCTTCGAAGTACCAATGACGCCCGCTGAGCATGAACCACGAGCGGCTAATGCTCGAATCGACGTTGGGAGTAGAAACGATTAGATATCCGCCCGGCTCCAGGTGCTTCGCATATTGCCGCACGACGCTGAAGGGCGAATCGGTATGCTCGAGAATTTCCAGCAGAAAAATAGCCGCGTATTTCTTGTCGAATCTCGCCTCTTCTGCGGATACGCAGAAGAAGTTCACGTGATCTTTGCACATGCAATGGTCAAGGATGTCACAGGCATCGGCCTTGTACCCGGCGTCCGCCATCCGGAGGGCGAAGGCTCCTCGACCGCAACCGACATCTAGAATTTGCTGTCCCCGGTCCACGTACTTGACTGCGATTTCGTGGACCAATTCGTGCAGCCCTTCGACGCATATCATCGGAATCCCCTTGTAGCGCCGAATTCTGTCGAGCTCTTCGATGTTCTCGTAGTATTTCGCGACGCTGTCCGATAGCGGAGCGAGAGTTTCTTCGGTTGGTCGGGATTTTCCCATAGTAATCGCGAGTCATTGCAACCGACGTGCCAGAGACGCGCATCGTGTTTGTGGCAGCAAAAGTGGCGATCGTCGATCGCGTGTATCGATCTGAGTCAACGACCGTCTCGACCGTTTCGAAACGATCCGTTTGACCTTGGATTGAACCCCTCCGAGAAGGCGAATCGCCGCCCTGACAGCTCGGCGCGATGGCATGAAGCCTGCTATGCAAGACAGCAGGAGAATAAAATGAAACAGAAGCTATCGAGCACGAGCATCACGGACGAGCTCCAGATCGCAGCGCCGGTCAAACCTGAATATTCGGAGATTCTCTCCGACGAGGCGCTGCGCTTCGTTGGCAAATTGATTCGGCGCTTCACGCCCCTTCTCGAGCTCTTGCTCAAAGCGCGCACCTATCCGAGTAACTCCAACCTGTCTCCGAGCGCGGACCATTCTCACGAATTGCCCTACTTCCTCCCAACGACGGAGGGGCTTCGGAAATCAGAGTGGAAGATCGGAAACATACCCGAGGATCTGCAGGATCGACGGGTCGAGATTACGGGCCCAGCGGATCGCAAGATGGTCATCAATGCTTTGAATGCCAGGGTAAGCACCTTCATGGCGGACTTTGAAGACTCACTGTCTCCGACGTGGGACAACGTCATCCAAGGTCAGATCAACCTGCGCGACGCCGTGGCGGGAACCATCGAGTATACGGATCCGGTCTCCGGCAAGGAGTACCGTCTGAATGAAGACACGGCCGTGCTGATTTGCCGCGTCCGTGGGCTGCATCTGAGCGAGACTCGAATCCTGTGGCGGGGCGAGCCCATTCCGGCCAGCTTGTTCGACTTCGGCATGTATCTTTTTCACAACTACCGTCCATTGCTCATGAAGGGAACGGGACCGTACTTCTACATCCCCAAGATCGAGAACTACCGCGAGGCGCGCTGGTGGGACCAAGTCTTTGCTTTCGCTGAACAGCAACTGATTCTCGAGCACGGAACCATCAAGGCTACGGTTCTAATAGAAACGCTTCCGGCCGCGTTCCAAATGGACGAGATCCTTTTCGAGATGCGAGACCACATCGTGGGTCTCAACTGCGGCCGTTGGGACTACATCTTCAGCTACATCAAAACGCTTCGGCACAATGGGCATTACCTGTTGCCAGACCGACGCCTATTGACGATGGACCAACCTTTCTTGAACGCCTATTCTCGTTTGTTGGTCAGGACTTGCCACAGGCGCGGGGCTCTCGCCATTGGCGGCATGTCCGCCTACGTCCCGGTGAGGGGTGACCTTGCCGCCAACGAGGTGGCGCTCGAGAGAGTACGCGCCGATAAGGAGCTCGAGGCGAATAACGGTCACGATGGGACGTGGATCGCTCATCCAGGCCTCGCCGACGTCGCGAGGGACGTTTTCGATTCCGTCATCGAACCAGGGAAGCGCAACCAACTGCACCGCCGTTTCGAGCAAGACGCACCCATCACGGCCAAGGATTTGTTGACACCGCCTACCACAGCGGCGCATACGGAAGGCTGCCTGCGAAACAACATTCGTGTCGCGCTCCTCTACATAGCCAGTTGGCTCTCCGGCAGGGGAGCGGTCACGATCCGCAACTTGATGGAGGACGCGGCGACCGCGGAGATTTCACGAACACAACTCTGGCAGTTGATCCGACACCGCGCCAGCTTGCTCGACGGAACTACGGTGACCCCAACGCTCGTGAGCCGGTTGTTGCGAGCCGAGCTGTCGGAGATCCGTGCCGAAAGGCAGCACGACCGTTTTCAGAGCGAGCAACTCAGGAACGCTGCCGATCTTCTCGAGGAAATCGTCACGGACGACGAGCTCGTGGAGTTCATCACGCTTCGAGCCTACGAACACCCAGCCTTCGACCCGACAAATTGCAACAAACCGATGAGCAAGGGAGAGAGCCATGACGGAAAGCCGCAAGCAACAAATCCAGTCGCTCCAGCAGAATTGGCAGTCTAACCCGCGTTGGCAGAACGTCACCCGCACTTATGATGCGGAAACCGTTATCGGCCTCCGCGGCTCCGTACAACCCGAGCATGTTTTCGCACAACGTTGCTCTCGAAAGCTGTGGGATCTCCTCCGTGGTGAGCCTTTCGTGAATGCTCTTGGTGCCCTGACCGGGGCGCAGGCGGTCCAGCAGGTGAAGGCCGGACTAAAGGCTATCTACCTCTCCGGCTGGCAGGTCGCCGCCGATGCCAATGGAGCTTGCGAGATGTATCCGGACCAGAGTCTTTACCCTGTCGACTCCGTGCCGATCGTCGTCAAGCGTGTCATCAACGCCTTCCGTCGCGCCGATCAGATCCAGTGGGCGGAAGGGCAGGGAGACACCGACTTTTTCGTGCCCATCGTGGCCGATCCGAAGCGGGCTTCGGCGGCGTGCTGAACACGTTCGAGCTAACAAGAAATCTCATCGAGGCAGGGGCCGCCGCCGTCCATCTGGAGGATCAGATGGCGTCCCTCAAGAAGTGTGGTCACATGGGCGGAAAAGTGTTGGTACCCACACGGGAGGCGATCGAAAAGCTTGTCGCCGCGCGACTCGCTGCCGATTTCTCTGGTGTACCCATCTTGATCATTGCGCGCACCGATGCGGAATCGGCCGGTATGCTCGTCTCGGACATTGACCCGTACGATCGGCGATTCCTCACCGGCGAGCGCAGTACGGAGGGTTTTTTCTACACGCGTCCGGGCCTAGGTCAAGCTATCGCGCGCGGTCTAGCCTATGCGCCCTATGCGGATCTGGTCTGGTGCGAGACCGGCCGTCCCGACCTCGCCGAAGCAAAGCGTTTCGCCGAAGCCATAAAGCGGGAATATCCGAACCAGCTCTTGGCCTATAACTGCTCTCCTTCTTTCAACTGGAAGCAGAACTTGGACGACAGAACGATCGCCAAATTCCAGACGGAGCTGGGTGCCATGGGCTACAAGTTCCAGTTCATCACGCTCGCGGGATTCCACTCCATGAACTACAGCATGTTTCAACTCTCACGCGAATACGCCCACGAGCAGATGACGGCCTATGTGAGATTGCAACAAGGGGAGCTTGCCGCGGAGGAGCTCGGCTACACGGCCACTCGCCACCAGCGCGAAGTCGGGGCTGGCTATTTCGACCGGATAACCCAGGCGATACAGGAAGGCCAGTCTTCCACGACCGCTCTCACTGGCTCGACCGAGGCAGGCCAGTTTGAACCGGTTGCCGTAGCCCCAGCGGGAGTCGCGGAGCCTAAGAGAGCCGTGGCGATAAGCGCCACTTGACGGATCAGCATGTTCGTGTTGCCGCAAAGCGTGTAGGCTCTCGGCAAGCCGATGGGCACGAAGAACAGACCCGCCCGGAATATGTGGTTTTCGGTTACGTAGTAACGACCGAAGGCCTGGATGGGAAAATCAGCTTCTCGTCCGCGTGCTCGAACTCCATCTCGGCGGGGAAGCTGATCTTCTCCGAGATAGAAGCACTCGCCGCGAGATAGAACTCGTGGTTGTCGAAGTTGCTGTGGTGCTCTGGCTCAAAGCCAGGGGTCTAGAGGGGCATCAACATCGGTGGCCTACCGCCGAGTCGGGTTGCCGGCGTTACCGTTGCAAGATATGAGCAGCATCAATATTAATATCTACGGCCTTCTTCCATTGCCCGACTTGGGGATAGATGTGTCCCGGCAAGTGCTGTAAGTGGGCGACGCCAGACATCGAAGACGCGTCGACCGCGTACGGGACGGCGCGGTCGGGATTTAGCGAGGCTTCGACGGTGTCCATTTCCAGCAGAGTTCTTGGTCTTCCTAATCATTTGCGGCGCGGGACCGATACTAACAATATGCCGATGGCACAGAGAACTGCTCCGTCTCCCATGTCCGGAGGCGCGCGGCGTCACCAATAAACATCCACGACCGCCTCGACACCGACATCATGCATTCTGCATTCTTTTACCTTTTTTCTGCCAAAGAAGAATAGTAACCAATCACGGTGCTACGAGAGCATTTTGTCAACGACCAGTGACATTGTCGCTACAAAAAGGAGCGTTTCCGCGAAACGTGCCACGCAACGGGCTCAGGATGGAACATCACGCTCGCGCTGCTCTTTGGCCTATTAGACCCGGAATCAGCCTTCTCAGACGACAGGGACGAGAGCCTGCCGCCCGAGGGCCGATGGGCCGGAATGATCGGAGGTTGAATTGACGACGAAAGAAAGCACTTCTCGTCTTCGGAACATGGGGCTTGCGACGAAGTACGGTCTCCTCGTTCTCACGGTGGTCTCACTTGTCGTCGCGGCGATGAGCTGGTACTTCGTTGCGAGGGAGCAAACGGTTCTCACCGAGGAGCTCGTTCGGCGGGCGGAGGCCTTGAGCCTGAACCTCGCCCAAGTGGCGACGCCGGAGGTGAGTCTCGGCGATCTCGCCGACAGCACGCAACTGGCGGTGCTGTGCGACGCCGTTGCAACGCAGCTCGATGTCGCCTATGCCATCCTGCTGGATACGAGCGGCCGTGAATTGGCCGCGAGTGAGGGCAGTGGCAATGTGAATGTTCCCAGTGAGCTCGCGCAAGAATCTCTTCGCGTGGGACCGAACGATGTCGCGGTCACAGACTTCGAGACCCAGGGGGGCGTGACCGTGTTCGAGATCGTCACGCCGCTCGTTTCGCGCGAAGGCGAGAAGCTCGGAGTGAGTCGTGTCGGTATCTCGACCGAGAGAATGGCAACGTCGATTGCCGCACAGGTACGGACGACGTGGGCGATCGCGATCGCGGCTATTCTTCTCTCGGTCGGGGCGACCACAGCGATGACCTCATGGATTACGAGGCCTCTCCGCAACGTCTTGCTCGTGGTCGACCGCATTGCTGCGGGCGATCTGAGCCAATCAGATATCGAGGCCAAGTCCGGCGACGAGGTTGGTCAGGTCATGGTCGCGTTGCAAGAGATGGTGGCCTACTTTCGCGAAACCGTTGGAGCGATCTCGCGAAACGCTCAGGCGCTGACCGACTCCTCGGAGCGCCTGACCGCGGTGAGCGCTCAGATGGGTAGCAATGCATCGGAGACCTCCACCCAGTCCCAGGTGGTCTCGGTCGCCGCCGAGCAGGTCAGCCAGACCGTTCAGGCGGCGGCCAGCGGGGTAGAGGAGATGAGCATCAGCATCAAGGAGATTGCCTATAATGTCGCTGAGGTGTCCAGCGTGGCGACGACGGCGGTGCGTGTGGCTCAGACCGCAAACTCCACTATCGCCAAGCGCGGCGAAAGCAGCGCGGAAATCGGCAAGGTCATCAATGTGATCACCTCGATCGCCGAGCAAACCAACCTTCTGGCTCTCAACGCCACCATCGAGGCTGCACGGGCGGGAGAGGCCGGCAAAGGGTTTGCTGTCGTCGCCAACGAGGTCAAGGAACTGGCAGGGGAAACGGCCAAGGCCACTGATGAGATCGGCCAGCAAATCGAGGCGATTCAAGCGGATACCAAGGGCGCCGTCGAGGCCATTGGTAAGATCAGCGAGATCATTGGCCAAATAAATGACGCCCAGAATGTCATCGCCAGCGCCGTCGAGGAGCAGTCTGTGACCGCGGCTGAGATGGGGCGGAACGTCGCCGAGGTGGCCAAGGGCAGCAGCGAGATCGCTCAGAACATCGTCGGTGTTGCTGACGCGGCGCAGAACACTTCGGCCGGCGTCAGCCAGACCCAGAATGCAGCGGAGGGGCTTGCTCAAACGGCCACAGAGCTCAAGAGCCTTGTCGCGGGGTTCAAAGTTGAAAAAGGAGTCGAGCGGAAAGCTGCGTGACAGGCCATATCGTGTTTTGATATTTGACGCCGTAGGGAATCTAATGATCCATCACAAAGGCGACGTCTTCGTCGATCTTGTCGGGCTCGGATAGCCAGCTCACGAGAAAAAGCACTGCGAACGACGCCGCCAGGGAGACCGCCGTTGCGAGTACGCCCGGCTTCAGGAGCACCACACCTGTTCGGGCGAAAAGTTCGAGCCCGAGATTCAGGGTGATGCCCGTGAGCATCGAGGCCACAGCGGCCTTGGCGGTGACGCGGTGCCAGTTCAGCCCTATCGCAAGCGCTGGCGCAAGCGCTGCGCCAAACGTTCCGAAGGCGAAGGTGCCGAGTATCGCGATCAAGTCTCCGGAAAGGACTGCGAGCGCACCCGCGCCCGCGGCAATGCCGACGACCGCCACGCGTCCCCAAAAAAGCTCGCGCTTCAGCTCGCGACCCAATGCCTTGGGCAGATCGCGAACGAGGGCGGCGGCGCCGATGTTCACGAAAGAATCTGCCGTCGACATGATGGCGGCGAGGATGCCGGCAAAGACCAACCCCGCCAGAAGTGTCGGTGCGAATTCCAGCAAGTAGATCGGTGCGGCGTCGTCGGGCTGCATGAGAGGGGCGAGTCGGCCTTGGGCTACGAGGGCTGGGACGACGAGGCCGAGGCCCAACCATATGAGAACGCACAGCGTTTGCGTGAAGCCGACAACCAACGGGATCCACTTCAAGTCGCGGGGGTCTTTGATCATGAAGAACTTGTGAAGCATGTGCGGCTGGCCCAGGATGCCGATCCCGAAGACGAAGTAAAAACCGACGGCGGTCCAAATCGGCACGCGTCCCAGCGGCTCCAGGAAGGAGCTTCCGAAGGCTTCACTCGCCGCGATGCTCGTCGCGATGCGCTCGAGGCCTCCGCCTTCCACGATCGCGTGGACAAAAACCACGCTGGCCACGAGCGTCATCAACGATCCCTGAAGAAGGTCGGTATAGACCCCGGCGATCATCCCGCCGAGGCACGCGTACAAGACGACGACCACAACGCCCGCCGTGACGGCGATCGTGAGGCTTTGCGGGCCGAAGAGCTCACGCATGCCGAACACCGCTTCGACGAGCCGCCCGAGCGCCAG
Organism: Acidobacteriota bacterium; assembly: GCA_004356105.1. Taxonomy (GTDB): domain Bacteria; phylum Acidobacteriota; class Vicinamibacteria; order Marinacidobacterales; family SMYC01; genus SMYC01. Next base: position 879 of record SMYC01000038.1, on the reverse strand, counting down.
AAATTGCGCGCCCAAATAAGCCACCGTCCCCACGATCACGGCGACGGCGGCAATCCCGGAGGCGGCGCGGCTTCGGTATCGACAGAGAATGACGTCCGGGATCGTGTAGATCTCACGCACCGCTGCCAGGAGGCGAAGTCTCTTCGCCAGGACCCAACACATCAAGCTGGCAGTGAAGCCCCCGGCGACCACGATGAAGAGCGATCCCGTGCCTAGTTGGTAGGTGAGTCCCGGGCCTCCGAGGAAGACGAAGCCGCTGAAGGCGGCGGACGTGGTGGCGAGCCCGGTCGTCCAGAGGCCGATGTTTTGACCCGCAATCCAGAAGTCTTTTGCCGTGCGCGTGCGTCGTGCGGACCAGAGACCGACCGCCAGAACGAGGAGTAGATAAACGCTCGCGGCTCCGATGATGAGCGGCCTGTCGAGTCCTGTCATCTAGGATTCGCGGTCGCGGCGCATCGTTTTTAGTTGGTCGAGAAGCTCGTCGTCGATGCCGAACTCCGTAAACGTGACGGCGTAGGTGATGGTCGTCACACAGAGAGGGCCGAGCCAGATAAGCAGTAACAGAAAGTGTAGCGAGAGGGGGAATCCGTAGAAGCCATTCACGCCCGATGCGCTGAAGGCCAGCACACCGATGACACCGGCCTGGAGCATTGCAAAGAGCGCCAGGAGAGGGAAGCGTAGGCGCCGTCCCACGCCTCCGTCGCGGCTCACCGCGAGCGTTACGAGCGCGATCGGAAAGCTCATCACGACCACAGCAAAGAGCCACGACAGAGCCGCTGGAGTGAAAAAGAACATTCCGAGGATGACGAGGGGCCCTAGCGTGAGAAACCCCAGCGCAAGCCGCTTCGCCATGCGCGGTTATTGTCCTGGGTGGTACTC
>SMYC01000037.1 GCA_004356105.1 Acidobacteriota bacterium | reverse complement strand
GAATGCGTAACCACAGGATTTGCACCGCGCTCTTGCGAAACCTGATTCCAAAATCCCACAATCTAAGAATCGGTAGACCGTGTCGCGGACGATGGCTCTCAAGTAACCGAAGCCCTTCTCGAAACGTTGTTCATAGAAGAGGAGAAAAGACTCAAAGTGCTGAGCCAACGCCCTGTAGAGGACGGATTATTCCGGCTGGCGGCGACGATAGACGCGTTTTGGGCTCTTGGTGCAGTCCACCTCTAAGATGGACGAGAAAGCGACCCCGGAGCCTCCCTAGGCCGGCAAGAATAAGGTGTGCTCCAGGGGGTGGTACGGCCAAAGGCAACATCTAGAGCATGATCTACGGCCACCCTGAGCTCCCGCTCGCATCTTCGAGGGACCCCCAAGGCTCGGTGGAGGGGCGAGCGTCGTCACCGCGCAGAAGCAAGTGCGCCCAGAGCGGGGACCGCCTCTAGCAGATTCGGATCCAGCTCGCGCCTGGCTTTTCGAAGCCGCGTCTCGATTGTGGCTGGGTTCTCAAAGTGATGGAGCTATGCCGGTGGGCGGGCGCGGACGAGGTCGCGCGGATAACGAGGCGCGCTAAGGGTGCGCGATGACGATCAAGCTTTCTGCTCGCTTCCGGGCGCACATCAAGGCTTTTCTCAGGTTGTCCGGGTCGAGAGCGCCGAAGCTTTCGTCGAGGAGGACGAGCGCGCCGCCCTGCAGCAATGCGCGCGCGAGATAGAGCCGGCTGCGCTCGCCGTGAGAAAGCTGCCAGCCCGTATCGCCGATGAGCTGGTTCATCCCACCGGGCATCCTCCTGAGGAGCGGGCCGAGGCCAAGCTCTTCACAGACGGTCACGGCTTCCTCCCAATCGCTTTTGGTAGGCGGCCATCGGCGGCCCATCAGAAGGTTGAACGCGAACACTTCCGTGAAGACGTGATTCTCGTGGAACTGCGGCGCGGTCGCGACACGGCGCGTCCACGCTTCGGCGCCGAGGCTCATGGGGTCGACGCCTTCGAAGAGGAGCGTACCGCTCGTCGGTCGGCGCAACCCGTTCAATAGCGATACCACCGTCGACTTGCCACCACCTGACGGAGACGTCAAGAGCACCTGGTCACCCGAGCTCACGCGGAAGCTCGTAGCGCGGATGGCGGGCTCGCTCCGTCCGGCATAGCGATAGGTGAGCTCGGAGACATCGAGGAGCGGCCTGCCGCGCCGCGGCTCCTTAGAGCGGCGTGCCAAGGAGAGCACGCTGGGGTCGCCTCGCGTCGGCTCACGGCTTGCCGCGTGAAAGAGCGGTGCGATCCTCTGCCACGCGATGCCGGCATCGAGCAAGTCGGCGAAGCCTGTGGCCAGTTGGTCGAGGGCGCGCGCCGCCAGGATCACACCGCCAAGTGCCACGGCCAATCGTCCGAGGCTCGCTTGCCCCGAGATGAATGCCGGAGCGAGTCCGAGAAAACCTATCGGAAACCAAACGCGCGCGACGTGGAAGAGGAAGCTGTAGACGCGGTCAGCCGCTTGCGCGTCCTCCACGTAGCCGGCGAGGCTCAAGTCTTCTCGCTCGTGCCGCTCAGAAGGCGAGAGCTGCGCAAGACGCGTTCGGTGGCCGACCATACGTTCGATCAAGTCTTGGCTCAGCCGGAACCGCGTCGAGGTCCATCGGCTGCGCTTTTGAAAATAGCGCCACGCGACGAGCATGAACAAAATAACGGTGAGGGCGAGCAATAGAACGTGCGCGATCCCGCCAGAGCCGAGGGCGAGCACGACGCCACAAATGGCGAGCTGCAGAAATCCGGCCGCCGAAAGTAGACCGCCGCTCATCGCGAGCGATTCCACAGCTTCCGATTCCAGAACGCGCGCCATATGGCTGCCGGCACCGTCTTTGCGCGTCTCGTCCGGATCGAGACGCATGGCGCCAATGAGGAGGCGTCGCTTCAAGAGCGCTCCCGCCGCGACGGCGACGCGGCCCTCGTACCATGTCGCCACCATCCGGAAAGGAAGCATCGTGATGAACAGGAGCGCCCAAGCCGCGAGCCAACTCGCGTCGATCTGCCCGCGCAACGCTCCTCGGCCGAGGAGCCACCACGACGCGACAAAGAGTCCGTATTCGATGAAGTAGGCAGTGGCGAAGGCCGCGAGCAATCTCGGGATGCCCGCGTGGCGCACGTCTTCGGCGACGCTCGTTCCCGGCGGTGCGCGGAGGAGCCAGATGTCTTCGAAGGTTTCGTCGTGGAGACGCTCTTCGATCATGTGCGCGCGAGCGCGGCCGCGTCTCGAAAGCGACACCCCTTCGAGAAGGGCGTCGACTTCTCCGGCAACGCCTTCTTCGATGTTCTTTTGGAGCGCTTGCCCGACGCTCTTTTGCGTAAGCGTGTGGACGCGGGAATCTTCGTCGAGCACGCGGAGGCCACGGCGGGTGGCAGACACCACGACCAGGAACGCGTCGTCCGAGACGCGAACGATAGCGGGCCCAGAAGCCTTGAGGAATCCATAGAGTTCCGGGTGCGGCAAGCTCAACGCTTGAGCTTCTACCCCGAGCCATGCCGCGGCGGTGTCGAGCCACTCATGAAGCTGTTCGTTGTCTCTTTCGGATGGGGGTGCGTCAGGCGGCTCATCAATATGCGGGATATGCGGGATGTTCCGGCGGAGACCCGTTTTTCGAACGAGCGCGGACAGTCCCTCGCCTAGCCGGGCGCGCGGCCAGCTATGCTCCATCGCTCTGCTCCTGAACCCTGCCGTCTACTATCTCGAAGCGGCGCCACGTCTTCTCCGACCAGACTTTCATGAGCTCGCGCTCGGAATCGAGGAGCGCGCGATAGCGGGAGCTCGCGTCTTCCGCCAACGCGGCGGGCGTGCCATCCTCGACGAGGCGCCCTTCCTCCATGACGAGAACACGATCGAAACCCTCGGTCTCGCTCACATCATGGGTGATGCACAAGAGCGTGGCCCCGCTCCACAGCTCGCGAGCGCGGCGCAAAAGCGTGGCGCGCTGCCGCCGCCCCAGGCCTCGAAAAGGTTCGTCCATGAGAGCGAGCGACACGTTCGGTCGCATGAAGGCGCGCGCCAGACGCACGCGTTGGCCTTCCCCTCCCGAAACGAGCCCGCCGCCGTCGCCGAGCTTGGTTTGGTGTCCCTCCGGAAGCATCTCCAGCACGCTCCGAAGCTCTGCTTGCTCGACGATCGTCATAAGGCTTGCCTTCGCGTCATTGTCATTGCCATTGCCGTAGCGCAGGTTGTCCACGAGACTCCGGTTCCAAAGCTGCACGGCCGGGTCGACCCAAGCCGTTTTCTGACGCAGCGCGTCGAGCCGCTCACCGCTCAAGATCGAGCCATCGATCATGACGCGGCCTTCATCGGGAAAGTGCCAACCGAGGAGCAAGCCGAAGAGGCTCGACTTACCGGAGCCCGACGGCCCGACGATGGCCACGTGCGAGCCAGCTTTTATCGAAACGTCGATCGCTTCGAGGATGCGATGTCCGGCAGCACGCACCGTCGCGTTCTCGATTCGGATCGCCGGCGGACCGCTCACATCGGGGGCCTCGCCGTCTCCGGCGGGCGCGGCGTCTTTCTCTTCCAGAGCGTGCAAGGGCTCGGTGATACGGAGGGTCGTGTTGCGCTGCTCGGGATAGCGCCATGCGAGCCGTACAATCTCGAGACCCAGAACAGGAAGGTTGAGCGCCCAATAGGCGAGGAGCAGAATCACCGCCGTCTCCCCACCTTGATTCAAATAAGACAAAAGCAACATCACGACGAGCCCGTAGCCGATGAGAAACTGCGCCCCTTCGAGCCCCACCGCCGCTCGTTGGAGCCCGAGCCGCGCGCGCGCCCATTCGACGAGAAGGCTCTCATGTTGCGTGCGGATCGCAGCTTGTGCACCATGGACCCGAAGCGGTACGAGGCCTAGAAGTGCGTCGAGATAGAAGCTGCTCAAGCCTCCAACATGGCTGCGCACGCGGAGATCGCGCTCCAGAAAAACCGGCTGGGCGAGGAGAGGGATCAAGAGCGACGTCGCGAGCACGAGCAGCACGATGGGGGTGGTGCTCGGCACGAGCCAAACGATCGCCGCCGTTGTCAGCACCATCTCGAAGCTTGCTCGCAGTATTTGCCCCGCGAGCACGGGGAGCGTACGAAGAAGATGGATGCTGTGATTCCTCTCCGCCATGTCCGAGGTGAGCCGGCTATGGAAATAGCGGTCGCCGAGACGCGGGATCTTTTCCTGGAACGCGACACGAAGCCTCGTTTCGAGGCGGCGTCCGAGGCGCAGCTCTCCGGTGACGGCCGCGTAGTCGACGACGAGCGCAAAGAGCATGAAGGCAAGGAGCGCTCCAATGATGCCGGCGCGATATTCGGTGAGGCCGAAAAGCGGCGCGAGCTCGAGAAGCGATCGAAATAGGAGCGCCTCGATGACGATGGCGAAAGCGGCGCCGAACAACGCTGCGACCAAAGCTGCCGGCGTGAGGAGACCGTCCTCGCGGATTCGCTGCCAAAGCTCGAGCGCGGGTCGAGCGGGGGCTTCGTCCCGCGCCGCGTCGAGAGCTTTGGACAAGAATTTCTGGCCTTCCACGCCTTCCATGCCTTCCATACCTTCCTTAGACGATGCTGGCGTTTCGTCGGCGCGCAGCGGTCGCAGCAAGACCGCGCCGCGGATCTCGACCTCGCCATCAGACGCGTCCCGCACGGACCAATAGCCTTTTGGGATCGAAGAGACGTCGCCCAATAATTTCGTCAGGTACTCCGCGGCTTCCCGGCCTCGTTTGCACGCGCCGGCATCGACCATCGAGCGCACCGCTCGCGCCGCCGCGTCGAGGCTTGCGAGCCCGCGCCACGTCGGGTCCGCGGCCGCGTTCTCGATGAGCTTCGTGACGGCCTCTTTCACGATCCCGAGTGAAGATAGCTGGCTCGCGACCAGGCAGAGGCCCTGTTCGGAGCCCGCCCATTCTCGCCAATCTTCCGCCGGGACGGACATCGCGTGCTCGTAGAGCTCGTGCAAAAGCTGGTTCCGTGTCATCCACCGCCGGCCCGAAGCCGGATCCATCACCTGGGCGACGCCCGCGGCAAGACTCCAAATGACCGCGAAATGCGTGTTGCCGTTCGGAAGCCGCGTCACGGCGATACAGGGGAGCGACCCAGCTTCTTCCAAAAGAACGAGATCTTTGGGAAGGAGCACCTGTTCGACCGGCACGCCCAGCTCGACCGCGATTGCCTGGAGCGCTTCAATCGCCGTCCCGTCGATGTCTGTCTGGCACGCCTCGCGCAGGCGCCCATAGCTCACGGAGACGCCGTGGCCTTCGACATAGGCTTTGAGCGCAGCGGGGCCGCAATCCATAGCTGAAGACTGGACGACCTCTGGGACGAGACGGCTTTTCGAGCGGGCCATGTGGGCGCCAGAATAGTAAGCCTTTTCGGGCCAAGATTACACGCCCACGCCGGTAGATACTTTTGCGCAAATGCCTTCAACTTGTTTCGATGAAACGATTTGAGTAGAATCTGGTCTCGATTCGCGCGGCTGAGCCTACAATCCTCGCTCCCGCGTCGACGGTCCAAAAACGGACCATTACCACACACCAATCGAACAGGAGGTATGCGCTCGATGGAAGATGCTCCCTCTAGAACTATGATAGAAGCGCGAGGCCTGACCAAGTATTACGGGCCTTTCGTGGCAACCGAGAACATCAGCTTCTCGATCCCGGAAGGACAGATCGTTGCTTTTCTGGGCCCCAATGGCGCCGGCAAGACAACGACCATGAAGATGCTCACGGGCTATCTCGCTCCGAGCGCAGGCAGCGCTCACATCGCCGGACTCGACGTGCACAAAGAGCGCATCGAAGCGTCGAAGCGGCTCGGCTATTTGCCGGAGAACGGCCCGCTTTATCAGGATATGACGCCGCTCGAGCTGCTCGAGTTCTTCGGTGAAGCGCGCGAGCTCGGCCCGAGGAGATTGAAGGACCGCATCGCCGCGGTGCGCGAGCTGTGCGCGCTCGAGCAAGTCCTCGATAAGCCCATTAGTAAGCTCTCGCGAGGTTTGCGACAGCGCGTCGGACTTGCTCAGGCGCTATTGCACGATCCCGACGTCCTCATAATGGATGAGCCGACCGCCGGGCTCGACCCGAACCAAATCAGGCAGTTCCGCGAGAACATTCGGAACCTTGGAAGCGAGAAGACCATCCTCATCTCGACGCACATCCTTCAAGAAGTCGACGCCATCGCGGACTTCGTGATCTTTGTGCATAACGGCCGCATGGTTTTCAAAGGCACGCCTGAGGAGCTCAAGGAAGACGGCTCTTTGGAAAAGCCTTTTTATCGCCTAACAGAGCTCGAGGGTGCCACGGAGGCGCAGGCATTATGATCAAGAACATCAACTGGAACATCGTCAACGCCATCGCCAAACGGGATCTGCGCATGTATTTCAGCAATCCCACGGGCTATGTCTTCATCACCCTCTTCATTTTCCTGAGCGCGGCGGCCGCCTTTTGGCAGGACCGCTTCTTTCTGAACAATCTAGCGAACCTCGACCAGCTCAATGCGGTTTTCCCCTACCTTCTCGTTTTCTTCGTGCCGGCCCTCACGATGTCGGTCTGGGCCGAGGAAAAAAAGCAAGGCACGGACGAGCTTCTTTTCACGCTTCCTGCCACTGACCTCGAGGTCGTGCTCGGGAAATACCTGGCCGCTCTCGGGATCTACACGGTCGCGCTCGCGCTCTCCTTGAGCCACGTCATCGTGCTGCTCTGGCTCGGAGCTCCCGACCTCGGCTTGATGTTCGCGAACTATCTCGGTTTCTTTTTCGTGGGCGCGGCGCTCATTGCCGTGGGTATACTCGCTTCACAGCTTTCGTCGAACGTCACCATCGCCTTCGTTCTCGGGGTGGTTTTCGTGGGCATCGGTGTCTTCATCGAGCCCATGACGCGGATTCTGAGCGAAGGTCTCGCGCGCGCCGTGGAGCCGCTGGGTGTGTTCCACCACTTCGAGGATTTTGGCCGCGGTGTCATCAGCTTCACGGGCTTTCTCTATTTCGCGTCGGTGACCGGAGTCTTTTTGTATCTGAACGTGCTTCTCGTGAGCCAGCGGCACTGGCCTCGTGAAATGGACGGCGTGAAGACATCGACGCATCATCTTGTGCGCGCCGTATCGGTCGTTGTCATCCTCGTTTCGAGTATCGCGCTCCTGGGTCTGCTCGGCTGGCGCGTGGACGCGACCGCAGAGCGCCTTCACTCGTTGAGCTCGGAGACGCGAACGCTGCTGAGGCAGCTCGAAAGCGGCCGCCCCGTCTTCGTTCAAGCCTATATCAGCCCGACGGTGCCCGAGCAATATGTACAGACGCGCGCTAACGTTGTGGGGCTCTTGCGAGAGATGGCCTCGGTGAGCGGCGGGTCCGTACAGGTAGCGATTTACGATACCGAGCCTTTTACTGAAGAGGCCCGCGAAGCTCGGGAGAAGTTCGGGATACAGCCGCGGGAAATCCCTAATCTCCAGGGCGCGCGCGCCGGCTTCAGCGAAGTCTTCCTCGGTCTCGCCTTCACGTGCGCGGGGGAAGAACAAGTGATCCCGTTCTTCGATCGCGGCCTGCCGGCCGAGTACGAGATCGCGCGGAGCATTCGCGTTGTCGCCAATACCGAGCGGAAGAAGGTGGGTGTGATCAACACCCAGCTGAAGCTTTTCGGCGGCCTCGATTTCCAGACGATGCAGAGCTCGCCGGCATGGGCGGTCGTGGACGAGCTCCGGAAACAATACGAGGTCGTCCAAATAACGCCCTCGAGTGCTATCACCGAGGAGGTCGACGGCTTGCTCGTAACGCTTCCTTCTTCGTTGACGCAGGAAGAGATGACGAACGTCTCCGACTTCATCAAGCAAGGGACGCCGGCCCTCCTCCTCGTGGATCCGCTCCCCATCGTCAATCTCGGCCTCTCACCGTCCGAACAGCCGGGGTCCAACACCAACCCGTTCATGCGGCAGCAACAGCCGCCGCCACAACCCAAAGGGGATATCCGCGGCTTTTTGAGGGAGCTCGGCTTTTATTGGGACCCGGCCACGATTACGTGGGATGCCTATAACCCGCATCCGGACCTCGCACACCTGCCGCCCGAAGTCGTCTTTCTCGGCCGCGGCAACGAAAACCCGGACGTGTTCAACGCGAACCACCAAGCGAGCGCCGCGCTCCAGCAGCTCGTCCTCCTCTACCCGGGCCAAATCAACTCGGCTTCGGGCGAGGGCTTGACGTACCGTCCCCTTCTGCAGACCGGTCCGTTATCCGGGAGCATTCCGTATTTCCAGATGGTACAGCGAAATTTTCTCGGCGCGTCGCTCAACCGCAACTTGCCGCACCGTCCAGACCCCATGACCTATACGCTCGCAGCAGAAGTTCGGCGCACCGAGCCGTCCGCTCAGGCTTCTAATGATGCCGCGTCCGAGGATGCCGAGTCCGAGGATGCCGAGTCTGAGGATGCCGAGTCCGAGGATGCCGAGTCCGAGGATGCCGAGTCTGAGGATGCCGAGTCCGAGGATGCCGAGTCTGAGGATGCCGAGTCTGAGGATGCCGAGTCTGAGGATGCCGAGTCCGAGGATGCCGAGTCTGAGGATGCGGAGTCTGAGGATGCGGAGTCTGAGGATGCGGAGTCCGAGGATGCGGAGTCTGAGGATGCCGAGTCCGAGGATGCCGAGTCTGAGGATGCCGAGTCCGAGGATGCGGAGTCTGAGGATGCGGAGTCTGAGGATGCGGAGTCCGAGGATGCGGAGTCTGAGGATGCGGAGTCCGAGGATGCCGAGTCTGAGGATGCGGAGTCTGAGGATGCCGAGTCTGAGGATGCGGAGCCTGAGGATGCCGAGTCTGAGGATGCGGAGTCTGAGGATGCGGAGTCTGAGGATGCGGAGTCTGAGGATGCGGAGTCTGAGGATGCGGAGTCTGAGGATGCCGAGTCTGAGGATGCCGAGTCTGAGGATGCCGAGTCTGAGGATGCCGAGTCTGAGGATGCCGAGTCTGAGGATGCCGAGTCTGAGGATGCCG
>SMYC01000036.1 GCA_004356105.1 Acidobacteriota bacterium | reverse complement strand
ATTGGCTCTTCCACTCTCGCATGTCGATCTCCTTTTTTGAACTTCCCGGTTCATTGAAAGGAGATCGTCTATCACACGCCGGAACGGCAGAGCCTCTTCGAGTCGCACCGCCGGAGGCGGTGGTTTACCTGTTGGAATTACTCCGTCGAGCACGGCCTCGCGCAGTCGACAGTACATGTAACCCTCCAGGACCAGAACGGGTACCTCTGGATCGGGACCGACGGCGGCGGCGTCAGCCGTTTCGACGGGTTGCACTTCGTAACCTTTACCGCCGAAGACGGGCTCGCAGATAACGCTGTTACCTCAATCATGGAGGATGCCGATGGCAGTCTATGGTTTGGCACCTATAACGGCGTTAGCCGCTTCGATGGGCACTCTTTCTCGACGCTCGCCTGGCCCGACTCCGCCGCGGTTACCGTGCTCGATATCGTCCAAACGTCTGCAGGCGGCATCTGGATTGCAACGAATCGTGGCCTGTTCGAATATGACGGCGTCGCCGTCACTCGCTTTCGCCCCGAGCTGACGGACCTTGCTGAAGGTGTCGATTCTTTGTTCGAAGATCGCGATGGCCGCCTCTGGATAGGGACCGCGACGGGGGCGGTTGCCATGTTAGATGGCAGCGCTATTAAGAGTTTCGGGGTCGAGAGCGGATTGCCCCCGGGGCCGGTGCAGGACATTCTCCAGGACCGCAGTGGCCAAATCTGGATTGCTAGCCGATCCGGTGTTGGCCGTTTTCAAGATGGAGTATTCAAGAGTTTTTCACTTGGCGACACGACCGAACGCCGCGATGTCCAAGCGCTCGCAGCGACCGAGGACGGCGCGCTCTGGTTTGGAACAAACGGGGGTGGTCTCTGTAGATACGACGACGACGAGCTCCGATGTATGACCGAGGCGAGCGGCCTTAGCAGCAACTTCGTCTGGTCACTCACAGAAGACCGAGAAGGTAGTCTTTGGATCGGAACCTACCGCAACGGCCTCGACCGCTTCTCCGGCAACCAATTGGTTCGGCTCTCGACGGAGGACGGCTTCGGCACCGAGGTCGTCCGCGCCGTACTCGAGGACCGAAAAGGGAGACTCTGGTTCGGAACGTTTCGAGGCGGAGTGGCGATGTGGGACGGCGAGAGTCTAACACGCTACACCACAAGGGACGGCTTGGCCTCGGATTTCGTGCTCACAATTTTCGAAGATCGCGATTCTAACCTCTGGTTCGGAACGTTCGACGGCGTTAGCCATTTTGACGGCACACGCTTTAGATTTAGAAACTACAACGAAGAAGACGGTATGCCCAATAGGGTCATACGCGCCATCGGTCAAGACGCCTCCGGTCAAATTTGGATAGGCGGCAATGGCGGTGGCGTGAGTATCATCGACGGAGACCGTGTTCGCCGCTTCACGCGGGAGAAGGAGCTCGGCGAGAATTACATCAACGCGTTCTTAGCCGGGTCTGGAGGAGTCTTCTGGATCGCCACCCCGGGCGGCGTCAGCCGCTTCGAGAATCGCACGCTCACGCCTTTTGAAACGGGCGGCCCACCGATCCGGCAAGCCCTTGCGCTGTTAGAGGATGGCGTTGGTTATCTTTGGATCGCGGCATATGGGCACGGCCTACACCGATGCCCGGTGCGCGGCGGAATAGAAGGGTCGTGCCAAAGCTTCACGCGCCGCGACGGGCTGGTAAGCAACGCCGTCGTTTCACTCGCGCTCGACCGCAAAGGCTATCTCTGGGCCGGCACGGAAGGGGGCATTAGCCGCTTCGACATCCAGAGATTCGACAGTACCGGAGAGGTGGTTTTCAAAAACGCCTCCTCAGCAAAATCTGTGGGTCATTTCTGGTTCCGGTAGATCTCCAAGTGTGTGAAAAAGAGCAACTTCGGCAGCTTTGAAGGTACGGAATCCGAAGGCTTTTCTGGTAGTGAGTTTGGCTTTGTTGTTGAAGCCCTCAACAACACCGGCGGAGATGGTACCTTTGGCGCGGAACCAGTTGATGAGAAGCACACGATGTCTACGCAGCGAGCGAGCTACCTTCTTCATCGGTTCGATTTGCGAGCGCATGACTCGAGTGCACCACCGATCGAGGAAGCGACCTGCCCAGTAAGGAGAGACGTATTTCCAGAAGAACTGGAAGTCTTCCTTCAAGAGATAGCTGCGAACGGCGCGGAGGTTGTATTGGAGCAGCTCGGCCAGTTTGACGTCCTGGGAATCCGTGAGGTTGTCGGGCCGCTTGAGTAGCAACCAGCGCGAGCCCTTGAGCACCGGCTCATACCCACGAGCGTGGAGCTGTTTTACTTCCTCGGCCCGGACTTTGTCGATGGCCTTGCTCATCATCGACATGATGTGGAAGCGGTCCAGGACATGCACGGCTTGTGAGGCTTTCTTGGCGATGACCTTCAGGTAAGGCCGCCACATATCGGAGCAGATGAACTCAAGCGCACCAGTACGTTGCTTGCCGAACCAGCGAAAGAACTTGAGCAAGGTTCTAACTCGACGCTTGTCACCCAACCACAAAAGCCGCTTGCGGTGCTCGTCAATCTGATAGACCACGGTGAGGTATTGATGGCCTTTGTGCCATAGGATTTCGTCGATGCCGATAGCTTTGATGTCGTTGAGATCCACATGCTTGCGGCCCCACTGAACCGCCATCTCAACCGAGCGGAACACGTTTTCCCAGCTGGTATGGAAGGTTTGGGCGACCTCTGTCCAGCTCATCCGCTTTGCCCACCTCGCCAAAAACCAAGCATAGGCCTGGGTGAGTCGACGTTGACCCTGTGCCCAGGGCAGATGCTCGACCTTCACGCCACAACGTGGGCACTGAACTCGGCGCCGAGCATAAACGAGGAAAACCTTCAGGTTCCACAAGGGAACGAACTCGAAGCGACGTGGAGCAAGGGTATCGTAGCCTGGGGCTGGCCGACCGCAGACGGAACAGAGCGCTTTGCTATTCTTTCGAGCTCGCACTTCGACCTCGATACATTCGTCAACGAAACGCACCGCCTCGTAAACGAACCCCCGATGTTTTTGAATGCGATTCAGTATAGTCTTGAGCTGCATCCCGTGGCCGTCTCCTTGAAAGATGGTTTGCTTGTCAGCTTCATCTTCTCAGAGTCGGCAACGGGATGCGCTTTGTTTTTTCGCTTCTTCTGCTGGTTCAGTGGATCCTCTCAAGGGTCAGACCGCAGGTTAGATAGATAGACGAGAATCAGGAGGCGAGGCTGTGGGAAACGCCCTCACCGCCCCTGATGGTTCAAAACTTTACTCAACGACTGAGCGCTCTTCGAAGTCTGGGAGGGCGTTTTCCATAGCCTCCACTAATTAATGCCCCCCTTCCTTATTCCAAATGAATGACTCTTTCTTGTATATATATCAGGAGGGGCCTGTGGGCGCTGTGGTAAACGCGGAGCGTTTTCCAAGCGATTGTGGAAAACGCCGGCTGCTGCCTTTGTAACCAGCTCACAACTCACAACTCGCTCCTACCCTAAACGCCACTCACGTGCTTCTGGCGTTTTCCACAATCGCGGCAGCGTCCATAGGCCATGCCTCTTGCCCATATCAGATCCCCAAAAAAAGCAACATCCGAAGTCGGGATGAAATCCGTACCCCGAGTCCTGCTAAAGGGGCGCATGGCCGGTTTCTACCCACAAATTTGGCCGAAGACCCTCAAAAACTACGGGCCGGAAGACGGCTTCATCGCTCTCCAATGCATCCAAAACGCAATCGTGGTAGACGCAAAAGGGGACGTTTGGTTCGGCACCACCGCGGGCGCTTATCGATATCCCGCTCGTGAGGACTCGGGCCACTCGATCGCGCCTTTGACGAGCATCACAAACCTCAGAATCTCCTATGAGAATGTCGACTGGAGGGAGTTCGGAGCCGACACACTCTGGCATCGCCCCGAAGATTGGAGCTTCCTGATGATCGGAATCATCTCACGTTCGATTTCCTTGGACTGAGCCTTGCTTCACCGAACCGTGTCCGCTACCGCTATCTGTTGGAAGGCTGGGATACCGAATGGTCGCTTCCGAGCCCGGAGCGACAGGCGACATATCAGCGCCTCCCCCCCGGCCGATATGACTTTCGCGTCAAGGCCGACAACGGCGACGGGTTATGGAGCTCGGCGCCTGCAAATTACAGTTTTACGATCCTGCCTCCGTTCTGGAGAACGGGTTGGTTCGTTAGCGTTAGTCTGGCGTCAACGATTGTGCTTGTCCTCGGCCTGGTGAAGGTCGGTGTCTGGAGAGTCGAAAAGCAGAGACGCCATCTCGAGGACCAAATCGCCCACAGCACGGCCGCGTTGCGCATCGAGAAAGAAAAGGTCGAGCGCGTCAATGACGAGCTTGAGCAGCGCGTTTCGGAGCGCACCGGCGAGCTCGTACAAACGAACGCGTCGCTTCGCGATCAGATCGCCCGCGCCGCAAAGCTCGAGGACGAGCTTCTCAACGCACGCAAGCTCGAGTCTCTTGGCGTTCTCGCAGGCGGTATCGCGCACGACTTCAACAACCTCCTGACCGCCATGCTCGGGAATATTTCTTTGGCGCGCCGAATCAACGGCGACGAAGCCCCCACCGAGGCACTGCTGAGCGAAGCCCAGAACGCCTGTCGTCGCGCGGCGGAGCTCACAGACCAGCTTTTGACTTTCTCAAAGGGCGGACTGCCCATAAAGAGCAATCTAGGTTTGACGGAGCTCATCCCCGAAACGAGTGACTTCGCTCTCCGAGGATCCAATGTTCGCTGCGAGCTCGAGATCGCAAGCGGGCTTTGGCGAGTCCACGCCGACTCTGGACAAATCGGCCAAGTCATTCACAACCTGTTATTGAACGCCGCGCAAGCCATGCCTGGCGGTGGGGTCGTGCGTGTCGTGTGTAGTAACTCCGAGGTGACAGCCAACGAGCTCGCGCAGGTCGAGCCCGGCCCTTATGTCGTGCTCTCGGTCGAAGACCACGGCGTCGGGATTCAGAAGGAGAATCTTCAGCGCATCTTCGACCCTTACTTCACGACGAAAGGCGACGGCGCCGGCCTGAGACTTGCGAGCGCTTACTCAATCGTAAAGAAACATGGCGGCGCCTTCCAAGTCGAGTCAGACCCCGAACGAGGGACGAAGATTCGAGTCTACCTTCCGGCCTTGACGAGCACGGCTGACGCCGAGGAAGTGCCGGACGCCCCTCCCGCGCGCAGTTTTTCCGGAGCTGGGCGTATTCTCGTTATGGATGACGAAGAGTCGATACAGCGCGCTGCGAATAATATCCTCACAGTCTTCGGCTATGAGGTCACTCTAGCCGCAGACGGCGAAGCGGCGATCGCGCTCTTTCGCCGCGCGGCAGCGTCTTCGGCTGGGTTCGATTTGGTCATCATGGACTTGACGGTTCCAGCAGGCATGGGAGGCAAAGAGGCGACAGCTAAACTCATTGAGATCGAGCCGGACGTCAAGGTCGTCGTTTCGAGCGGCTATTCGAGCGACCCCGTCATGGCCTCGTACCGGGAACACGGCTTTTGCGACGTGCTTCCCAAACCCTTCGATGCTGGACTCGGTGCACTCATGGAGCGCGTCCTCAAATAAACGGTCAGTCACGAAGCTCGGGAAAACCGGCAGGCGGACGGCGATGTTTGGTCGCCTGCTCATAGGCATAGGCCAGCTCGATGAGTCGTCCTTCCGCATAAGGCCTGCCGAGGATCTGTAAGCCCGCCGGTAAATTTTGGTACGAATAGCCCATCGGCACCGTCACCGCCGGCATCCCGGTCGCGGGTGCGACGAGCTGGCTGTTATCCCCTTTGTACTCCTCGCTCGGCTTGTCGAGATGCGCTGGCGGATGGGTCCAGCTCGGATACAGAATCGCGTCGACTTCGTCGCGATCCATGGCGGCTACGACGTCGGCCAAGTACGCCTGACGCCCAGGATGATCCGCGTAATCCGGGCAGGGCGGGTCCCACTCCGGCGGCGGCACGTCCAGGGGACGGTCGGCGTGGCGCGCGAGCCGACTCTCGATATATTCGGAATAGTCTCCGTTCTCGTAGGCTTCCATGACGTCGCGGATGGGAGCGTTCTCGCCGAGCGATTGCAAGTAGACGAACATGTCGTAGCGGAATCGGGAGCATCCGTTCTCCGCATCCAGATGGCTCTCGAAGTTATCGATCTCAATAGGATCGACGATGACCGCCCCGGCAGCGCGCAAGTCCTCGAGCGCCTGTTCGAAGAGCGCGATGACCTCCGCATCGGCGTCGGCATCCTCAGGGTTTACGAGCGCACGCAAGACGCCGAGTCGGGCACCCTCGAGTGCGTCGGCCCGTAGAAAAAGCGTATAGTCGGGCTCACGCCGGTCTCGGCCAAGCTCGGTATAAGGGTCCGCGGGATCGTAGCCAGCAACAACGTCGAAAGCACGCGCGCCGTCCTCGACGGTACGGGCCATCGGCCCCGCGATATCGCGGTCGAAGGCAAGCGGGATAACGCCGTCGCGACTCGTGAGCCCGATCGTCGAGCGGATTCCGAAAAGGGCGAGGTGAGAGGACGGTCCCCGAATGGAGTTTCCTGTGTCGGAGCCAAGGCCGAAAACGCCGAAGCTGGCAGCGACCCCCGACGCGGTCCCGCCACTCGAGCCCGCGGGCACTCGATCGAGCGCGTAGGCATTGGCGGTGATGCCGTAGGACGAGCTCTCCGTTCTACGTGGGCTGAACGCCCATTCCGCCATGTTCGTCTTGGCTACGACGATCGCATCCGCCTCCCGCAGCTTTCGCACCATGAAGGCGTCGTCCGGCGGGAGGCTTCCCATGAGCGCAACCGACCCGCCCGTCGTCGGCAAGTCGTGCGTGTCGAAATTGTCCTTCACGAGTATCGGGACGCAAAAAAGCGGCCCGAGCTCTTCTCCTCTCGCGAGCGCCTCGTCGATCGCGTCCGCGCGCTCGAGTGCTCCGGGGTTCACGACCGTAATAGCGCCTAACCCGCTTTGCCGGTCATAAGCCTCGATGCGATCGATATGGGCCTGCACGACGAGACGACAAGTCGTGCGGCTGGAACGGAGAGCGTCTTGAATGTCCGCGATGGTCGCTTCCACGACCGGGATTTTTTCAGGAGCAGAGGCTTGGCAGCCGGCGAACCATACGAGGGCAAGAACAGCGGCGATCTTCATGGCCCGAGAGCCTAACATGGCGAGCGGGGGAACCGCCTAGTTGCTTTATTTACATCGTGAGCGCATCCTAGGGGGCCTTATCGATGAAGCTCGAGCTCACGCCCCGCCAATCCGAAACGGTCGCCGTGGCAGCTACGGCACTCGCCGCGGGTGTGATTCTATCCGTCGCGCTCGGGGTCTTCTTCTTGCTCGGCTCCCGCTCGCGATCATCGTTGCCTTGTTCTTCTGGGGACGGCCTTCGACGGCATCGCCGGAATGGTGCTCGCGATTCCTCTTACGGCCTTTCGCGTAGTATTCTGGCGGTTAGAAAGCTAAATACATCACGGAGATCGTGTAAACGCCATGAAACTCAGCCTGAAACACCTGAAACAGTGGGTCTTCTTCTTGGCTGCGCTGGCTGTCGCCAGCTCGCCAGCGTTTTCACAAGACGACTGCTCCGTCGTCGGGCAGAACACTTTCGTCAGGCTAGTTCTCGACGAGTACTATCTATGGTACCGGGAGCTCCCCGACGCGAACCCGGCCCTCTACGACTCTCCCGAGGCCTACCTCGACGCCGTACGCTTCCGGCCCATCGACAAGAGCTTCAGCTACATTGCTTCCGCTCAGGCCACGACCGCCTTCTACTCGAACAGCCAGTTCATCGGCATCGGCTTCAGCTCCAGGCTACTCTCCCCCGAGGAGTATCGCATCGCCCAAGTGTTCCCGAACAGCCCCGCCTCGGATGCGGGGCTCGCGCGCGGAGACTATCTGCTTGCCGTCAACGGACGGCCTGTCCCGGAGCTCATTGCGAGCGGTGAGCTCAGCGCCGAGCTCGGTCCGTCCGAGGTCGGCTACATCGTCGAGCTGACCTGGCGCTCGCTGAAAGGACGGGAGTCAACTGCGGTGGTGAAGAAGCGTCCCGTCACCATCCCAACGGTGTCGCAAACGGCCATATTCAATGTGAACGGGCTGCCTGTCGGCTACGTCCACTTCCGCAATTTCGTAGAGCCTTCGATCGCAGCGTTGAATGCAACTTTCGCCGAGCTCCGCAGGGAAGGCGTCGTCGATTTGATTCTCGATCTCCGCTACAACGGCGGCGGGCTCGTGAGCGTCGCTCAGCACCTCGCAAGCTTGATTGGCGGCATGCGCACCAACACGAAGGTCTTTAACGAATACATCCACAACGACAAGCAGACCTCGCGCAATCGCCAGCTCCGCTTCGAGCTTCCCGCCGAAGCGATTAGTGCTCCTCGAGTGGTCATCATTACGTCACGCAGCTCCGCCTCCGCGAGCGAGCTCGTCATCAACGGTCTCGATCCGTTCATCCCCGTCACTCTCGTCGGGCGACGAACGTTCGGCAAGCCCGTCGGCCAATACGGCTTCGAGTTCTGCGAGAAAGTGTTCTTTCCGGTCTCGTTCAAGTCCGTCAACTCAGCCGGCGAAGGCGAGTATTACGACGGCCTCCCCGTCGATTGCTCCGTCCGCGACGGGCTCAACAAACCGCTAGCCGACCCGGAAGAAGCTTCACTCGCAGAAGCGCTCTACCATCTCAGGAACGGCGCCTGCAGCCCAGACGCCGCTCAAAGACTCGAGACGACGGACCGGGGCCGGCTCGTCGAGCACACGGGCTTCGGCCAAATCATCAACGCCCGCTAAGCTCCATCACATCGACAGCGCTCGCGCGCTCGAAAACCCCTTGCGAAAGCCCCGCGAAGAGCTGACGCGCACCATCCGTGGGCGGTGCATCGCCCATGGAAGCAAAATTCAAGAGCCAAGCCAGCTTGCTGTCGATAGCGGTCGGACCCCAAGCTTCCCCGAGAGCCGCCACATAGACGAAATTGGGATCGCGAGGATCCACCCGCACCCGCGCAATTTGGAGCGTTTTCTCGAGGCCAAGATGAGTTTCGAGAGTGAACGTCATGGCGACCGAGACTTACTCTTTCCCCTCCGCCTTTCACTAATCTTTCTCCGGATAAAATCTGCCCCGTAAACACGCTCCGCCTCCAATAGGTTGTGCGAGGCGCAGAGGATTCTAAGAACTGACTCGTCGTTGTTCTGAAAAATGCCATACGGGTCCGCGTGGTCGATCTGGAGCGCCGTGCGCGCCGTACATCTCGTCCCATCAAGTCCACGAAACACGCATTGGTAAGCCCCACGTTCGTGAACTCGCTCGGAAACCTCGGATGCAACATATCGAGACTTGGCAGGCTCGCTCTTTTTCACGAACTCGTTTGAACGAGATTTCGTTTTGGCGCAGCGCTGCCTCTTTATCCGTCGCTCGAGCTTCTTCTTCGGGTCTTTCTTCTCGAGCGCGATGTCGAGTGCCTTTTCGATAATCTCGGCCATGTTCTTCTGAGCGTTCCCAACGCCCAACACCTCTGCCAGTCGCTCGAATTTGTCCTTGAATTCCCTGCCACCGGAAAAGCGAAAGTTGTAGATCTCCGCACGGGCTGCCTGCAGAATGTTTGGCGAGTGCCTCGTTGTCTGCACAGTTGGAGGCTGAGGTGTTGACGGTGACGGTGACGGCGTACTTCGACCCGGCCCCGCTGGCGCTAAATGCGCGGGACGCTTGCGGATCGACGGCTCGAAGACAGGCTTAGGCCGAAATAGCACCACATATTCTTCAACCTCCCGGCGCGTCTTCCCAGCGCAATCGGAAAGGGCGTCGTCGACATTCTCCTCCGTCAAGTGAGGAGCCAAAAGCGCCGCGACTGTGAGACTGATGCGACTCTCGGCTAGTGCTACGAGCAGCTGCGGGAAGCGCCGCGAAACGTTCGCCACATGAATCCGTGCCGGCACCGCACCCTCGCTCAAGTTGAGGCCGTTGATGCAGTAATGGTACAGACTCTTGTAACCAAGCTTGAGAGCGGTCTTCCGAGCGGACATCTCGGCGAGATGAGCAATGAGCTTGGCGATGCTCGTGTTCTCCACAAGAACCAGCTTCTCAGCAGATCGATGAAGCTCGAGGCTAGAAAGCCGTTCGAGCTTTGTGAAGTAGCTCGCAAATTGTTCGATCATCATCCCCACCTCAGTAATGAAGTATACTCCCATGTTTTCAGCCACCCTGGGATGGCGCGAGAGCATCGACCCGCGGCCGAGTCGAAACAAATGTCAGAATGTTCATCTCGAGCACACCAATGACCTTTGCTGCTCACATGAACACTGCTCTCAGTCGTGACAGCACCGTGAGCCAACTTGTCGTGCGAAACCTGTCAAGCCTTTTTTCTATTTTTTTCGAGGACCGAGACGTCATTAGCAATGAGCTTCGTCTCGAGATCGTCGCACTCATTTCGGGGTTTGTTCCGCCCTTCGATGCGCTGGTCATCGTTGGCAACGATAGGTCAGCCCTAGCACTCGTATCTCGTTTGAACGAGATGTCGTCGTGCGCAACGCTGCTCTTTCTCCGCCCCTCGAGCGACACCCTACCCCAAAGCGTATAAGATACGCTGACGCCACGGAGGTGTACGATGTATCTACTCGCCTTTCTCTTGAGCACCGCGATGCTCACGCAGACACCCGCGGAAGCGCCTTATTGGCGCCCCGTCGTCATGGGCACCCACGGCATGGTGGCCGCCGAGCACCCGCTCGAAGCCATGGCGGGAATGAAAATCCTGGACGCTGGCGGTAACGCCATCGACGCCGCCGTCGCAGTCTTCTACATGACGACCGTGGTAGAACAGCACCAAGCGGGTCTCGGCGGAGATGGATTCATCCTCGCGTACATCAAAGAAGAAGACCGCGTCGTCTTCTTCAACGGCACCGGTCCTGCACCCGCTCGGGCCACCGTCGAGTTTTACCGAGAGCTCGGGGAGATACCGAACAAAGGACCGTATTCCACCGATGTCCCCGGCGCCGCGGGAGGCTTCGACCTCGCGCTCTCGAAATACGGCACGATGAGCTACCGTGAGCTCCTCGCACCTGCCATCGAAGCGGCCAAGGGCCACCCGCTCGATTATTGGGCGGCCGCACAACACGCCCGCAACGTCGCAAAAATCTCCGCCTATCCGAGCTCCGTCGAGATCCTGTTGAAGGATGGCCGCCCCCCCGCCGCCGGCGAGCTCTTCGTTCAGACCGATCTCGCCGAGACCCTCACGATCATCGCAAAAGACGGCGCGGACGTGTTCTACCGCGGCGCGCTCGCAAAGAAGAGCGCCGATTTCTACGCCCAGCAAGGCGGCCTACTCAGCGCGGACGACCTCGCCAAATACGTAGCCGAACAAGCGGAGCCCATCAAAACAGCCTATGCGGGTCTCGATGTCTACCAGAGCGCGCCCAACTCGCAAGGCATCGTCATGCTCATAGCACTCAACATTCTCGAGGGCTACGACCTCGAAGCGCTCGGCCATAACAGCGTCGAATATTTGCACGTCGTCACCGAGGCGATGAAGCTCGCCTTCGCCGACCGCAATCGCTATGTGGGCGACCCGCGCTTCGTCGACGTCCCCACCGAAGCGCTTCTTTCGAAAGACTACGCTGCCGCCCGGCGCAAGCTCATCCGGAGCGATCGCGCTATGGTCGTCGCGCCGCCGGGCGACCCGAGAAACGGCAAAGCACTTCTCGAAGGTAACCGCCCCGAATATGCGACCGGGGCCGGGTCGATCACGGAGCCAGCTCAACAAGAGAACCTAGATGGCGAAACGTCGTCGTTCTCCATCGCCGATCGCTTCGGGAACCTCGTCTCCGTCACCCATAGCGTGAATTCAGGCTTCGGGAGCGGGATGGCCGTCGAGGGAGGGGGGTACTTTCTCAACAACCGCATGCCCTATTTCTCCCTCGAAGAGGACGACGTCAACGTTCTCGTTCCCGGCAAGCGCACCCGGCACACGGTGAACCCGGCGCTTGCGCTGAAAGACGGCAAGCCCTATCTGGCGTGGAACACACCAGGTGGCGATAACCAACCCCAGGCAATGCTGCAAGCATTTCTGGCCATCGTCCATTTCGACGCGAATGTGCAGCAAGCTGTGGAAGCGGCCACGGTGACGTCGAGTGCTTTTCGCGCCTCGATGTATCCGGGACGGATCCGCGGCATGCTCACGATGCCGGCCAGGCTCGGGGAGCGCGCGGCCAAAGGTCTCGCCGCCAAGGGCCACCGCGTCGAAGTGCGCGAAGCGCAGCAGCCCTACATGCAAGCAGCCTCGGGCGCCGGCGCGGTCAAGATGCTGATGATCGACCCCGAAACGGGTACCTTCTACGGCGGGGTCAGCCCCGCGAAAAGCGACTACGTTCTCGGCTGGTGAGCGTCATGGCGACCTCCTTTCCCTTTCGCATTTCATTAACTTTTAGCTGGATGGAACTCGGCCCGTAGACACGCTCGGAAATCTCGAACGCAACGTATCGAGACTTGGCCGGCTCGTCTTTTTAACGACCTCGTTTGAACGAGGTTTCGTCGCGGCGACAATCTCGTCGCACCGTCGCTCGAGCTCAGCCGCCTTATCATTCTCGGGGATCGATGCGGTTGCTACCGATGCGCTATCGTCCTAAGATTGTCGCACTCATGTCGCTCGAACCTGGTCGCAAGCTCGCCCACTACGAAATCCTCGAGCTCATCGGGAGAGCGGTATGGGTGAGGTTTATCGAGCGCACGATGCGAAGCTCAAGCGCGACGTCGCGCTCAAAGTGCTGCCCGAGGCCTTCGCCAACGACGCCGAGAGGATGGCGCGCTTCGAAAGAGAAGCGCAGCTTCTCGCGTCACTGAATCACCCAAACATCGCCGCGATCTATGGGCTGGAACAATCGGACAACCTGTTTTTTCTCGTGCTGGAGCTCGTACCGGGCGAGACCCTCGCCGAGCGATTGCAGAGAGGCCCTCTTCCCGTCTCAGAAGCTCTCGAGCTGGCTAGACAGATCTCGGATGCGGTCGCCGCGGCCCACGACAACGGCGTCATCCATCGCGATCTAAAACCCGCCAACATCAAGATTACGCCCGACGGACAAATCAAGGTGCTCGACTTCGGCCTCGCTCGCTTCGCGGAGGCCGAGCCCGACGCGACCGGCGAAGGCGTGTCAGACTCCCCAACCTTGAGCGCGCACGCGACCAGGGTCGGCGTCATTCTTGGCACCGCGGCTTACATGAGCCCGGAGCAAGCGCGGGGAAGGACCGTCGACAAGCGCACAGACATCTTCTCCTTCGGCGCCGTCCTCTACGAGATGCTCACGGGACGACAGCTCTTCAAGGGAGAGGATGTCGCCGACACGATGGCATCGGTCATGAGGAGCGAGCCCGACTTTCATGCGCTTCCTACCGAGCTCCACCCGCGGGTGCTCGAGCTTCTTTCCCGTTGCCTCGAGAAGGACCCGAAGAAGCGCCGTCGTGACATCGGCGACCTCCGCGCCGATCTCGAGCGTCCGCTCGAGCCCCTGCCCATGGAAACGCACGAGCGCCGGCGGCCTGCGTGGCTCGCTGTGGTCGGTGTAGCTTTGTTGATGGGCGTCACCGCCATGGTCACGTGGAACCTGAAACCGGAGCGGCCCCGCCGGATCCAGCGTTTCGAGATCGCGCTTCCGGAAGGAGATATTTTCGGCCAGGCAGCTCGACGGCACATCGTCGCCTTGTCTCCCCAAGGGACACACCTGGTCTACGCAGCTAACGAGCAGCTACATCTGCGTACGCTCGATCAAGCCGAGGTCGTTCCTATCCGCGGCACCGAGGGTGCCCGTGAGCCATTTTTCTCACCGGATGGCCAGTGGATTGGCTTTTGGGCGGACGGCTATCTGAAGAAAGTAGCTCTATCCGGCGGCGCGGTAATGACTCTGTGTGAGGCCGCGAATCCTTATGGCGCGAGCTGGATGGCGGACGACACTATCGTCTTTGGACAAGGCCCAGGAGGTATTTGGGAGGTCGCTGCTAACGGTGGCGAGCCACGTGTCCTCGTCGCGGGAGGGGAAGGCCGGGCCCACGGCCCCCAGAAGCTCCCTGATGGAAAGTCGCTCTTGTTTACCTTTACAGAGTCAAAGTTCGACTGGGACGAGGCCAACATCGTTGTCGCGAACCTCGACACGGGTGAGAGGAAGACCCTGATTCGAGTCGGAAGGGACGCCCGCTACTTACCGACGGGCCATCTCGTCTACGCCGTCGAATCGACGTTGTTTGCCGTGCCCTTCGACGTCGGGAAGCTCGAGTTGATGGGGGATCCCGCACCCGTCCTCGAGGGTGTCCTCCGTTCCGTCGGTGGCAGTAACGGGGGCGGGGCGTCCCAGTTCAGCTTTTCCCAAGACGGCTCGCTCGCATTCGTGCGAGGAAGCGTCGGCGTGGAGCGGAGCCTGCTTTGGGTAGAGCGCGATGGCCAGTGGAGCGCGATCACCGAAAGAAAGGGTACATTTTCGCATCCGCGCCTATCGCCCAACGGCAAACGCCTCGCCATTACGATCCTGAAGGACGGAATCAACGATGTGTGGATCCTCGACATTGAGCGCGACACCCTTACCCAGCTCACGACGGGCGGCGTCACCGGGGGCGCGTCGTGGTCGCCCGACGCCGAGTGGCTCGCCGCCGGCATGGGACTCTCGAATGCGAGTATCTTTCGCATTCGATCCGACTTCAGTGGTCTCGCCGAACTAGTGCTAGAACGCCGCGGTGCTCGCGTGAGTCCGTATTGGATGCCGGACGCTGCGGGCCTTATCTTTCAGGAAAATGTTGGATCGAACGCAGAGATCTGGGTGCTGCCTTTGGAAGGGGACGGCGAGCCGCATCCATTACTGCAATCCGAAAGCGGCTTCGCCCAGCCGAGCTTGTCGCCTGATGGACGCTGGATCGCCTATCACTCGGACGTGTCTGGGCGCACACAAAAAAGTTTTGTTCAACCGTTCCCGGGGCTTGGAGGCCGAGAACAAATTTCGATCGATGGAGGCCGTAGCCCGCTCTGGTCGCCGGCCGGCCGTGAGATCTTCTACACGGGCGACGAGAGCCGATCCATGATGGCCGTCGCTATTCGCACCGAGCCCGAGCTCGAAGTCGGTCAGCCACAACGCCTATTCGAGTGGCCGGATT
>SMYC01000035.1 GCA_004356105.1 Acidobacteriota bacterium | reverse complement strand
CCCCTTCGCGCGCAACGAGCTCGCGTCCCTTGGCCGTTCCCCCGGTCCCGATGACGGTCATCCCGGCGGCTCGGGCCAGCTGCACGGCCGCGGTGCCGACCCCGCCGCTAGCACCGTGAACGAGCACCGTCTCTCCCGGCTGCGCGTGCGCGCGCGCGAAGAGAGCGCGATGCGCTGTTCCATAGGGAACCGCGATCGCCGCACCTTCGGTGAAGGACACGTTGTCAGGTAGGGGGTAGAGCCTGTCGCTATCGCAGACCGCGAGCTCCGCGGCGCTCCCCGTAGACGTCCCACCAAAGTAAACGCGCGCGCCCGTGCCTTCCCCTGAGCCTTCTATGACACCAGCGCCATCGAAGCCCGGTATATGCGGAAGCTCCGGCTTGAACGCATAGGTCCCGGAGCGGATATAAGTGTCGACAGGATTGATGCCAGCGGCTCGCACGCGAACGAGCACTTCCCCGTTACCGGGCTCAGGGTCCGCGACGTTCTCGAGCTTCAGGACTTCGGGTCCTCCGAATTCGTGAAATCGGATGGCTTTCATGCGCAGAAATGTATCACTTTCCGCCGACCTGTGACGCGCGGATCACGTCCTCCGGCTCTGTCGGGCGGAAGAGAGGCTCGCGGTGAATGAGAAGCGTCCACAGGAGCGCGAAAATGCCCATCGAACCGAGCACGAGCGCAAAAGGAATGTAGATATCGCGACGCTCCATCCCCGCCGGCGCGATATACCAAATCGCGACGAGCATGCCGAGCGAAGCCACGATCTGGGGAACAGGGAAAAAGGGGGAACGATAGGGTCTCGGAAGATCCGGACGCCGCAGCCTCAGGGAGATCAACGACAAGTTGACGAGCACATAGGCGAAGACCCAGGCACACACGCCAGCGAGAACGAGATGCAGTATCCTCTCGATATTCCCGTCGATGACGATCGCATAGATCGCGGGGATTATGGCGACGAAACCTATCGCAACGATGGGCGTTTCGAAACGTGGATGGAGGTACGCGAAGAAGCGCGGAAGGGAGCCTGCGAGCGCCATGCCGTAGAGGATCCGAGGCAAACCCGCAAGCAGCGTGTTGATGGTCGCGGCGGAAGCGAGAAGCACCGCAACCCCGAGCCATAGCCTCCCCATCGTCCCGCCGATCGACTCAGCGAAGATCGGGATCGCCATCGGGGTCTCGAGAAGCGCCACGTCTGGGATTTGACGGCGAACCGCAGCGCCGTAGAGAAACATCGCGATGCAGACAGCCGCCACACCGAGATACATCGCGCGCGGAATCGTGCGTCCCGGATTTTTGAGCTCCGCGGCGAGCGGCGTCACGAACTCACAGCCAACGAATAAAAATAGAGCTAGACCCACGAGCGAAAGCGTCGAGGTGAGATCGGTGCCCACCTGTGACGCACCGAAAGGCCCCGTGATGTCAGCAACAGGCTCGCGCACGACCCCCGCGATGCCGAACAGACAGAGTGTTCCCCACATGAAGGCCGTCATCGCGACCTCGAACTTCGCGTAGAGATCGATACCGAGCCCGTTCACGACAGCGAAGAACACAACGAGGCCGACGCCGATTTTCCACGATCCGCCATCGGCCATTCCTGAGAAAGCTTCGAAGTTCACGCTGGCAAACACCCCCGCGATCGCGACTTCGGCGGTTCCGGCGAAGACGTGCACGACCACATAGCCGGAGAGCGTCCCGGCGATGGCCGGAAACCGGCCGAGCCCGCACCTGATGTAGTCGTATACGGAGGCAGGGGTGGGAATCATCCCGGCTAGCTCGGCGAAGCTGGCCGTCTGTGCCAGCATGAGGACGAAAGCGATAGCGACAGCGACGGCAAAGGTGCCGCCGCCGATCCCGAACCCGGTTGTCGCGGTGAGCAAGACCGAGCCAGCAATGATGAGACCGACAGCGGTGGCGAGCGCCGTTGGAAAGCCGACCGCGTCCGACCGCAGCTCGGTCACGCGCGCAACCTGGGAAAGGCTGCCCGAACCTCGTCGTACAAGGGACCGACATCTCTCTCGTAGCGTTTGGAGAAATGAAACGGCACGAGGGTGCGCACATTCGCCGCGGCGGCGATCTCGCCACAAGCACGCGCCGTAAGGTGCTGCGTCGCCCTCGCAAGATGGGCGTCTTTCGAAAGGAAGCTCGCTTCACAAACAAAGATAGCCGCCTCTCGCGCGAGCGCGGCCAGCCTTTGTCGATTCGACGCGTTGTCGTCGAGATCGGTCGCGTAACAGAGCTTGTTTCCTGGACGCTCGAGCACGAGCTCGCGCGCAAGCGCCTCGACGCTCCGTGAGCTCCCATCCGGAAGCTCGACTTGGGCGTCGTGCTCGCCGCGATGAAGATGCGTTTTGAGCGTGCTCAGCCACGCGCCCGGGTCGTAGCCGCTCTTTACGAGAGCGTCCTTTCGCACTTGAAACACGCGCGCCTCCTCGAAGGCAAAGGCGAGAACGGGGATCCCGTGATCGAGTGTCGTGACCCGCACGCGAAACGCCGCTTCGTCCACGAGAACGCCATCGGTAAGCGGCCGCGTTCCCAAATTCTCGAGTCCATCCACACCGACTTTGAGACGGTAGCTCACGGTCTCACGCTCAGACACCTCGGTGAGCTCGAAGACCGGCCCGCGCTCGCCGATGCGATCCCAATGGATACCGGCGACCATCCCTTGGATATGTCCCACCAGTCCCGGCGGCCCGAAGAGGCGCCGCGGCACGGGCGAGCCGAGACATGAGCGCAAGAACCAGAGAAATCCGCCGATATGATCGAAATGGGCGTGCGAGATGAAAACATCTGAGACTTGATGCACGATGCGCGTCGGAAGACGCGCGGAATCCCCAAGGTCGAAGAGAAGGCTGCGTTTGAGATGCCGCAGGCGGACGTGAAGAAGCGGGTCGCCGAAGACCCCGTTCACGAGAGCGGCCTTGGCCGAAGACAAACTAAGGGTCACGGGCGCCCCGGTGTCGTATTCCTTTGCCTGTAAATCGGGCTGCGCGTCGGCCGCTATCGGGGCGTGGCGATCCGTCGCCAGAAAGCCGCTCGACGATCGCCGAGCGTCCCGCGTCAAGAGTGCACGCACGTCCTGCTTGTCGAACGACGCGGCTTTCACTAGAAGCTCATGTCCCTCAATTCCAAGAGCCTCGCCGAGCGCAAGCGTTCTCTGTTCTGCATCCAAGAGAGCAACCTGCCGTCCGGGCCACGCGTCCGCCGCTTCGATCGGCGGGGGAGCGCCCAGGAGGCTCACCTCGTCCAATGGCACGGCCGACGTCGTGGCGCCATCGAGATAATTGTCCCAGAGACCTGTACGGCTTGTCCGACCACGCGACCGGTCCCGCTCACCCGCAACGTGAAACCACTCGACCCCGCTTGCGGTGAGCTCGCCGACCAGCGCCGCCTCTGCCTCCTCCGAGCCCAGAAGAACCGTTCTGGCACCGGTAAGCGCAATCGCACCCGTGACAAGCTCTGCTGCCGCCATGCCTCGCCTCAGCCCGGGCAGCTGGACCAACGCGTCGCCGGAGACGGCGCGCTTTAGCGCCAGAAGAAGCGGTAGTCGGAACCTGGCCGCGTCGAGCGTGCAGAGAGCCTCGACACGGAGAAGCTTCCACTCAGAACCTTCGTAACGTCCGATGCCGATTGCGCCCGGAGCGCCAAATAGAGGAGCGCCGATGTCAGCCGTCACCACGAGGCGACCTGTTACTCGCGCTAATTCGGCCACGAAAGACTGCGCAGCCCCAAGAAGGAGAACCGGGCTCGACGCGGATTGCAAGCGCTCCGCGACGGCGTCAGGGGTCATCTATTGCGACGCGTTCTCGACCAGATGCCTCGGCAGAGGGAACGGCGCGAACATAGCGTCACCCTCCAGGATCTTTTCTTTGAGCAACTCGAACGTGTCGCCGTCATAAATTTTGAGACGGTCACCCACTCCGCCGACGATGAGCTTCGAGCCATCCTCGGAAGCGACCCATCCTGTATTCGTACGGCCCCGCTCGAAGCCTTCTTTGTACGCCACGATCTGACGGGTTTCCATGTCCACCGCCACCACGTCATGCCCGCCAAGATAGAGGCGCTTTCTGTCCGGAGAAAAGGCGATATGCACAACGTCGAACATCGGTCCGATCTCGAAGCTAGACACCGCGCGGCTCGCGCCATCGAAATGCACGATGCCGATCGAATCACGCTCGATGACGGGGTCTTTCGTGAAATAGACCGCGTCGTAGCTCGAGGGGCTCGTCTCGTACCACATAGCCGCATTACGACGGCCAAAGCCGAAAGCACCCGCGCGCCCAACGTCGTATGTCTGCACGACCTCTTGTGTATCGAGTCGGAATTCGTAGATTTTGCTCCCCACGGGCGCGAAAAGGGTGTCGCCCTCCGGCGAGATCCAGAGCCCTGGAGGATCGTTGGCTCCAAACGCATCGGGGAAGGCAAACCTCGCCTCGACTTCCCGCGTCTCCAAGTTGTAGACAACGACATCGTGATCGAGATCTTGGATGAAGCGATCGCTCCCCTTGTCGATCACCCGAACTGTCAGATAGACGCGCTTGCCATCGGGCGACGGGATGGCGCCCATGAGATATACCATCCTGTCCGGCGTCGCGAGCTTCACCTCGTCCACGACCTGTTGCGCCGCTACGTCGACGAT
Source organism: Acidobacteriota bacterium (assembly GCA_004356105.1). Lineage (GTDB taxonomy): Bacteria > Acidobacteriota > Vicinamibacteria > Marinacidobacterales > SMYC01 > SMYC01. The sequence goes on along the minus strand of SMYC01000035.1, from coordinate 2,655 downwards.
CTCGAGCGTATCGAGCCGGCCGGTGATGAAGTACAGCTTGGAAAAGTCAGCCGCATGCGACGTGCGTCCGTAGCCACCGCTATCCCATACGACCACACCGTGGCGAAGCGGGAGCTCCGCGACGACTTCGAGCGTGTCTTCGTCGAGAAACTGCAAACGGTTGGGCCAGACACCCACGGCGAGGACGCGATCGGACGCCAAAGCCGAAAGCGGCGGGAGCGCGGCCACGAGCGCGAGAAACAGGACGACTTTCTTCATGAGCTACTCCAGAAATTTGCGGATGGCTTCCGTGGACCGACCGCCGTCACAAGAAGTGGCAAGATGCCCGCAATCGTTCTCGAGGAGGAGCGACTCGGCGCCGAGGAGCTCCGCGAAGCGAATGGCAGGCGCGGGGGTGACCATATGGTCCGCGCGGGAGACGACGTTGAGCACCTCTGCTTTCACCGCACCCGCCGCCTTCTCCAAGGAACCGCCGAAGGGCTTCGATACGTCGTGAGCCAACATAGCGCGAAGCTGCGATGCGCGATCACTCATGGTCTGCCCCACCCCCGCCTTGGCCGTGCGAAGAAACGCGGCTGATTTAGCGCGCGGCGTTTTGCGGGCATGATAGTCCGGGGACCAAAGAGCGAGTGAGCTGATCATTCCCACGAGCGCCGAGGCGCGCGCCTCGTCACCGCCCGCGCGCGCGAGTGCTATGGCCTCGAGCTCCGTTTCCCACAAGAGCACGTCATAGGAGGCGAGCCGCGGGGAACCGACGATGGGAACGGCCTTGTCCATGAAATCTGGATAGGCCGTGATCCACTCGAAAGTCTGCATGCCGCCCATCGAGATCCCCGTGACCGCGTATAGATGGTCGAGACCGAGCACTTCGGTTACGAGCGCGTACTCTGCCCGCACCATGTCGCGAATAGTGACGTCGGTGAAGGAGTCGTTATTCGAAGGCGACGACGAGACCCCGTTACCGAAGGCGTCGACCGTGATCAAGAAAAACTTGGACGTGTCGATCGTCGCGACTGCACCGGCCGCATAGAGAGCGGCCGTCGTACCGGTGAACCATGTCGGGAACAATATCGCGTTGGAGCGCTCAGCGTTCAGCGTCCCCTCAGTGCGGTAACCGAGCTTCGCGTCGCGAAGAACTTCGCCGCTTTCGAGCGTCAAGTCACCAATCGCGCCCATTTGTAGCGGCGGCGGTTCCGCGGCGCGTGCAGTCGTGGAGAGAATCACACAAAGCGCTGCTGCGGCTGTAATCCATTTCCCCGTCACGCTCATCGCTTGAGAATCGGATAAAACTGCGTGAACACGTTATCGACCGCGCCGTGCTCCTCATGGCAGTCGAAGCAGCGCGCCTTCGGAAAAGGCGACGCGGTCGCTCCCTTGAAGGTGACGTAGCCCCATTTTTCCTCGAACCGTTCGCTGTCTTTGATCGCCGCCGAAAGCCCGAGGAAGGCGTCTTCGAAAAAGCCTCCGGTCAGCTCGGATTTCGGCTCCCGGGTTCCCGTCTCGTAGGTCTCCATCGCAAGGATGGTCTTCTCCGGAAAGACACCGTGCTCCATGAAATAGTCATAAGCCTCGGGCTGGACGTAGACGTTGTGGAAGCTGCCCGGGCCTTCGTCTTCGGCCTCGCCGTCTTTCGTGTAGCGGAGCCCGAGAGTAGCACCGACGAACACCCAGCGGCGATAGCCTTCCGGCCGGAGCATGTCGCCCGCGGCGTCATATTCGGGGGTGGTCATGTCCTCGCGCTCGCCCGCTGCTTTCGAGACCTCGATGCCACAGCCGGCGCCGGCCAGAACAGCCAGCAATAGCACAATTGAATGGATTTGCATGCCTCTATGTAACACGAAGAGGCTGTATCTGACTACGTCGCGACGATCTATCCGCATCCAAACCGAAGAATCAACTGCGATAGAGGCGTCAGTCGGTTTTTGCGGGCTCGAGCTTCTTCCCGGGACGCGACGCATCTCGGTACATGATGTCGTAGCTCATACCGGGCGGTGTCGGGAGCTTCCGGACCATGCGCTGGTACTCGTCGAGCACCTTCGGCACATAGTCGCGCGTCTCCGCCGACGCCCTATGGCTGCGGGCGCGATAGAAGCCGGCATTGACGGGGCCTCCGTTATATTCCGCTAGCGCCATTCCTACATCGTTGTAGGTCGTCATGAGCACGTCGAGATAGAGCGCCGCCATCTCGGTATTTCGGCGGGAGTCATGCAGCATCTCGTCGGAATAAGTCCAGCCGAGCATGCCCGCCAACATCCGACCGGTTGATGGCCAAATCTGGTAGAGGCCGCGCGCATCGGCGTGGCTGCGAGCGTCCGTCTGAAACCGGCTCTCTACAACGCCCACCGAGAGAAGAAGCACCGGATCCACGGAGGGATATTTGTCCGTAGCCGCGAGCAAGAGCTCGGCGTAGTTATAGGCTTTGCCAAGACTGATATCTTCGTTCACGCGCAAGATTTCGTCGCGAATCCCGAGTAGAAGCTGTTGGCGCGTCGAGTCGAAGTGAATGCTGGCCTTGAGCTCCTGCAAACCCGCTTGCATCTCACCGACGCTGTCCCGCAGGCGATCTTCGAGAACGATGGCGCGCTGGAAGGCGTAGAACGCCAGACCGATCGCCGCAACGAAGAGCACGCACAGACTGAACAAAGCCGTCGACTG